>CAZHNG010000497.1:0-4011 GCA_964533785.1 uncultured Saprospiraceae bacterium | reverse complement strand
GCCGAAATCCTTAGGTGTAGGCGGGGTTCAATAAAAATTTTGAGAGACGAAGTCTTGAAAAATTAAAGATTTCAAGAGTTCTTTAACTCGATACTACAAATTAACGCTTAACCTGCCCAGACCCTACGGGCCCTACGTGGCGGCCCTACGTGGACGGCTATGGCCGGCCATACCGGCCACGGTAGGCGGGGTTCGGTAAAAATTTTAAGAGACAAAGTCTCGAAAAATTAAAGATTTCAAGAGTTTTTTACTCGATACGATAAATTAACTCTTAGCCTGACGGCTATGGACTTCGCTCTGAAAGTGAATTCGAGCCCTACCTGCTCCCTAATAATTTTGACGAATCAATCATTCTTCGTATTTTATTCTAATTTTTATGTTTTTCATGAAATAAACATTTGTTCCTTCCTAAAAAAACAAATAGCTTATGAGCATTCAAACGAAAAACCTCCGCAATATTGCCCTGCTGGGCCACTCCGGATCGGGCAAAACCACTTTTGCCGAATGCATGCTTTACGAGGCTGGCGCCCTTACGCGTCGCGGTAGCATTGAAGATCACAATACGGTTTCCGATTTTGCCCGGATAGAGCACGAAAAAGGCAATTCCATTTTTACAGCGCTGATGCACGCCGATTGGAAAGATTCGAAGATTAATTTGTTGGATACGCCCGGAGCGGATGACTTTGTAGGTGAAGTGATTTCTGCCTTAAAAATAGCGGATACGGCGGTTATGTTATTGAATGCTAAAAATGGTGTTGAGGTCGGCACGGAACTGATTTGGGAATACATCGAAAAATTTCAGGCCCCCGCACTATTTGTCATCAACCACCTGGACCAGGATAAAGCCAATTTTGACCTGACACTGGAGCAAGCCAAAGAAAGGTTTGGACATAAGGTGACCTTAGTGCAATATCCTTATAACCAGGGTACTGGTTTTAATTCAATTATCGATGCCCTACAAATGGTGATGTACGTATTTCCGCCCGAAGGAGGCCGCCCGGAAAAACACCCCATTCCGGAAGAAGAAATGCCCCGCGTTCAACAACTCCACAACACTTTGGTAGAAGCTGCAGCCGAAAACGATGAAAACTTAATGGAATTGTTCTTTGAAAAAGGGAACCTCAGTGAAGAAGAGCTCAAAGAAGGATTGCGGATCGCCATCGCACACCAGGAGATATTTCCGGTATTTTGCTGTTCATCGGTAAACAACATGGGGAGCGGCCGGGTGATGGGCTTTATCAACGATATTTGTCCCTCGCCGGCAGAACGCCCACCTGCTCCGCTGGAAGAGGGCGGAACCTTGAAATGCGCTATGGAACAACCTACTTCCGTTTTCATTTTTAAAACCGCTTCTGAGCCAAAAGTCGGCAGACTAGCTTACTTCAAAGTCTATAGCGGCACCCTCAAGGAAGGCGATGAACTCCTTAACCAGCAAACGGGAGAAAGCGAACGATTTGCCCACCTCTACCTCACCAATGGCCACAAACGGACAACTACTGCTCAACTGAACGCCGGCGACATTGGCGTAACCGTTAAGCTGAAAGATACTCATACCAACAATACCCTCAATACCAAAGGTACTACCCTACGTATAACTCCAATGCATTTCCCCGCACCTAAAGTAAGGGTCGCCATCCAACCACCGAGCAAATCGGAAATGGAAAAATTAATGAAAGCTTTATTCCAGTTGGCGGAAGATGATCCTACCTTAACCGTAGAGCAAAATGCCATGCTCAAACAAACTTTACTGCACGCACAAGGGCAAATGCACCTCGACTTGGTCAAACACCGCTTGGAACTGCTCAATAACCTGGATGTTCATTTTATGAAACCCAGAATTTCTTACCGTGAAACCATCACAACCGCTGCCGATATGCATTATCGCCACAAAAAACAATCCGGTGGAGCGGGACAGTTTGCCGAAGTCCATCTTAGAGTAGAACCTTACTACGATGACATGCCCGATCCTACCGGCCTCAACGTCAGAAATACCGATATTGAAGACCTATCCTGGGGCGGCAAACTCGCCTTTTACTGGTGTATCGTAGGAGGCTCTATTGATGCCAATTTCGCCAGCGCCATCAAAAAAGGGATCATGCAGCAGATGGAAGAAGGTCCCATTTCCGGTTCTCCCTGCCAGGATGTTCGCGTATGTATTTACGATGGCAAAATGCACTCCGTCGACTCCAACGATATGGCTTTCATGATCGCTGGTAAGCAGGCTTTCAAAAAAGCGTTTCTTAAGGCAGCTCCCCAATTGCTGGAACCCATCTACGATCTGGAAGTACTCTGTTCCAACGAAGTAATGGGCGACGTAATGGGCGACCTGCAAACCCGGCGTGCTATGATTATGGGCGTCGATGCGCAAGGGCATTACCAAAAAGTAATGGCTAAAATACCCCTTGCGGAAACTTACCGATATGCTTCCACCTTACGGGCGATTAGTCACGGTATGGCGAAATTCCGGAAAACTTTCGCAGAATACAGTCCGGTACCGGCAAATGTACAGCAGCAATTGGTGGAAGAGTATCAAGGTACGGTAGAAGTTGTATGATGTAACGTGAGGTGACACCTGCCAGAAGGTGTCACCTTGATTCAGAAGGCAGGATTCCAATTTGAATACAACACTAGACAATTCTATCAACTAAATTGCTCAAACTGTTCGACCATTTTGGGCGAACCAATCACAAGAGGACATCTTTGATGTAACTCCGTCGGCTGGATATCCAAGATTTTGCTTTCCCCGTTAGTGGCTTTCCCTCCTGCCTGTTCACATAGTAAAGCAAGAGGATTACACTCGTACAATAGTCGCAGTTTTCCATTCTGATGGAAAATACTCGGAGGGTACAAATAAATGCCTCCTTTCAACAGACTGCGATGGAAATCAGCAACTAAAGAACCTGTGTATCTACAATCTACGAGAAAGTCCTTTTCGTGTATTTGCACTTTACAGGACTCTATATAAGCTTGATATTTATCAGGAAATAGGTGCATTTTTCCTTCATTTACGGAATAATAAGGTCCTGAATCAGGAATACGGATATTGGGGTGGGTAAGAAAAAACACGCCACTACTAGGATCGAGCGTAAATCCATTAACTCCATTTCCGGTAGTATATACCATCATAGTAGAGGACCCGTAGATGATATATCCGGCAGCAACTTGTTTGCACCCCGGTTGTAAGAAATCTTTGAGCATTGCTTCTGAACCTTCCGGGGTAACCCGCCGGTAAATCGAAAAAATCGTTCCTACCGAAACAGTAACATCAATGTTTGAAGATCCATCCAGTGGGTCAATAAGCAAAACATATTTGCCTACTTCTTTGTACTTTTTTTCCAAAATCACTACTTTTTCATTCTCTTCAGAGGCGATACCACAGACCTCCTGGCGCTGTTCAAAAGCTTCAATGATGATATTGTTAGCAAGGATATCCAATTTTTGTTGAGTTTCTCCTTGTACGTTCTCCGCCTCCGAAGAACCAAGGACCCCCTCGGTTAATCCACCGTGCTGGACTTGTTTGTTGATGATTTTCCCGGAAACCATCAAGGCGGAAAGGAGTTGACTCATTTCTCCTTTAGCCTCAGGATATTCGGACTGTTGTTGTATGATGAATTCTCCTAGAGTAATTTTTCGCTTCATGCTTAATTATCAGTTTTGTAGAATTAAAGGACTTTTCTCCAATTTATAGGTTCGTTATGGGATAATTGAATTCAAGGTATTTAAAAACATCCACTGCCGGAGTAGATTGAAAAGAAAGGTTGACTTTTTGATCCGTTTGTGCAAAAAGGTAAGATGGAGTCAATACAATAAAATCTCATTTGATAATGAGACTTTAAATTACCAACAGTATTTTGAAGATCTTGCTACTTTGCAATCAAAGATATCTAATAGGCTTGTTCGGCGGGTCATGAACGAGCGAAAGTGAAGCAAATTTTATGCTGAGCGAGGCAAAAAACGCAGGCGATGCCAAAGCATCGGCGTCCCGCAGAAATTGCCATTGGCAGCAATTAA
>CAZHNG010000496.1:0-4047 GCA_964533785.1 uncultured Saprospiraceae bacterium | reverse complement strand
CAAAAGAGCTGAAAAACGCTGGTACTAAAGGGGGCACAGATTGAACAGCCTAAGTATAAACCTTGCTTGTTTTTATCAAAATGTTGAGGGTCGTCTACAACGTACTTCGTCTTCTTAAAGAAAGATAGGGTGACGAATAGTTTCTTCACAAAATTACCATACCGGGCTGGATTTATGTAGGCTGCAATTTCCGGTAAATCGCCGGTTGGAATATCATAATCCGAGTAAACTCGAAATCCGGTTTTTTCTGCGTATGAGGGGTTATCAACTATTGCTTGTAGCATTGCTTTCTTCAAACCCTCAAAATCAAAATCTTCAATCTGATCTTTAACTTTATCGAACAATTCAAATAAAACTTCTGCGATAAGTCTCTGAGCGGCTTGGTCAACGAAAGTAGAGGCTTTATGAAAGTCCAAGGGTAGGGTGCCTTTTATTTCCTTTTTATGGGGATCATAAGACCAGGAAGCTTTGTGAAAGGCTGGATCATCTTTGTCATAGGTTAAAGCAAAAAAGGAAATTCGCCTAACACCGCTACCATAATCGGCGAGCTTAATATTATGGTTAAAAGTATACTGCGTGATCAGGAGGTCGGAGACATCACCTATTCCACCAATTGACGAGATGAAAAACTCCCTATCTGCCGTTAAATTATATTCCATTTATTTCCTTTAACAATTTTCTCCATTCTGCTTGTGACATGCCTACTTTATTCCCAGGCGGCAAGAATAACAGACATCCTTCCTTACGGGCCTCCCTTCTTGTAAAATAACTCTTAAGATGTAATTGTTCTAATTTCGTGATGTAGCCTTCGCTACCTTTAACAATCCATTCATAGCGCAAGTCTAGGGCATCATTTGATTTTATGTTTTGGTGAACTCAGCCTCCACAATAATTATCGAATGATCAAAAGTAGGCAAAAACCAAAAGAATCTAATATCATTATTGAATACCACATCAACTCTCTCTTCAAAATCATACGCCAACATTTTAGGAAACCAGTCCCGAAAACGCGAAGATAAACCAAGGGCTTTATGAAGTTCTGAAGCCCAAACATATGGAGTTCCCTTTTTAGATTTATGAGCGCCATTTTGAATCACATTAGAATTTTTAGATCTTGACGGAACTGAAAATATAACATCCTATTTCCAATGCCTTCATCATCTCCTTTCGCGGATTTCTACGAACTGGTTTTCACAAAGGCTCCAAAAGAGCTGCAAGAGCAATATCTCAGAAAGTTATTTACGATGGATGGTGTCTTATGTGCGTCTTTCAGCGCGTACATAGATCCACCCGTTGACAATATTACCCTTAGCATACCAAAGATGGAAGCGGAAATTGAAAAACTGCACCTCAAGATCCGAAAATATCGCTGGCAGGTACTTTTTGAAATAGATCCTATTGCCGAGGATTATTCCCGCTACCTTTGTGATTTGATAGATCGAGATATGCTCCACCAATCTTTGTTGGACTTACAGGCTTATTGTATAATCGGGGACTTGCTATCTGCCTTGAATGCATTACGGATCATTGAGATGGGGACGAATGTTGATTGGGAAGCATTAGAAGAACCGGCCAGTTACTATGCAAGCGAAGTGCAAGACCATATCAGGTCGCAGTTCCTTTCATTTACAGATTGCTTTCTGGGTAGCATATTCTCCAAAAAATTGATAGACACCGCACGATCACAAGCTGAAATTTATCGTGCTCATCCAGGAAATTACTTGGAGTATACCGCTGAATGGGCTGAAGTCATCGAAATATTTGAAGATCGTTTGGGAAAAAGGATTTAGGGTGTTAAAGGATCAGAATGGAGTTGATCTATTATTCTGCTAACCTCTACATGCCTTTTAATAAAGGCTAATCGACCTATTTTCAGTTACATAAAACGTAGTTGCCATGGAAAAGAATGTCCAAAGCTACTGCCGGAAAAACTAAATACCACCAGGTATAGTGACTGTAAAAGTTCAATCATCTACTGGACCTGTTGAACTAATTACGCGCATAAAATTAACAAATAGCCCATTTTATGCGCAAAAATTTAAGTAAATTGAGCGAAAAGATCGATTTATGCGCAAAAAATTAAAAAGGAGCGAACTACCGGAATTGATCTTTGGATCGAGTGATGTGGTTCAATCACAGCAAATCGCTCAATTGAAGAAAGAAAAGCTGATCCGATCGATTATGCCCAGGGTATATACTTCTAACTTTGAGGATACGGACGAAGTGATTGTGCGCAGGAATAGCTTGTTGTTAATGTCGCACCTCTTTCCTGGTTCGGTACTTTCCCACCGTTCTGCTTTAGAGTTTAAGCCATCTCCTATGGGGAACTATTATCTGACGGGAAAACAACGAAGGGTGTATCAATGGCCGGGGTTGACGGTAAGGATGACCAAAGGTCCCGGCCCGTTGGAGGATGATCAGCTGATTTATGATGAATTGTACGCCTCCAGTTTAGAACGGGCTTGCTTAGAAAACCTGCTGCCGGCACGAAAAGTTGAAGGGGAGCGTAGAACGGTAGATCAGTCCGTCCTCGAGGAACGATTGGTGGTTTTTCTACAAACCAGAGGGGAAGCAGCTTTAAATGATTTAAGGGATAGGGCTCGTATTATCGCCGAAACTTTAGGCTGGGAAAAGGCATTCAAAAAGCTTAACCAAATCATCGGTTCCATACTGACGACGAAGCCGTCAAAAATCCTTCAGTCTCCCATTGCTGCCGCAGAGGCTTTTGGGGAACCTTATGATGCATCGCGGTTGGACCTTTTTCAACAACTAGTTGCGGCATTAAGAGAGGCTTCCTTTCCTGATCGTCCTGAAAAGACGCGTAATCCTGCTGCGTACAAATTGATCGCTTTTTTCGAAAGTTACTTTTCAAATTATATTGAAGGTACCACCTTTATGGTGGAGGAAGCCAAAGAAATTTTGCTGGAAGGCAGAATTATCACCAATCGGAGCGGAGATTCTCATGATATTCTAGGGACTTATCAGATTTGTCAAAGCCGAAAGGAAATGCAGAAGGTGGCGAAAACCCCTGAGCGATTTTTAGACTTACTAAGAGCTCGTCACCGAATCGTAATGCAAGGCCGTCCGGACATGGCTCCGGGGTTTTTCAAAGAAAAGGCGAACCGTGCTGGCAATACTTTTTTCGTAGAACCTAAACTGGTGGTTGGTACCTTAAAAGTTGGATTTAAGTTGATTCAATCGCTACCTATCGGCCTACCCAGAGCAATTTACATGATGTTTTTAGTGAGCGAGGTTCATCCCTTCAAAGATGGAAATGGGCGGATTGCCCGGATTATGATGAACGCCGAGCTGGTCAAAGCCGGACAATCAAAATTGATCATCCCTACAGTATACCGTGATGACTATATGCTCAACCTCAAAAGATTGACGAATAAACGGGAACCCGATGGGTTTAGGCGTATGATGGATCGTGCGCATGCTTTTACGCACCAACTGGATCCGAAAAGTTTTGATGCGCTGGTCATTCAACTTGAAAACAGCAATGCTTTTAAGGAAAGTGATGAAGCGGTGCTATTATTCTAACATCTTAGCTGTTCGACCTTTATCTCGCTGTTCCACCTTTTCCGCTATTCAAAAGGCTATAACTCAAAGACATTTTCCCATGATTGCCCAAGAATTCCCATTAGGGGGCTGATGAATCCCTTATCTTAAAAGAATGAAAATCAGGCTAGAGAAAAGCCGTTAATAAGACCACCTGGCAACCACCGAGACAACTAAGCGTTGGATTAATAGATAGAAAATCATTAAATTGTATTAGAAAAGTATTTTATGAGCAGTAAGTATCAAAAATCTGACTTTTATTTTAACAGTATCATCTGGCACGAAATACCGATGCAAAGAGGTATTTCTGTGGTAGAGGTTGGAGATATACTCAGCCGTAATATTGCTTTATCCAAATACGGAAACTCCGTAAAGCAGATTAATTTCATTTCCATCATCGTTACGCCTAACAACAAAGTTCACGAAACTAATTAGTGTCTGGCCATTTTTCCACAAACAGTTGAAAACGAGTGGATAAAATGGTGT
>CAZHNG010000495.1:0-4064 GCA_964533785.1 uncultured Saprospiraceae bacterium | reverse complement strand
GAGGAAGTTTTTTCCTTTGATGGCTTCTTTCAAACCTGTTTTTGCGCTTTCGTTGTTTGGATTTAATCGCAAGGCTTCTCTAAATTGCCCAATAGCTTCGTCATATTTATCCTGCTCAATAGACACCCAGCCTTTATTGGTATGTGACCAGCTATCTTCCGGAGCCTTGTGTAAGGCATAATCAAGTGTAGCGGCAGCTTCTGACTTTCGGTTGAGTTTAATCAAGGCTTGGGCGCGCAAATTTATTAAATCCACTTCCTCCGCATCAATTTCCAAGCCTTGTTCCGTAGCATCAAGTGCTGCCTGCCAATTCTCCTGGTAAAATTCTACCTGTGCCAATAATAGATAATAATCGGGTTGATCAGGTGCCAATCTGAGACCTTCGCTGATAGCCCAGCGGGCCTTTTCGATGTTCTGATTATAAAAATAGCAGCGGGCCAGGGTTTGTAAAACAAAGCTGAAATTTGGCGCAAGGCCGAATGCCCGTTCCGCCATACTTTGTGCTTCTGGCACCTCCTTTTTCACCAACATACAGTTCGCCAAAAGAGCCATGGCGTAAGCATCGTTGGGATCTTCCGATAAAGCTTTCCGTAACTCCTGTTCTGCCTCCTCAATCCGGTTTTGTCTTAAATAGAACTCCGCACTCTTCAAATATCCGACCATGCATTACTTTTTGATGTTTAAATAATCTAGGATCTCATCGTATAACCCCGCCTCGTTGGCAAAGAGTGCATAATTTTTAGCCGTCTGGAACCATTCTTTGGTGGTTGGCCGATGTTTTTTAACCGCATTGAGCAGGTCTGCCGTTTCAATAGGGACCGGCTGTCCTTTGCGTATGGATTCTTCGAGCTTACTTTCTATTGCAATATCGATGATCGCTTCCAGGTCGGCACCGGAAAAACCTACCGTTTTATTCGTAAGCTTCTGCAGGTTGATCTTACCTACGGGTTTATTTGTTAGTTTAATCCGGAAAATAGCCTCTCTTGCTTTATCGTCAGGGGGAGGAACAAAAATGATGCGGTCAAAACGGCCAGGACGACGAAAAGCGGGATCAAGGTGCCACGGCGCATTGGTTGCTGCCAAGATCAGAACGCCATCATTATCGTATTCTACTCCGTCTAGCTCAGCCAGAAACTGATTGATCAAATGGCGGCCGGCGCTATTCCGCATATCCGTTCTGTTGGCCCCCAGCGCATCTGCTTCATCGAAAAAGAGTACACAAGGCTTTAATTGACGGGCTTTTTCAAAAATGGCATGCAAATTTCTTTCACTGTTGCCTACGTACATATCCAAAATATCGCTGATCCCCACACTTATGAAATTAGATTTGACCTCTCCGGCAGTAGCTCTGGCCAAATGAGTCTTTCCACAGCCCGGAGGACCGTACAATAATATCCCTCCTCCGATTTTTTTACCATACGCTTTATATATTTCAGGATGCTCCAAAGGAGATATTATTTTCATGCGAACCTCTTCTTTCACGTGTTCCATACCTCCTACCGCTTCGAAGTTGATTTTAGGGCGTTCAAACTCAACGCTTGTCGCCTCTTCATTATCCACCGAAGAATGTCCTCCTAATGTCAATTTTTCGGGTTCAGGCTTGGTTTTATGTTTTAGTTGTAAATTTATTTCGGATTCAAGGTAAGAATCTTTGGCTTCGGGATTGATGAGAATGGCTTTCTCATAAGCTTCTTTAGCCTCCTCTGCCGAACGGCTTTGCAACAACAATTTTGCGTAAATAACCCATGCTTCCGCGCCTGGTAGGTCCTGGGATTTTAATAATTCTTCGATCAAGACCAACCCCAGTGATGTCTTTTCCTGTTCGTAGAAAGCCTTAGCTAAACCAATTTTCAACTGCACATCTTCGGAGGATAGTTTTATCGCTTCTTTCCACTCCAATTCCGCCTCCTCGTAACGCTTGGCTTTCATTAAAGCTTTTGCGTATAGTTTCCTTAGCGGTACATTATTCGGTGAAGCTTTAATGGCTTCCCGGAGTTGATCTAGTTCTTCTGTCATATACTTACTCTTTGTATTTTTTTTAAAACAGATAAAACCTCTTATTGATCGACCAAAGGCCGGCTTAATCTACGCAACAAATACTGAGCGATCAGCCAGAGAAAAACAGGCAGAACAGCACTTACAATAAGAGCAAAGAAAGGGGCTTCCGTGCCTGCGAATCCGATATACGCGAAAACAAACCCCAAAGGAAGCGAACCGCAAAAAAGAGCGATAGTAAATTTTCGCCAATTCATTTGGTGAAGCCCTGCCATACAGGCAATTACCTCAGGAAATACGGGCAACCATCTTGAAACCGCAACCATCCAGCCTCCACTGCGAGCAAATATCCGCCCGCCCTTTTCCAAATCTTTTTCTCCAAGAATATATAAGGCTACCTTTTGGCCGAGTGTCCTACACAAAATATAGGCAAGCAGTCCAGAAAAAAAACTGCCCAGAGCAGCAATGAATCCCCCCAGGACCGGGCCGTAAATAAATCCAAGGGCAGACATGATCACAGTTGCAGGTAAGGGCAAAAACAAGTCTCCCATTAGCAATAGTATCCCAATTCCCCAGGCCCAATTTCCGTAAGCTTCTAACGTTTCAATAGCGGCCTGGTCACTAAACATTGCCGAAAACCATTCTCCCCAAACTAAAAATGGAATGACAACTAATAGAAATAGTACCAGAACTAACAATAAATTACGCATGGTCAGATCATCTTACTTATAGCTGTAATGATAACTAAAATGTTACTGCCGACCCAATTAATATTGTAAAACCCTCATTGGGAAAATTTCCTTTTTAATTGTAATTTTCTCGGAAAAATGCCCAAACCTCAACCTGCCCCTATCGACCCGGCTCAACTACCGGCACTGGCAATAGAAGTAATGAACAATGCCCGCTTTCCTATGCTGGCAACAATGGATAAAGATCAACCCAGATTGAGGCCCGTCTCTCCCGTTTGGGTGGATGGTTTTACCGTCTACATTGCCAATTTAAAATCCTATCAAAAAACGATACAGATTCAAAATAACCCTAAAGTAGAGCTTTGTTACTTAGACCAGGAACACAATCAGGTACGCATAACCGGAGTGGCAGAAACTTTAGAAGACCGACCGTTACTAGAAAAGATTTGGGAAGCTAATAGATTGTTGGAACATTACTTAGGTTCTATTGACAACCCAGAGTTAATCGTTTATAGGGTTCTTCCTAATGCAGTACGATATATGCAGGAGTGGGCGCTTGAATACTGGGAAGTTCCTTTTTAATGCTTCAGGAGCGCTTGGAAATCTTATTGTTACTGATCGATTTTTGACGGCTGCATTTAAAACGGTTTATGTTTTCACCTCGCTTCTTTCGGTGTTTAGTAGAACGGCCCTGCACCCGTTTTCGCCACATCTTCCAGCTAGATCTTTTCATTTCATAACGCATTAGATCTATAACCTCAGACTCTGACAATCCAAATTGTTCTTCAATTGAATCAAAGGTTGTTCTATCCTCCCAGGCCATTTCAACTATGCGATCCCGGTCGCGATCAGTCAAATTATGCTTCTTGATGATCTTTTTTCCCATATCACTCAAATCCTTTTAAACTCTTTGATTAAACAGGAAATTAGAAAAAGTGTTTTAATAAAAAGACAGAAGAGGAGGGGAGTGGGTCTTACTAAATAAAAATTTTGTTCAAAGAATAAAGTGGGATGCAATAATTTATGGGTAAGAAATATAGTGCCGTGGCGCCAGGTTATACCCTCACTAGAAAGTTTGAATAGCAATGAGTTTTTTATCCATCATTTACAATATTGGACTTTTGACACAACATTCTAAGTTTTTGATAATCAATTGAAAAAGGCACTTCGGGATAATCGTCTTACTTGCATTTATCTACTGATTATCAGATTGTTACTGTTGCTCTATCTAGCGTCCCCGCCTGCTACCTGCCGACCTAGCGGTCACGGTAGGTGGATGCCAGCGGCCGCCAGGGTGGGCAGGTAGCGTCAAAAGTCTTATACAATAATAGACTTGTTCGGCGGGATCATCAAACGGCTACAAGCGGCAAATTTTATACT
>CAZHNG010000494.1:0-4069 GCA_964533785.1 uncultured Saprospiraceae bacterium | reverse complement strand
CGTCTAGCGTCTAGCGTCTAGCGTCTAGCGTCTAGCGTCTAGCGTCTAGCGTCTAAGATCTCAAAAGCAAATCCTAAATCTTAACACACCATGAAAAATTTAAAAAATTTCGTCATCCTAAAAGGCCGTTTAGGCATCGACCCCGAACTCAAAAACTTAGAAAACGGCAACAAATTAGCCAGATTCAGCCTGGCCACCAACGAATCCTACAAAAACGGCAAAGGAGAATGGATCGAGAAAACGACCTGGCACAACTGTATTGGCTGGGACAAAATTGCCGAAAAAACTTTCAACAGCCTGAAAAAAGGTACCGAAGTACTCGTAAAAGGGAAGCTCGCTTACCGGCAATACGAAGATAAGGAGGGTATCAAAAGGCAATTGACCAATATCGTGATCGAAGATTTCATCGCTATTCCTAAAAAAGAGGCTGCCTAGATAGTCCTTGAATAATGAATGAAACATGCACAGACCGACTAATACTCATGGCTTTTTAAATAATGACCAACAGCACGGGCAAAAGGCTGCCAAAACAGCAGATGATGGCTCCAGCCCGGCCCGTGCGGTCATCTTAAATGGCCGATCCCAGCCATTCACAACAGAAGAAAAAAAGACAGCCATTCAATGGCATCATTTACATCGCAACGATACCATAGACAAACCGATCCAACAGCTTGTTTCCCAAAACAGTGAAATGATCATGCAAAGCAGAATACGTAAGCATACCATTACTAATGATCGTACCAAAGCGTACTTTGAAGTGATTGTAACCGAATATTTTACGGGTTAACCTACTAGTACCGCGGAATTCTTGACTGCCTTTGGCATGTTATTCCGCGCCCGTTTAATCGGAATAAAATTCCGATCTACCATTCAAAATTTATCTTTACAAAGTCTGACAGGTTGTATTGGAAGAACTTACAATTAAAAAATAAGACTCTTAAAGGATATTCTAATCAACTTTCAAATTAAAGTAAAGGTATTGGACCAAGCTGTATAAACGAGTGAACGCGTTAGACAGGTTTTACAAGTTAGGCGCGTTCAACCCCATTGAACTCGTACAAACTCGTACAAACCCGTCTAACTCATTTAACTCGTACTACCCCGTATACACCACTTTCCAAATCTTTCCCTTCATCGAGTCGCTAATATATACTGAACCATCAGGTCCAACCGCCAATCCCGTAGGACGGTAAACCGTTTCTCTTTCCCCTTCATCAGAATCCAGGCCAGAGAAACCATCCGCAAAAATTTCCCAATCACCGGCTGGTTGGTTGCCCTCCATGGGTACAAAGACGACGAAATAACCTTTCTGACGTAACGGCGCCCGGTTCCACGAACCATGAAAAGCGATGAACGCACCATTTTGATATTTTTCGGGGAAGCTGTTTTCAGTATAGAATACCAGATCGTTAGGCCCCATATGTCCCGGGAAAGCGACTAAAGGCGCTTTGACATCGGCACAACGACCTTGCTCCTCTCCATCCCCACCGTATTCCGGCGCCAGCACTTTTTTGCCAATTTGATGATCATTGTAGCAGAAAGGCCAGCCCAGATCATCCCCTTCATTCAACTCGAAAAACTCCTCCGAAGGCAACTCCGCACTTCTTTCCTGGTCGTACATATCCGGGAAAAACTGGTGCAATTGATCCCTTCCGTGTTGCAAAGAAAACAACGAATTAGTAATAGGATTCCACTCTACGGCCACGGCATTGCGGATACCCGTCGCAAAACGAGTGGAGTGTTGTTGCTGGTCCTGGTCCAAGGTATTAGCATCAAACTTCCAGATCCCGGCCTGTCTTTCCAATTGCGGACAAGGATCCATACCCGGCGAGCCTTTCGTTCTCAATTCCTCCATGCAAGCATTGGAAGGTGCACCGACATTGACGTACAAGTTACCGTCATTGTCCAGTGTAAAAGATTTCGTAGCGTGCTGGTTCTGATCGATAAAACCGCCAGCGATCATTTCCCGTTTGGTGGTATCCGGCAACAACTGGCCTTCCACTAATGGGTAACGGTACACCGCCAAATCCGAAGAACAGTAGAGGTAATTGTTTTTGATATCGATCCCCGTACCCGGATGATTTCCAAAATATTCAATGACATCCGCACGAGCATCCCCATCTGTATCCCGCAAAGCAGCCGTACTGTATCCATCTTTCGGCCTCCTCAACTGAATGTAGATATCACCGTTATCATTCACGACAATGTGCCGGCCATACCCCACGCTATCCACGACCGTTACGGCCTTAAAACCTTCGGGCAATACGATCGATTCATCGTATTCATAAGCCATTTCCTCTTCCTCCCCGGCTTCCGCATCACTCGCTGCGGGCTGGCAGCCAAAAAATAATCCCCCGCCTACCAGCAGGGCAAATAATACATTAAAACGTGTTTTTAAAATTTCCATACAGGCGAATATTGATTGATTTATAAAATGTGTACCTGCGGAATATACGATGCAAATCCAACGAATCCATCATTCCTGGATCATTTTTTGTTGCAGTACCCGCTCCACTTCGTCTCATTGCCGCGACTACCACTGCTATCCACTACTGCTATCGATTCCGCAGCAAGTGCGGAATGTCTCGATGATACCAACTCGCCAGACTCCGTCTGAACAAAAAAAAACGATCAACAATCCCGGAATTCTCCAAGCTTTCAACCCGTATCCACTGATCTCCAACCACCTCCAGTGTGTGAAAATAGTCGATCACCACTCAAAAAATGGCAAGGCTGGCCGTTTCGATTAGTAGGTTTGTGTCCAAACATAGTTTGGCTAGTTTTGCGCGTCGAGACGGAGTCTCTCGCGAGCAGTGTTTAAAGCAAGGACGTTGCTTCGAGCAACGTCCTTGCTTTTATCGCTATATGCTATCAAGAGACTCTGTCTCGATGATGCCAACTCGCCAGACTCCGTCTGAACAAACAAGCTAAAATAACACGCCGAGCTTTCAACACCTACCAATACCAGAACTCCATTCTAATACTGATGCCCTACTAACACGGCGAGTAAATGACAATATTCGTCCCAATAAAATTGAGAGCAGGGCAACAATCTGTTCAGTGGTGGCCATCCGGCCTTTCCTTTGAGCTAGGGGACCAATACCAGGCGAAAGCCAATATTGTTGTTGCGGTTGTCTGGGTCGTTCCTGTTGCGGTTCGACGACCGGCAGTTCTGCGCTTCGTTGTTCCAGCTACCGCCGCGCAACACCCGGTTAGTACCTTACAATTGCTACCCGATTTCTTTTAATATTTTCTTTCTAAATCCTTGCGCATTTGCATGCTCAGTGAATGCAATTAGCGGTAATACATGTCGTTGGAATGCGCTCTGATCCCAGTCTCCATCAGCCAGTTTCTTTAAGTATTCCCTTAACTTTTTTACAAACCGTCTGCGACTGCGACCGGATAACAATACCTGACCAGGAAAAACCAAATACCCTAAAAATGGCAGGCCAAGACGAACCCGGTTTAGAGCAAACGGTTTTAGAGCGAGACGCAATGATTCTTCCGCATAGGCTCTGAAAGCATTTTCCATTTTTAATAAAGCCGCTTTATCATTATGAAAAAACACCAAATCATCCATATAACGAATATAACCCGGCGCACGCAAATGTTCTTTTGCAAAGTGATCAGCAGCCGTCAAATAGTGGTTAGCAAAATATTGGCTCGTCAAGTTTCCTATCGGAAGCCCATACCCATCAATTGCATGATAACTACCAATAATTTTATTAAATATTTCTAACAGTTTTTTGTCCTTGAACATCCTACCTAGTTGGAATTGTAGCATTTCATGATTAATTGAATCGAAATATTTTCTAAAATCAAGCTTCAAATACCAACTATACTTCTGACTAAATGCTTGGGCACGTGCTATCGCAGCATAGGTCCCTTTCCCTACTCTACTTGCGTAGCTATCATAGATCTGGACGCGTTCGAAAAAAGGATGACAAACATTCATCAATGCGTGATGCAGCACTCTTTGACTGAATGGTGCCGAACAAATCTGACGTTCCTTTGGATTTGGACTTTTGACGCTAGACACTAGACGCTAGATTTTAGACAACAAAACGCT
>CAZHNG010000493.1:0-4113 GCA_964533785.1 uncultured Saprospiraceae bacterium | reverse complement strand
CTAATCTTTTTTGTGAGGATTTTGAGCTTTTGTGTTTTGGTGGCAACCCACGTACCTTTCACATGAGCAATTACTGGATAATCGCCTTACTTGCATTTATTCGCTGATTATCAGATGGTTACTGTTGTTTTATCTAGAGTCCAGCGCCAAAAGTCTAATACTTTTCATAAAAAACGAATAAAAACAACCATGAAAGATCAACACCTTTTTAAAAAAGTCATCGTTGCCTTAGATCTATCCTTGATCGATGAAGCATTAATCCGCTACAGCCGTTTTATTACCGATATTGCAGGGACAGAAGTAATCCGGTTCGTGCATTTTATTCCGCCGTTTAACTTTCCGGATCCCATCACGATGTCCTTTGAAGAAATGGTGAAAGGAGAAGAGGAGCCAATAGAGAAAAGGGTTGAGCATCAGCTGGCGCAAGAAGTACAGGCGCTTTTTGATGATGCCAAAGGCGTCGACGTGCAAGTAGATGCAGCGGTAGGTAATCCGCAACAACAACTCATAAAAGTAGCACAGAAAGATAAGCCCAATTTAATTATCGTCGGCAAAAAGAGCATGGAGGATAGCACTGGGATCATCGCCCGGCGCCTGGCTCGCAAGACTAGTTGTGCAATAGCTTTGGTACCCGAAAAGGCACCCACTGACATGAAAAATGTTTTAGTACCGACGGATTTTTCCAAGGCTTCCGCCCGGGCGTTGAAAGCAGCACTTCATCTGAAAGAAAAGCATGCTTCCATTGAAATTTCAGTATTTCACGCTGTTCCGCTTCCCTCCACTGCTTACAGTGTTAGCGAGCAGAAATCCACCTTGGAGAAAGCACTACTGGAAGAAGCGAAAAAGTCGATGACCGACTTTTTGAAAAAGAATAAAATTGATCAATCGGAAGTTCACATTACTATCCTTATCAACGAGCATTTCGACGTGGCCAAACACATCAGGGAAGAAATGGTAACCGAGCCATTTGACCTGGTTATTGTCGGAGCGACCGGACAATCCGTTTTTGAAGATTTTGTATTCGGTAGTGTTACCGAGAGTTTAGTGACTTACGAGATGAAAGTGCCGGTTTGGGTGGTGAGGTGAGTAATTCTCTTTTAAAATATTTCAAAAAAGGCAGTGACCTAAAAGCTATTTGGAGTCATTTTATAAACCTTTGTTAAAATGATACATCCAAATACTGAAATGAGATTCATTAGCCCTGAAATAGGGTACGGTGTTTTTGCTACTACTTTTATCCCGTGCGGGACCATTGTGTATATCAAAGACCCTATGGAAATTGCCGTTTCGCCGATCCAGTATGCCCAACTCAACGAACCATTGAAATCTACTATTGAAAAATATTCCTACATCGATGAAAACGGCGACCGGATTGTGAGCTGGGATCATGGTAAATACGTCAACCATTGTTGTGATTGCAATACCATGAGTACGGGGTATGGCTTCGAGATTGCCATCAAGGATATCCAACCGGGAGAAGAGATAACCGACGAATACGGGATGTTTAACCTGGAATACGAAATGGTACTGAGTTGCAGTAAGCCAGCCTGTAGAAAAATGGTGAAAGGAGATGATATGCTGCAATATTTCGCGGCTTGGGACGAAAAAGTGATGAAAGCCCTGAAAAGATCCCGACAAGTCGAGCAGCCTTTAATGCCATTGATCGATAAACATACCCTCCAGCAGGTTGATGATTTTCTTTCCGATGAGACTGAATATGTTTCGGTACGAAGATTAAGTCATCAGCACAAGCTAAATCACCAGCCTATTTATTACAATTTGAAATAATATATTTCCGGATAGCACATTTTTCTGATTAACAGCTTTTCTTTGTAGTATAATTTTGGATTATGAAAAAGGAAAAGCTCATCCAACTGATCGATGCTATCGAAAAGATCATCGCCTTTGCTGAAAATAGGGCTGAGGAATTACAAGATAAAGTAGATGCTGTAGATGAGCATTATAAGGAAAGTGCTACCAACCTGATCCATTATTTATCGGTGCGTTCCTTTAATATTTCCAAGATCCAAAAACAACTCGGGCTTTTGGGCTTATCGAGGTTTGCCCGTGCCGAAGCTCATATTCTCAGGAGTTTATACATCAGTTTGCTTTACCTCAAATTTTTGCTGGGTGAAAAGTACAAAATGCCCAAAGCTGGGCTGAGTATTAAAGAGACCGAAAAATTGATCAGGCGAAATACCAAAGCCCTGTTGGGGTATCGCAAAAAAGGACGGCGGGTAAGGATCATGGTAACGCTCCCGTCGGTAGCTTCGCACGATGCAACATTGGTATACAATTTCGCCGCTGTAGGAATGAATTGTGCCAGGATCAATTGTGCACACGATGACCAGCAAGTATGGAAAGCAATGATCGATAATGTAAAAGTAGCGGCAAAACGATTGGGCAAGAACATCAAAATCACAATGGACCTGGGTGGGCCAAAGATCAGGACCGGGCAAATAGAACCTGGTCCTAAGGTGAGAAAAATATCGCCGGTTCGCGATGATTGGGGAAGAGTAGTTAAGCCGGCTACCGTTCATTTTGTTCCGGCCATCAGGGAGGAAGAACCCAACGACATCCCGGTCCCTTTAAGCTGGATGGCTAACCTGAAAGAAGGGGATGTTATCCTTTTTCAAGATACGAGAAATAAAAAAAGAGATCTGGTGGTCACGAAAATAATGCCCGAAATGGTCTTGGCCGAGGGAGATGCTCCTATGTATTTTGAAACGGGAATGACGGTGGAAGCTAACGGTAGTATTGCACAGATCGGAGAATTACCGGAAAAAGAACACTTTATCCTGCTCAATGAAGGAGATCACCTGATCCTTCATGAGGATAAACGCCCCGGTCAGCCCGCGGTAATGGATGAGAACCTGCAGGTCATTCAGCCTGCTCATGTTTCCTGTAGTTTACCGGAACTGTTCCCGCTGGTGAAAAAGGGAGATCCTATCTTTTTCGACGATGGAAAAATACAGGGGCAAGTGCTGGAAAATAAGGGGGAGGAGATCGTCATCAAAATATGCCGGGCGAAGCGGAATGGTTCGAAATTGCGTGCTGATAAAGGTATCAACCTTCCGGCTAGTAATATCAATATTCACGGACTGACGGAAAAGGACAAGGAAGATCTGCCCTTTATCGTGGAACACGCCGATGTAGTCAACTTTTCCTTCGTCAATACTCCCGAAGATGTCGCAGAATTACACGATGAACTGATAAAACTGGAGGCGGCGGATAAAATGGGAGTGATCTTAAAAATTGAGACTTATAAAGGATTTAGAAACCTACCCAAAATTCTGCTGGAAGCCATGAAGATGAATTGTGTAGGGGTTATGATCGCCCGCGGAGACCTGGCAGTAGAAGTCGGTTGGGAAGACATGGGCTGGGTACAACGAGAGATCCTGGCGATTTGTAGTGCGGCGCATATTCCGGTAGTGTGGGCTACTCAGGTTTTAGAAGGCCTGGCCAAAAAGGGCTTACCGTCGCGGTCGGAAATCACCGACGCCACTCAGTCACTCAAAGCAGAATGCGTTATGTTGAATAAAGGCGCCTACATCGTCGACGCCATAATACTGTTGGATACCATTCTGGCGAAGCTGGAAAAGTATCAATCCAAAGGGCATCCTATGCTGCCGGCATTGCCTGGGCAATGATGTTAAGTTAGCTTTTTTTAAATATGTCAAATAGCCCTACGATAGTTTTGAATAGTTCGATACTTACCTTTTCGCTTGACATTTCGGTAGCGATGAGAAAAGCTTCGATTGGGTTTAATATCGACAAGGTGTTGGACAAATTTTGTTTTAAGCAGTTCTAAGATAGCTTGTGGGTCTTGCTCCCAAAAGAGCAAAACGATTTTATTTTTCAACAAACCCAAAGTTACATTGCGATTGACTTTGTAGTTTTTGGTTCTATTCTGCTTGATTTTTTGCACTTCTTCATCACACTCGTTAATGAAAAAGCAGCTCACCACCTTTTTTTTCAAAGTCATCTGTTTTTGCTAAAACCTCTTTATCCTTTATTTCTTGAATATTGATTAACATTTTTGATTCTTTAATTGATGAGAACTCAAAGGCCAGTCTGCGCCCACTTCCCAAAACCAAGCCCCCCGGAGGTCAG
>CAZHNG010000492.1:0-4133 GCA_964533785.1 uncultured Saprospiraceae bacterium | reverse complement strand
TACCGTATTCATTGATTTCGAAGAGGAGGCTCATAAGCTGGTAGATCATGCCGCCACTTTAGCGGAAAAATTTGGATCGAAGATCTGGATTATCCACGTGGCTCCACCGAGCCCCGATTTTGTAGGGCTAGAAGTAGGGCCTCAATATATTCGGGATATTTTAGCGGAAGAGCTGCGAGATGAACACCGGGATATTCAGGCAATGGCAAGAAAACTCAAGGAAAAAGGACTCGAAGCAGATGGTTTACTGATCCAGGGGCCAACCGTTGCTTCTATTCTAAAAGAGGTTGAAAAACTAGAAGCGGATCTGTGCATTATCGGACAGCATGAACATGGTTTTTTGTATACGGCAATGTTTGGCAATACGGCAGTGCAGGTAGTGCGCAAAGCAAAAGTACCCGTTTTAGTCGTTCCGATTGAGGTGGATAGCCGTCGGTAGCCAGGCACTCGTGGTTCAAGACATAAGTTTTTGATGGTTTGAACAAGGGTATTTTTTCGTCAGAATACATCAAAATCGGGCTGCATCCCTGCTAGATTTTACTTGGTTGGCTAAAGTCGAACTCAGAAGATATATAAAATCAATTTTGGTGTAAAACACTAAAAGTTTTTCAAAAAAAAACCATCAAATTCTTTTACATCTTGAGCTTCGTGCATTAAATTTACATATGTATTAATAAGAATATTCAATTTCACCCGCCCCCTAAACATTAGGAATGTTCAATCATTACGGTTTGCTCTAATCGACTCTATCCCTTTGTGTTTTAAGCAAAAACTGCATCATCATAAGTTTATTGTCTAGTAATGCCAGAACATTGTATTGCTGTCACTAAGAGGTAATTATCCAAAACGCTATGAAACAAGTGCGAAGCAAATTTACTTGTTTAAACTGTTTGCTGTTTTTGATGGCGATCAACACGCTTTTGGCTCAGCGTTATTCTGAGGATTCCCTGGAATATCATAGCATAGTATCCTTGCAGGATTCATCCCTCATCCATACTCTTCAATCTCATGGACTGTTAGATAACATCGATTTTCGGGAGATACTCCCCGGATCTTTGTCCTCTATCCTGCAGCAGGTTCAGGAAGAACAAAGCAAACTAAGTCTCTACCATACTCAAACGCAACTTCGGTGGAATAATTACTATACCGACTTTGATTCACTGATGGATGCGACGATTGACCCGTTTCAAAGTCAGATGCAACTGCGGCAATCGTTTCGACTTGGAGCATTGCCCCTGCTGTTTCGGAGTAACTTAATTTATCGAGACCAACAGATCGATACGAGGTTATCCAACTTTGCCATTCACTTTGATACGGACACCTATCTCCATAACCGAAAACGGGATCTGCTTCAGCAGTTTACGCTTAAAAACATTCTACAGCAAAAAACGCAAGAATTTAAGGAAGTTCCGTCACTCGATAAGGAGGCAAGCCAGTATTTGAGCAACGAAATTCAATTCAGGCTTTATCATAAAATTTTATCCGATCCGGCCTATCATACCATCAAGGATTCCCTGGAAGCCCAGGTAGCTGTTCTGGGTCAAGATACCTTGGCGGATATGGACCCGGTGAATGCTCGATTGGATTCGCTCCGTTTGGTGATTGATCAATTTAACGAGGCTTATAAGCACTATAACGAAGCCTGGGAAAAGAAAACCCGCTATCCGTCTGATGTTTATAAAATGATAGCCGCACAAGAAGAGCGGTATTTAAGCCAGCTCAATGCCCTGAATGATCCCAGGCATTTGAAATCAGTTGTAGCAGAAAGAACAGACAACTGGAAGGAAAAACTGGCCCTGTGGACCAGGCATTTCGATATCGGTCTATTCCAGTTGCAAGGATCGGCATTTACCACGCAGCGCTTATCTTTAACCGGTATTCGCTACGGCTGGCAGGGTAAATCTTATTTTGGCGAAGCTGCTTACGGTACCCAAAGCTTTAATGCCAATTTCTTTCCGTCTTTAGCCGGGGATCTTTTCGACCGGTTTAAAGGCCGAAAAATGCTGCAATTATCTGCCGGAATAGGCGACGGTGAAGCCGATCATTTCAAGGTTTCTTTTTTACGCGCTACGCAGGGCCAGCAAAACAAAAGCTTTATTTATGCCAAGCAAAATACCGTCGTTTCTTTGAGCGGTACTCGTAGGGTCAGTCAAGACTTTGAGTTAAACGCCGAACTGGCTTTTGGCCACCATGATTTAGTAAATTCCAATTTAGAAGGTACTAACCGCAGTATAACTTCTGATCAATCGGCCCTTGAAATTACTTTGAACTATCAACCCCGATCAAAGCTGGATCTGGGTTTGGGTTATTTTTATATCGGCCCCAATTTCATTTCTTTGGGCAATCCCTTTTTACTCACCAACCGGCAGGGCTTATTATTAGAAGCCAAGACTACGTTCTTCGAGGTACTGAAGATTGATCTCAATTCCAAACTTGGCCGCTCCATCCAGCCCATCGATCAATTTGCTACGGGGCTGTCCGATCTTCAACTTACGGGCGGGGTGAACTGGCGCTTTTCGAAAAACAGCAGTCTGGACATCCGCATTGCTCCGAATACCTTTCAACAAACCGGAACGGGTCACTTCAATATCAGCAGCAATGCCATGTTGTATCAGGCACAAGCCATTTTCAATAGCCCGCTTAAATCGGGCGATCTGTTGCTGAGTATTGCAGGCTATTCCAATTTTCGCTCCACGCTTAACTATTTCGATACCACAGCGGTGGATCAATCACATTATATTTTTTGTGAGGAATCCTATTTGCTCACTAACGGGCAATCCATTAACGCTTCAGCTACTTTGGGGGTGCAGGATGGTGCCATCAACGAGACCTTCACGCAAGTAGATTATCAACTGGGACTAAAGCGGTGGAACATTGGTTTAGGCGGACAGCTCTTGCAAGATCGTTTTGACGGTCTTTGGCGATACGGTCTGACCGGTAACTTAAGCACCTTTGTAAGCGATAAGATTTCCTGCTCTTTATTTTTCATTAGACTTGTCTAGACGGTGTATTCAAATTGGAAAAATGAGGAATTTTTATTTATATCATTACTAATTTTGAAGCCGCCTAGCATCGCTAAGCAATGAAAAATTCGAATGATATAGATAAAAAGGCCCATTTTAACTTTTGAAGACACCGTTTAGACAAGTCTATTTATCAGCGAAGCTTTACCGATCAACACACCCGATTTTCCGGA
Source organism: uncultured Saprospiraceae bacterium (assembly GCA_964533785.1). Classification (GTDB taxonomy): domain Bacteria; phylum Bacteroidota; class Bacteroidia; order Chitinophagales; family Saprospiraceae; genus JANQRV01. Next base: position 937 of record CAZHNG010000492.1, on the reverse strand, counting down.
CAAACTGCTATCAATATCAATTTATAAGGCTGAGGCCCTCCACGACTGTGTCGGGACTTAGGCTAAGGAATGGGAACGAAGGAACTGGAATTATGAAGGTTTTGAAAATATCCAAAGAATAATAAAAATCAGACGGAGGCGTATTTGCGTTCTGCAAAAAAGGCTAAGGCTGAGGGGTTTGCTTAACGCAAACCTAAGCTGAGGCGGAGGAGGGAATCGGTAAGCCTGGGGCTGCCGGTACTTCCTTAGCCTTAGCCTCTTCACATTAATGAAATCTAGAACGAATGAAACAATTAAATCTATATCGAATGAAAAACTGGAAGATTATAGAGGCTAAGGGATTGGCTTTTCGCCAATCTAGGCTGAGGCTAAGGGAGGGTACAGTGAGCAAGTTGCAAATCCTCCTTAGCCTTAACTGGCCGAAGGCCTGTGGTCTCAAATCGACGCAGTCGATTGGCCTTAGCCTCTGCCTCCTCTGCCTGAGCCTGCCGCTATTTGCCCAGGTTATCCTTACACCGGTTTATCAGGCCGAAGAAGTCTTTAATATCGACTTACTCTTTCGGTTCAGCCTGATCGATCTCGTTGAGTGATTTACAGCGCAGTACTATTCGTTACCCTTCCGGTGGTCTACCACTAGAAATTGGTCAACACTATGCCTGGCAAGTAAGTGCATTGATGAATGGACAGGAAATCGGGCAAACCGACATTTGGACATTCACATTAGCAGATCAAAAGCAATTAGTCATCAATGAAACACCGGCTCCCTCAAATGAATCCCTCAACTTTGCAAGTTATCCATATGCAACCGCTCAACTAAAGGGTGCCAGCCACCAAATGCGGGGTAAAATCCGCTTTGCATTTGATAATCGGCGGAATGCTAAAACCCTGGAATATTTAATTCAGAAATCCGGCCAATTTCCAATTGTTAAACTTCCCA
>CAZHNG010000491.1:0-4139 GCA_964533785.1 uncultured Saprospiraceae bacterium | reverse complement strand
TACCACGGTCAGGACAGCAAAATCAGAGGATTACTTGGGGAATGCGGGTTGAGACGAGACTGCACTGCCCCTTGGAGTGCATGTGCCCGGGAGCATCGCCGCTGAAGGAAGCGGATTGAGACGAAACAGCAGCGACGATGGAAGGCATCAACGATGACCCGGGAGCATCGCCGCTGAAGGAAGCGGATTGAGACTCGGGCTGCAACACCTCCGCCTCTGGTACATCCCGGGAGCATCGCCGCTGAAGGAAGCGGATTGAGACCTCATCAGCTCTGCGAAGGCATAGAAGCCAACACCCGGGAGCATCGCCGCTGAAGGAAGCGGATTGAGACTCGAGCCAGAGATCAACGCGGCGTAGGATGTTGCCCCGGGAGCATCGCCGCTGATGGAAGCGGATTGAGACCGGAGCCTAACGCATGCTTTGACGTTCGTATCGCCCGGGAGCATCGCCGCTGTTGGAAGCGGATTGAGACCGATTGAGAACACCGACGGTCGTCATCTGCCCCGAGAGCATCGCCGCTATGGGAAGCGAATCGGGTCTTGGGAGCCTCGCGATCAGCCCATGCCGTTTCGATCGTCCACGACCGCAAAAGAACGGATGGGCGCGGGAAGGCGTGCCTTCCCGCCTCCTTTCTCCGACCAGCGCCGCGAACCGGGACCACCACGGCGGAACGGGTCGGCGCCGGCTCACAGCAGCCAGTAATCCTCGTCGCCCATGAGCGGCGCCCCGCCGTGCTGGTGGCAGCGGGCGATGCCGTCGGCGGCGATTGCGTAGACGCGCAGGCTGTCGTCGATCGTGAGGTGCGCCTCCAGCCGCTTCACCAGCCGCGTCGTCGCCGCCTTGGTCAGCCGGGCCTCGAAGACGCTCTCCTGGACCCGGACCATGCACTCCTCGAGCAGCTTGGCGATCTTCCGCCGCCGCCGGTCGTCGGCGATGTCGTAGGTGAAGACCGTCAGCATCTCGCCTTTGGCCATAGGCTCAGTGGTCCAGCCGGTAGGGCATGTAGCCGGCCTCGCCCTGGCCCCCACCATCCCGGCAGTGCCGTGCGTAGGCCACCGCCTCCTCCTGGATCAGCCGCCGCCAGGTGACCCGGCGTTTGGTGCGCGGGCTCTGCACCGCGCCGGCGAGCCTGGCCTGATAGCCGCCGATGATCGCGGCATGGCCCTCGCGTGCGAGCCGCACCGAACCGTCGTCGCTGCGCTGGAAAACGGCCTCGGGCAGGGCCCGGTTGTTGAAGAGGTAGACGGCGAGCCCCTCGGCGAGCGGAGCCCTGAACACCTCGACCAGGTCGTAGACGCAGGCGTCGCCGCCGTCCTGGGCGGTGTGCAGTGCCCCGAAGCCCGGGTGCAGGCCGGCCCTGCGGACCAGCGCGTCGACGTCGCGGGTCAGGAGCCAGGCGAGATAGTTGAGCACGACGTTGAACGGATCCGGACAGGGCTGGCGCACGCGATGGAAGGGATGCCGGGCGATCGCCCAGCGCGGCTGGACCAGCCTGGCCAAAGCAGGCCAGTAGAGCGCCGCCGCCGCCCCCTCGTGGCCGAGCAGCGCCGGCACGTCGGCGGCCACCGGCAGCTTGCGGATGGCGGTCGAGAGCCGTTGCAACGGCTGCAAGAGCGCCGTCTCCTTCTTGCGCCGATTGAGCCGATGCAGCACGGCGCGCTGGCCCCGGAGCCGCGCATCGACCAGGAGGAACGCAAGCTCGCGTCGCCGCTCGGGATCGAGCACGGTCCGCGCCTGGGCCATGTGCAGCCCGGCATGGTCGCTCATGGCGGGCGCCGTCAGCCCGATCGTGCCGCCCTGGCCGTCGACATGGTGGATGAGCGTGTCGGTCGAGAGCGCCAGGCGAATCGCCTCAGGAGCCACATCGACGGCGGGCCCGAGCTCGATCCGGTCGATCCGCTCGGCCGGCACGGCGATCAGCTCGCGGCTGCCCAGCGCCCCCCGCTCCTCGACCGTGAAGGCCTGGTTGCGCACGGCCAGGACCCGCCCCGGCTCGCGCACATAGAGAATGCGCAACGCCCGATCGAGCCCCTTCGCCTCCTCCTCCTCGAGTGTCCGCGCCGCTTCTGCCCCGGCCGCATCCTCGCCGGCGACCCATCGCAGCAGCCGGCTGGTCGCGTCCTCCGCCGTCGCTTCGCCAGCGGCGTCGGGCTCGACCGATTTCAGCACCATCGAGCGCACGAAGAGATGGCCGAGGAACTTGAACCCCCGATCGAAATCGACGATCCGCGTCTTCTCCGGGTTGAGCCCGAGCCCATGCTCGGCCAAAAGCCGGCGCATCTCTTCGAGCGCCCCCGTCGCCACCTCGGCCCGCTTGGTCAGGATGACGAAATCGTCGCCGTAGCGCACGAACCGCAGATCACGCCTGGCCTCGGCGAACACCTCGTCCACCGCGTCGAGATAGAGGTTCGAGAGCAGCGGCGAGAGCGGCGAGCCCTGCGGGATGCCGACGCCGGCCGTATCCAGGTCGACGCCCGTGGCCTCGAGCCAAAGGCCGATGAGATCGAGCAGCGCCGCCGCCCCCGGCCGCCCCGCGAGCAGCATCTCGAGCTTGCCCAGGAGCAGCCCGTGCGGCACGCGGTCGAAATAACGCTCGATGTCGCCCTCGACGACATGGGTGAAGCCGGCCTTCCTGTGCTGGTCGATGGTCCGCACCGCCTGTTGCACCGATCGCCCCGGCCGGTAGGCGAAGCTGGCCTCGTCCAGCTCCGGCTCGACGATCGGCATCAGCGTCATCGCGACCGCCGTCTGCGCCACCCGGTCGGCCACGGCCGGCACGGCCAGCCGCCGCGTGTCGCCGTCGGGCTTGGGGATGTCGAAGAGGCGCAAGGGCCGCGGCCGGTAGGAGCCGTCGCGAAGCCGCGTCATCAGGCCGAGCAGCCGCTGCGACGCCCGCTCGGCAAAGCGCTCGATCGTCACCCCGTCGCTGCCGGCGCACCCCGCGTTGCCGCGCACCCGAGCCCAGGCCGCCTCCAGCATCTCGAGCCGCGTCGCCGCCGCGAAAAGATTGCCTTCACCGCCCGCCTGAGGCAGTGTCGGGAGGTCGTCCCAAGGAGGATTCTCGTGCCGCATCGCCCCTCCACCATGTGGAAACGACGGCAAGTATCGATGCAGATTGACAAAAACGCCGCCGAATGGCAAGCGAGAGGAGGTAGGAAGTCGACGAGGAAGTGCGAACCAACCGAGCCTTGTGGAGCCCACGCCCAATTAGCGTTTTGGCACAAGGCCTTGCAGAGAGGCTCCCGGGAGCTACGCCGCTGAAGGAAGCGGATTGAGACCTCTCCGTCAGCTGACGCAGTGCGACATGTTGCCCGGGAGCTACGCCGCTGAAGGAAGCGGATTGAGACTAATTTTACGAGACACAGCGGCAACGATGGACGCCCGGGAGCTACGCCGCTGAAGGAAGCGGATTGAGACCCTTTCTCGTGGAGTGACGTCGTACTCGTTCTCCCGGGAGCTACGCCGCTGAAGGAAGCGGATTGAGACGCTGTTCCCAGCCGAGCACATCCAGGCGCTTGCCCGGGAGCTACGCCGCTGAAGGAAGCGGATTGAGACCTGTGCTGCAACTACACGGATTTCCGCGTTATACCCGGGAGCTACGCCGCTGAAGGAAGCGGATTGAGACGTTCTGACGAATTCGCTCATGGCGAACCGCTTCCCGGGAGCTACGCCGCTGAAGGAAGCGGATTGAGACGAAATAGATAACCCCTGCCGTGAGTAGATATAGCCCGGGAGCTACGCCGCTGAAGGAAGCGGATTGAGACCCAACCATTGATAATTCGATCACGCCCTCCTCGTCACTCCCGGGAGCTACGCCGCTGAAGGAAGCGGATTGAGACGCATACAGTGATAGAGCGGAGGGGGTGAAATCACCCGGGAGCTACGCCGCTGAAGGAAGCGGATTGAGACTCTTGACCAGGCACGGCCTGGCCGAGGTCGAGCCCGGGAGCTACGCCGCTGAAGGAAGCGGATTGAGACTGGCTTCAACCTCGTGCCGAGGTTGAAGCCAGTGTAGTCGTCGAACCCTTGCCCCGGGAGCTACGCCGCTGATGGAAGCGGATTGAGACCTTTCTGCGAGCGATGATCACCTCGGTCTCGGCGCCCGGGAGCTACGCCGCTGATGGAAGCGGATTGAGAC
>CAZHNG010000490.1:0-4164 GCA_964533785.1 uncultured Saprospiraceae bacterium | reverse complement strand
TTGCATTTATAGATTCAGCGTATATTCTTCAAGCCAAAATAGGAATTTTTGTAGCCTCCCTGTTTTGTAGTATTTGTGGTTATTTGACATTGCGAAAAGCCTAAACATGATAAATACGAATCAATGGGTGCTGACTTAGCATTACGTTGAATGACAGGTATTTAAAAAATAGACTTTTTTCATATATGCTTGTGTTACAAGTTATTACAAACAAAGAAAAAAGCCTATTATGAATCTTGAAACACTTACCAAGGAGATGGCATTACTCTTCCGATCAAATTTAGAGGAATTTTTTGAGAAAGAGGATACAAGTTCATTGAATTCATTGACTCCGACATCAGCACAGAAGATGATTAAGCATACAAAGGCCTTGATTCGCAAGATTGGAGTATTAACATTGGAGCAGTTTTTCACTAGCTATGATGTCGAAGACCAAACCATTGAGATTGATGGAGCACTCTATAGATTCAAGTATGAGAGTTCTCGTGATTTTTTGACTAGTCTGGGAAAGATAAGATTAAATCGTCGTGTTTACCAAAAGGATAGTGGCGGCAAGGCAGTAGTACCACTGGATCGGATGTGGAATATGGAGCACCAGTACTTAAGTGCAGCGTTGAGGGATGGGGTATTATATTCAAGTGCACACAATACACCAGAAGAGACCTCAAGAATCCTAGATAAATTTGGCATGACAAGAGTTCATGCAAGCACGATCAAGAAATTAATTGATCAAGTCGGGCAGAATATTGAAGCCCAAAAAGAACAAATTACTCAAGGAATATATGAGCACGAATCTTTACCTCAAAGATCGGATGTGATGGTGTGCAGTTTGGATGGAGTTAATGTTCTTCTCAATCAAAAGGGCAAGCGCAAAGGGCGGCCCAAAGAGAGGCCCCACCCTCATTGTAGTGATTCATCGCCTTCGAACTATAAGAACGCCATGTGTGGTTCGGTATCCTTGTATAATATTGAATATCAGGAAAATAAAGGAAGATTGCAGCCCATTAGATTGCAGAGTAAGTACGTTGCACGAATGCCTGAACCTCGTTTTGAAATTTTCAAGAAACAGTTTGAAGAAGAGATTGTACATGGAATGAATTCTAATCCCAAAGCCAAGATTTTGGTAGTAGATGCTCACTTATCTATCCAAGGATACATCAAGGACAATCCACTACTTAAAGATTTTCATTGTCTAATTGATTTCTACCATGCGTGCGAGCATTTATCTAAACTATCGGAGTGGATATTTGGAAAGAGTAGGGACGCGGCTCAAAGGTGGTATAATCAAAAACGAGAAATTTTGAGAAGTTCTCCAGGAGGAGTTGATAAACTGATCCAGTCAGCCAATTATTATATCCGATCGACACTGACCAAAAAGTCAAAAATAAAAGGCGCGATCAAAGAACTAAAATACTTCAGAAATCATAGACAGATGATGCGATATCATTTTTTTGTGGACAAAGGCTGGCCGACCGGGAGTGGTGTTGTTGAAGCGGCATGCAAATCAATTGTAAAACAGAGAATACGCAGAAGTAGACAAAGATGGACCATAATGGGTGGGCAACACATACTCAGTCTCAGGAGCTATGTGAAGTCCAACCGTTGGGACTACTTTTCCAAAACGTTTCAAGACATCAATCACAAAATGTGCGCGTAATATGAAGTCAGCACCCCTATCTCAGACTTAACCGTCCAAAAACTTCCTTGACTTTCTAGATCCTTTTGCCCAAACATCGCATCCAGTTATTACCACTTTAAGTTAATAACATTATTTTATTCCATTATATGTTTGTTGAGGTATTTCAACAGTCTCGTAGGCTGGTCCAGGTCTTCGGGGATGGTAATGCCCAGATAAAGGAGTTGCATTTTGACCTGTGTTTTTGATCTTCTGAAATCACGAACCAGGGCATTGCGCCTTCTGAATAAAGCACATAGCTCTTCCCTTTGACGGCCAGGGATACCAATAGCATTTAGTCGCCCATCCTTAAGTTCTTTACAGATGAGTTTTGCATCGATGCGATCGGTCTTCTGATAAGCGGCGGTGCCGGTCCTGGAGATATCTGCTGGATTAAAGACAATGGTGTTCCAACCGTAGGATTGGAAGTCACGAGCTGGTTCGTACCCACAGCAGCCAGCTTCGTATGCCAGATGTACCTGATAGTCAGGAAAATGGTTGGAAACCCATGTCTTCAGGTGACTTGCGTCTGGTGGTGCAGTGAAATGAGGTCCCAAGGATAGTTCTGTAGCACTTTGTACCTTCCAGCTGCGCTTGTGAATGTCGATGGCAATGTATAACTTGGGATTTACGGTGGTGGTTTCACTAGACATATGGTATAATTTTGGTTGTCTTTGAAATTACCGCTTTTACATGGATGCTATCACACCTGTCCAAAACGTTTTGCTACTGAGAAAACGGGACCTGAGAAGCAGCTACTTAGGTACTTAGAATGCCGATTTTTCGATACAAGCCTACTGAGTTGAGAACAGATCCAGTTGTGGGGGCGAATTTATCTTTTCCAGTACTGGTTGGTGGACCCATTGCCAAAGATGGATTTTGACAAACAGATTGATACGCAGGAATGTGATCAAGTTGGACAGATGCCATGGGTACTTGGCTTTTTGTTTTAGGTGCTGAATGAGCAACATGGTGATCATGGCCCACCACATCTGGATGCGCACCGCATTTGCTGAAGTTCCAACAAAAGACTTGACCCTGAAGAGTTGTTTGAGATGCTTGAAGAACACTTCTACATCCCATCGGGCTTTGTATAGCTGGGAGATGGTATCTGCTGTCCAAGACAATTGATTGGTCAACAAGATGAGGTGTTGGTCATTGGCTTGATCATAGACTTTGACGATACGCAGCTTGTTGGGATACTTTTTGGCGGTGTTGAAGCCCGCCATCTCGATATCCTGGTCACTTAAGACGTGTTCATGCTTATCATTGGTTAGATATTCTTCGGCAATTTTGATATCCGCGTTCTTTTTGAGCCGGGTGACAAAGAAGACCTTGTTGCTGTCCAAATCATTGAGCCATTCAAAGTCTACGTAGGCACGGTCCATGACTAGTACTGAACCAGGGCTGAAGGACATCTTCCTGGCCGCTTTTAAATCATGGGTCTTCCCGTCGGAAAGTACCGCATAATTGGGCAGGCCAGAATCATAATCCAGCACCGCATGTAACTTTACGGCTCCTTTGTGGGTGCGATATTTAGCCCAATCAAATAGAGACAGGGACAGAGGGATAATGCTCGCATCCAACAGGAAAATCTTACGTTTTAGCCGACGAGCGTACAAACGAGCCTTGGGGTCACCAGGCTTAAGTTTGGCTAGAAGCGCATAGTACAGGTCTTCAAAAATCTTTTTACGGGTTTAAAACCTTTTGTTTACTTTTGTGTTCAACATATTTGTTTAGCAAAACAGTTTGAATTAAATGCAGGAAAAAAAACAAGATACGGAACAATTAGTCAAACAAGCAGCAAAGAAGGTTTTCCTACTTAATGGACTAAAAGGAGCAAGAATGCAAGACATAGCTGATGAGGCTGGTATTAACCGTGCAATGCTACATTACTATTTCCGTTCTAAAGAAAAACTGTTTGAGCTCATTTTTGTGGAAGCAATGTCTGAAATGAACGATAGAATGGGGGCTATTGCCGAATCGGATTTAGACATCTTCGAAAAAATTGAACATTTTATCAATGAATATTCTGACCAAGCACTTGAAAATCCTGAATTTGAACTGTTCATGATGAATGAGTTTAGGCTGAATCCCGTATATTTTGAACAATTGATGCAAAGTTCAACCACCGGAAAATCCATCCGCTCTTTTATCATCGAATTGGAAAGAGCAGTTGAAAGAAAGGAAATTTCAGGTGACCCTCATCAGGTGTTCTTGACCATGCTAAGCATCTGTATTATGCCCTTCTCAGGTATGACTATGCTACGAACGATGATGGGTAAAAGTAGGCAAGAATACCTCACTATGTTGGAGCAGCGAAAATCAGTATTGCTCGATTTTATGCTCAAGGCAATTAAACCCTAAAAAAATTTTAATACTGAATTAACAAAAATGTTAAACAATAAAATTAACAACCTGTTTAAGAAGAATATTAACAAAAATGTTAATCAATATGGTTAAAATGAAATCAAAATCGCAGCTCTTAT
>CAZHNG010000489.1:0-4166 GCA_964533785.1 uncultured Saprospiraceae bacterium | reverse complement strand
TTACCTTGATTCTATTGGCTGTCTATTTTGCTGTCTTACGGTGGCCACTAACTAAAGTGTAGACGCATTGCTGTTTTAAATAAACCTTATTGCGTTTATTTTCGCTATAACTGAAGGTACAAAATTAGTCTAAATACTTCCACAAATGAGATTACAAATCTAAACCGTCGAAGGGGCTATTAATTTTTGTCCAGCCAGTGTGTGTAATATGCGTGTAGATTTCAGTGGTTTTGCTACTTGCATGGCCTAGTAGCTCTTGAATATACCGTAAATCAACACCTTTCTCTAGTAAATGAGTGGCGAAAGAGTGTCTCAAAGTATGCACGGTTGCATATGGATTAATGCCAGATTTCTGCTTAGCCTTTGAAAAAATAGCTTGTACACTTCTTGCACTGTAGGTGCCTCCATTTTGGCCTTCGAAGACCCACTCTACAGGTTGATAAGTTTCAATATAATTAGTTAAACATTGCCAGATTTTTGGTGACAATAAGGTACAACGATCCTTTTTTCCTTTGCCTCCGTAAACGAATAATCGTTGTTGATCTGGTTGTAGGTCTGCGAGTCTCAAATTGATGAGCTCTCCCAAGCGCAAGCCTGCGGAGTAAATGAGCATCAAAATACATTTATGTTTGGGGTTGTCAATGGCCTGAAAAAGGCGGCTCACTTCTTTTTCTGTCAGAACATGCGGCAGTTTCTTTGCTTTTTTTGGTCGGATTAAATATAGAACTTTTTCCTCCTGTTCAACGGTCTCTGCGTAGTACATTTTAATAGCACTCAGAATTTGATTTTGGTGAGATTCCGTAATATGTTTTGTTTTGATGAGATGACTTATATAATTGTTTATCTGTTGTCGTGTAATCTCCAAAGGATGAGAATCATTGTAGAACAATAGGAATTTACGGAAACAGCTTTTATAACTTTTTACAGTTCGCCAACTATACCGCTTCAGCAGTAAAGTTTGTTCTAATTTAGTAACTTCGGCTTCATGGAGCACCTCAACAACTTGGTTCTTTGTTTTTGGCTTCTTTGAGATTATCCGCTCTGGCAGGTCTTTTGGTGCCGTAAAAGTCCAAACAACCACTTCCTTCAAGTATTTCTCTATAAATCGAACTGTAATTTTGGTTAAAGGTACTTCCCAAACTTTAGATTGTGTATTCCAGTGGCGTCCGTGAATATTTTTTATAGTGGCCAAATGAGTATTAATCATAGATGGCGGCAAGTGAATACATAAGATTGATGGATTTTCGGGATGCAAAGAAAGTTTAATCTTAGATGGTTGCATTTGTTTTTACCCAAAAATCGAAAACAAATAGAAGCTAGTCGTTTATTAAGCGTTTAATGCCGTTTGTAATCGTTTGTATCCAATTACAAGCACTAAAAAGAGGAAATACATAATCCATGTCCAATTTTTGGGCCGTTTTTTCAACCTACCCCATTCAATTAATCTAAGAAACAAATTCAGTTAGACCCGTTCCAAAAACCCATTTCAACAATCAAAGTACTGTAAACCTGGAATAAGACCATTTTTTGAACCTATACCAAAAACTTAAATGCGCACTAACCCGTCGATCTGGACGATGCACCGCCCCGCACGTCTACTATCACCAATAAATCGGCCCTTTCCCCAAATATTTTTCAATGATCGGTTCATAATACGCCTTGATATCGTTCAAGTCGTAAATGGTATCACTTTTAGTGTAGAGGTCGTATTTGTTAAAATCCCTTACCCATTCCATGTATTGTTGGTCTTTCTGCGTCGTGAATTCCTGGTAGCTGCCGCCCGTATGCCAGGGATAGAATGAGTGGTAACGGATCATGACCATACCGGCTTCCGGGATTTTATTTGCCGGATGGTTGGATAGAACCTGGAACAAATATTCATCGTGTCCCCAAGCCATGGTGAGATCATCAATGCCGCAATGGGCTTGGTAAATGCCGAGGGTAGTGTTGTACCGTTCGTCCTGCATATCGGGGTTCAGCGCGTTGAATTCCGGGTAGACCGCCGTATCGGGCAGCTTACAGCCTACTACAAAAATATCGCCGACAAGACCCCACTGCTCAGCCTGGCTGGTGCCATCCTCATCTGCACCCCACAAATACATGACTTTCCCGAGGTCGTGGATCAGGCCGACCAACTGCATCCAGTCGGGACGTTCGTCCCCCCGGATAGCTTCTGCTGATTGAACCAGGTGCTGGACGTTCGGCAAGTCCAGGTCGGGATCACTGACGTCGATGAGGGCGTTGAGTTTTTCCATGGCCTCCCAGAGGGGCATGGGTTTATCGAACTTGAGGTACTTAGCCTTCATCCGTTGAACGTAATCGTAGGTTTGCCGCGAACGCATTTTCCGGTAATGCTCTTTGACCGCAGCTGTAATATCACCTTGATCGTAATTGCGAAATTCTTTTTAAGGCGACAATCCATTCAAAACTGGCTATGGCTAAACCAATACCTTCGCGGTATCCCTGCCCCGCCTGCCCCACAAAATGTTCGGTAGATATATTAGAAGCAACCAGTGATAAGCCGATCACCCACCAAGAAAGCGTCCTTCCCGCTAAAAAATAATCCTCACCACTTTCTTTTTTCCGGATACCCAAAGGGAAAAAACCACGACAAACAAAATAAAACCTACAAAGGTAATCGTGTCTAAAGTGCTGAAAATCATTGTGGTATTTTATATGGTTTACAGGTTGATTTTGTTTATATAAACTTAGCGGGCTACTAAATAAGGCTTCAACTTCGGAGGTTTCTAAGTCAGCACCCTCCGATTAAATGATTTTCAAATCTAAGATCTAATCTCACTAACCTTTACCGGCCACTTTTCTTCAACGGATCGCATGGCCGCCAAAGCAATCTGCGTAGCCGCCCGTGCATCTGTGCTGTCGTTGGTATGACGCTATTTTCCAGGATGGCCCTTTAGCATCCGTAAGTTATGAAAATTCTCATTTATGGGACGTAATTTGGTTTTTAGGGGTATGGTGTTTATTCAGTGATGCGGTTCATTTTTTGATTTACTCTTATCATTAATTTAATCTAACACTTACTTAGACAGCACTACCTTACGAATAATTTGTTGATTGGAAGTAGTTAGTTTTCCGTGGAAAAAAGGTGCTTTATTTTGAAATTGCTTTTATCTGCGCTTTTAATATTTTGTTTTCTGATTGCAGTTTTTTCAGTTGCTTTTGCATTTCAATCAAGTGAAGAAATAATTCTTCGATCTTTTCTTGTTGATTGACCGTTAGATCCCCCACTTCAATCCCTCCCTTGCGTTCAATTTCTTCAGCAGAAGGAATACCCGGCAAATGTCCTTTCTCGTGAATGTGTTGTTCAACCTCTTCCAGGTTGAGTAATTGGTAGGTAGGTCTAAACACATAATCAGGCCAGTCTTGCGAAAGCTGCACTTTAATTTCTTCGCAAATGATTTTGCCATTGACTGCCAGTCGGTAACCACCTGGTACGGTGAGGGTTCCTATACTCAACTGACCATTATTGTGTAATGCTAACTGAGCCTGGTTATTAAATCTAAAGGCTAGTTTGTTGCCATCGGAGTCATCATGGTGGATGGACCAAAAATCCTGGTCGTCGAATAAGCGGATTACGGCATCTTTTCCAGCACCTGTGGCACCAATATCAAAATGATTCCATCCATCGGAGCGGATCGACATTTGCCCGGATTGATCTACCCGAATTTTTTCTTGGTTATCCAACCGGATACTCAGGCTGTTGTTTTTGGAGGCATCATTATGGAAGGCCCATTCACCTCCGACGGCTTTCAATAAAAGCATTGGATCAGTATCGCTTAGGGTACTTTCAATCCTAATACCTGCCCAATCATTTCGCAAAACATGTAGGCTGGTAGTAGGGTATTGAGTGCCAATACCATTAAAGTTATTAGTGGAAAGGCCGATCTTTCCGTTGGAAGTATAAAGGTTTTGGGCGGCTAAAAGCCCAGTAAATAGTAAAAGCGTCGATAAGAGTAATAAATTTTTCATTTTTATAAAAATTCGATTGTTAGAGAATAGATTAAAATCATGGTTCGTCTATTGATCCGGAGAAAAAGAAAATGTGAACAGGAAGAGGGAAAAATTTTCAGATTATTTTTGGACTTACTTGACTTAAGTTTCGCAGTTGTACAACTGGCTTAGATATCTACTGTTACAAATTTAAT
>CAZHNG010000488.1:0-4172 GCA_964533785.1 uncultured Saprospiraceae bacterium | reverse complement strand
TTGCGGTGCCTGTACTTGCGGGCGGTAGTTCCCCCTTCAGGGGGTTAGGGGGCAGAAAGGGCCCAACTGCGCTTGTGCTACGAACTCAAATACCTCAACTCAAAAAAGCTTGACCAACTAATGCAAATGCTGCTCGAAATTGGTAGAATGATCGGCGGCTGGCTAAAAAGCCTCCAATAATTTTGGCATCGAGGCGCTTCGCGCCTTCAAAAAAATAAAAGAACGCCATTCAACAGTTGCAAACACAAAAAAACACCCTCTTTTTAACTTTCCCAAACCGAAATTCCCCCCCCATAATTGTTTGCAAATTGCGTGCAAATAAAAAAGCGCCACGAAAAATAATTCCGTAACGCTTTGATTATCAGTGGAGCCTACGGGAGTCGAACCCGTGACCTCTTGACTGCCAGTCAAACGCTCTAGCCAGCTGAGCTAAGGCCCCTTTTTTTGAGATACCAGATTTTAGATATAAGACAGTAGACTCTAGATGTCAGACAATAGAAGGTGAGGGTAATGGGATGAGCGTGTGAATATTCTTACTTTTTCAAAAGCTGGACAAAATTACACTTTTCAGCGATATCATGCTACTGATTAGGCCTAAAAAATCAACTTTCATCCGCATTCCTGTGAAATTAATAGAAAAATTTCGGTAATACAGTTGCTCTTTAGTAGTATTGCGGCAATAAGGTATACTGGGTTTTACTAAAAAATGAAATATTGTTAACAATAAATAGCGCTCATCAAATCGCATTTCAAAATACCTATTAATATGTTTCGAAACTTACTTGCCATTCCAATCGCGCTGCTACTCCTTGTCAATGGTTACGGACAGGAAAAGTGGTCATTAGAAAAATGCATCAATGAAGCCTGGCAGAACAGCCTGCAAATCAAACAAGCTCAAATTGATATTTCCAGTGCTGAACTATCGTTGAAGCAAAGCCAACTCAGCCGGCTCCCCAATTTAAACGCCAATATCAACGGGGGGTATAACTTTGGTTTGAATATCAACCCGACGACGAATACTTTACAAAACCAACGCACCGGGTTCAACAGCATCTCTTTGTCTTCCGGCATGATCGTTTATAATGGTAACCGTCTCAACAATACCATTAAAAGAAGTAAAGTCGATATTGAGGCGGCCAAATTAAATGTAGAGGCGGCCAGCGATAACGTTGCGCTTAGTGTGGCCAACGCCTATCTCAATATCTTGTTGGCGGAGGAGCAACTCGAAAATGCGCGAAAAAGATTAGAACTTTCCGAAGAACAATTGAGACAAACCGATCGACTCATTGAAGCCGGTTCGCTGCCCTACAATGACCGCTTGGATATTTTAGCTCAAATGGCTTTGGACCAACAGAGCATTACCGAAGCCCAAAACCTAGTGACGACCAGCTATCTCAATCTCAAACAGCTTATGCTGTTGGAGCCGGGAACAGATATCGTGATCGAAAAACCAGTACTCCCTGAAATTCAACTGGCAACCCCGGAAGATTTCCTCCTGGAAAAAACCTTCAACGCCGCTCTTAGTAACCTGGCCCTGATCCGGGCAAACGATATGAGGCTGCGCAGTTTTGAACTCAGCGAAGAAATCACCCAATCCAACCTCTTGCCAACAGTACGGTTATTCGGTAATTTGGATTCCCGGTTTGCCAGTACGGTTAAGGATTTTCAGGCGGAACCCGACTTGAGTAATGCCCGTACTTTCCTTGGAGATCCTTCGCCAGTTGTCATTAACGGCGAAGAATCCGAGATCGCTTTTTTCCAGACCACTGGAATTGCTTTTCCCGACCGCGGATACTTCGACCAGTTGAATGATAATTTTGGACAATCTTTTGGCATGACGGTTAATATTCCAATTTTCAATAACTATCAAAACAGGGTATCGGTAGAACAGGCAAGGCTCAATACCCTTAATCAGCAGGTCGTCAACCAGCAACAAAGACAAACCCTTAAAGCCGACATTCAACTGGCCATTGCCAACGCAAGAGCGGCGAAAGAAAACCTCGCTGCAGCACAGCAAAGCCTGGAAGCAGCGCAAGTCGCTTTCGATAACTCCACAAAACGCTATGAACTAGGTGCGATCAACACCCTCGAGTTTACTACCGCCAGAAACCGGTTGGACCAGGCACAGGTAGACCTGACACGTGCCAAGTACCAATACGTGTTCAACTTAAAAGTAGTTGAATTTTACGAAGGAAAACCGTTGAGGTTGGAATAATAAAATAGAATATTAGACGCTAGATGTGCTGATCTATTAAGTTAAGGGCATTGTTTCGCATTCTCTTTGTTTTCATACCAGAGAATGAGCACGAGGTGAAGCCTAAACCCCCGAGGTTTTTCCAGACGCTGGAGTGGTTATGGGGTTATACAAAATATTCCCAAACTTATCCCACATAACTTTATAAACTTATAACCACTTAAAGCTTAAATAGAAAATCCCCCAAGTTTGCAGTCAGATCAACACTTTTAAAACTAAACAGTATTTTTAAAAATTTTCAAAAAGCTAACATCAATAAATAACAATGGCACAACGCAAAACTAGAAATTGGTTGCTTTACGCTTTAATCGGTATCATTGTAATACTTGTGGTCGTCGTGGCGATCAGGAACCGAAACAAGCCTACCGGTGAGAAAATAGTCACCGAAAAAGTGGAGGCCCGTACTATCCGGGAGGTAGTAGCTGCTAGTGGCAAGGTATTTCCCAAAACGGAAATCAAGATCAGCTCCGATGTTTCCGGTGAGATAGTAGAACTTTACGTAGAAGATGGCGACTCCGTCTTTGCCGGACAAGTACTGGCCAGAATCGACCCCGAGGCCGTCCAGTCACAGGTAGAGCGTGCTCAGGCCTCCGTCAATAATGCCAAAGCAAACCTTGCCGACTCGAAAGCGGCCGTAAAAAGCCAAATTGCTCAGCGTGAACAAATCGAAGCCCAACTCATCGCTGCAAGTGCCCAACAAAAACGAAATGAGAAATTGAGAGCCGATGGCGTCATTTCAGAGCTTGACTACGAAAATTCGCTGTCAAACTTGAAAGCCCTGGAAGCAAACCTTAGGTCGGCCGAAGCTAGCATCCAGTCGGCTAAAGAAAGAGTAAGAGGGGCGGAATTCTCCATCAAAAGCGCAGAAGCTACTTTGAAGGAATTGAATACCAGTCTGGTCAGGACAACCATCTTTGCTCCTACTAATGGCATCATTTCCCGTCTTGACGTCGAACAAGGGGAAAGGGTGGTAGGTACTATCCAAATGCAGGGTACTGAAATGATGCGTATTGCCGACCTCAACGCTATGGAAGTACGCGTGGATGTAAGCGAAGGTGATATCCCCAGAGTTTCCGTCGGCGATGAGGTGGAGATAGAAGTCGATGCTTATATTGACCGGAAATTCAAGGGTAGGGTCACACTTATTTCCAACTCTGCTTCTAACACAGGTACAACCGTCTCTCTTACCAGTGACCAGGTCACTAACTTTGAAGTCAGGATCGATATCGACCCTTCTTCTTACGAAGATCTTGTTTCTACCAATATGGAGTATCCATTGCGTCCCGGTATGTCCGCATCCGTAGAGATCAATACCGCAACTAAGGAAAATGTGCTAAGTGTGCCCATACAGTCGGTTACTACCCGGGAAAAAGAAGACGTAAAGCGGAAAAAAGACAAAGAAGGCGAAGAAATAGCCTTGACCGATGATGAACTCAGGGAAGTCATATTCGTAGCAACCGAAGCCGATACGGTAAGGATGATCGAAGTCAGAACCGGTATTCAAAATGATTCTTATATAGAAATCACCAGCCCGATAGAAGAAGGCCTGGAAGTAGTTTCTGCTCCTTATTCCGCTATTTCTCGTAAATTGAAAAGCGGCGACAAAGTTCAAAAGGTGAAGGAGGAGGAATTGTATAGCGGCAGTTAATACGGGTTAGCGGGTTGGACGAGTTCGTAACTTGGCCGAATTATAAACCGTAGTTTTTAGTTAATCACGGAGAACACGAAGGGCATGGAATTTTTCTGATAAACTTCTTTGCAGAAGTTTTGATAACGGGCATTGAATGGAGGTTTCGTTTGCTCTAAGTACGCACATATATAATTTATAAATGCTCGCAATTCCGCACTTGCTGCCCATACCCATACGGGCCCTACGTGGCGGGCCCTACGTGGCGGAATGTCTCGATGCGGCGAAACT
>CAZHNG010000487.1:0-4260 GCA_964533785.1 uncultured Saprospiraceae bacterium | reverse complement strand
AGTATTAGTTTGCTCCGCAAACGTTTGAGAGCATGGAGCCCAAAAAGAAAAAATTGAATTTTTTTCTTTTTAAACTCTATGTTCTCTATATCTCTATGCCTGCCCGCCGAAATCCTTAGGTGTAGGCGGGGTTCGATAAAAATTTTGAGAGACGAAGTCTTGAAAAATCAAAGATTTCAAGAGTTCTTTAACTCGTTACTTAAATTAACTCTTAACCTGACGGCTATGGGGGCAATGCCAAAAGAACATTACACTAATCTCAGGCCTGAAAACAGATGTTCAAAACCTACAAAATATAAAGCTTTAGTCCAGTGAGCTTCATGTCAAACAATAAAATTAATTCTAATGAAAACAAAAACAAATCCTGTGTATATAGATTAGCGCTGGCACAGCCACGTAGGGCCCGCCACGTGGGGCCCGCCACGTAGGGCCCGTATGGGTCTGGGCAGGCGGGGATGCTAGACCGTGTGGGTTTGATTGTGAGGGTCTTGACGTTTACGGACAAGGCAATTGAAGTCCTGATTCCAAGCATCAGTACCCTCATTTTCAAACCCCAACAGTCAAACGTATAACTGGACTGTCAGATAAACTTGGGGTCAAAGGTTTTGCTCACCGCCAAGACCACCAAGAAGCGCTAAGAAAAAAGAACTTCGCGTTCGTAGTGGTGATAAAATTGCCCCAAGTTTATAGGTCAATACGTTTGACGTCCGGTTAGCGGTCACGGCAGGTGGAATTTGCAGTCTCACTTACTTACCGTCATTGCATCATGGTTATTTTTTCCCCATCGAGGGTTTGATAAGTCTTTATAATATCAGCGGTCATGCAGGAATGGACGGGCAAAGCAAAAATGAGGTCTCCGATCTGGGTTTTTGAAAATAAACGGGGACTTGCTTTTACAACCCCGTGTTCTTGGGACAAAGATTTCAGGTAAGATGTTTCCCGGAGAATTTGCCATTGATCATCCTGCATTTCCACGATCAGGCCAAAGATGGTGGTGCCGTCAGGTCTTGTAAATCGGTCTTTAGAAAAATGTATGCCACCGCCGTACAATACGATTTCTTGCCGGTCAGCATGTTTTGCGACTACCGGACAAGCCATGGCCACTGCAATATTTTCCAATTCGCAAGAGCCAATGTAATATTGGGTGAGGTCATAGAAAACGAAATTACCGGGCCTTAATTCATTAATTGCGCCAAATTCACGAGCTACACTACAAGAAGGGGTGTCACCGTAAGAAAGTATCAGGTTGGGATGAGCGCCGGAATATCGCTCCTGGAATAGTTGAAATTCGGCTACATTGTCACGGTGAATATCCAGGATCTCTTGTTCAGACCGGGCTGCATAACTATGACCGGCATGACTCAAGAAACCAGAAAAACTTAGTTTAGGAGCATTTTTTATGCCTTTTATCAGCTCATCAATTACTGCGAATTGCCCGGAGGATAATCCTGTTCGGTGGTATCCGGTATCTGCTTTGATGAAGACTGATACCGGGTGGGAAAGACCTTTTTTTAAAGCCTGCAAGCCTTCTGTATTTTCAATGAGCACTTGGAGGTTGACTTTGGCTGCCAGTTCGTTGACCGCATTAATTTCCCGGATATTGAGGGGAAATGCGATGGTTATATCCTGCCATTGATCTTCTGCGAAATACCGGGCCATCTTTACTGAGGAGGTGGCTATGCATTCGATACCAAAATCCCGGAACCAGTGGCCAATTTGTTGGGATTGGTGGGTTTTGAAGTGAGGCCTTAATGGAATACTCAAGCTTCTCGCTTTGTTAACCATCCGTTCGATATTATTCAGGCATTTTTGTTTATCGAGTAATAAAGTTGGATGAGTGATATGTTCGAACATTTGCAGAAGATTTTGATTGGCACTAGCTCCCGAAGTACTAGCGTCAAAGGTCTAACCATTATCGTTTATCAATTTCGATCACCATACCCACGGCGTTTTTACCATCCAATTGTGCTTCAAAAGCAATGGTTTTTCCAGTCTGGAAATTTACCGCATTTACTCTTTGGGTGGCCAATGCATCCCTTAATTTCTCAACGTAGGTACCTTGGCGGCTGTTGTTGATGCGGTCATTCAATTGGAAAAAGTCGATTTCATCTTTGGTGACTACGATGGCGATTAAGTCCTTATTGCCAATATCGTCAGCCGTTAATGAAAGATCGCGGGGAAAGACTCGGGTACCGGTAATACCGCAATATGCAGAGTATTTTGAGCGGCGAGAATTTCCTTCCGGATAAGGGAAAAGAACATAGCTGGACCCATCGGTCTCCTGGCCAAAAATATACATATAGCATTCAATGGAATTGGCTACCAACACCTTGAATTTATCTCCTTTCTGAATAGGTTGAACGGTTTGGAAGGACATTGGTCCTTTTTGTTTCAGCGAAAGGGTAGCTTTTTTATTAATGTCGACCAATCCAAACTCAACGGCCATTTTGTTGGGATCAAATTTAGGGATGTCTGTACTTCCCATGGGATGAAGACCATAAGCTTCCTTGACGAAGTGCTCAAAATCACGGTATCTGACCCATACTTTCCCGCGGTTTCCCCATTCTGTCCCCCAGCTATTCATGATCTGAAAAGCACCGCCTTCGAAATTGTCGTCATAGCCAATGACGCACATAGCGTGGCCGCTGAATCCTTGTAAGGTATAGTCCTTACGAGTGGGGTTCCAGGTTTGTTGGCCAAGCATGCGACTCATAAAAGTGCCGCCCACTTGCATGCCGATGACGACAGGGGCCCCCTGGGCGAGATTTTGTTTGATGGCTAGAATATCGGGCTTGTAGTTATTAGCACCCAGGGTGAGGCGG
Source organism: uncultured Saprospiraceae bacterium (assembly GCA_964533785.1). Taxonomy (GTDB): domain Bacteria; phylum Bacteroidota; class Bacteroidia; order Chitinophagales; family Saprospiraceae; genus JANQRV01. Next base: position 1,438 of record CAZHNG010000487.1, on the reverse strand, counting down.
TTGAAGCCATTTATGCGGTACTGTTGTGCCAGCCTGATCTCATTGGAATTAGGGCGATCGGAACAGGTAGCTTCATTGTAAGCAAATTGATTAAGGGGGAGGTTCCCATTTTGCCGCATCGCTTTCATGGCATCGAGCATGTAAGCCCCTTGACATCCAGAAAGCGCAATCTGATTGTATAGGTAAGAAGGACTGAACCGGATCTGGTCCGGGTTTTTACCCGTTGCTCTGGAATGCAGGATCGTTTTTGCTGCATAAGCACTGGCCCAGCCTACGCACGAACCTTGTCTTCCCTGGTGTTCCGGTGTTGGAGCATATTGGTCCAACGAAGCCCGGGGAGGTAAGCCACTCCCGCCGTAACCATAGCTTAATGGTTCAAATACCTGTGCCTGATCAAATTTTTCCTGATCGAGCCTGGCTCCCAGTGAAAACTGGCTGAAATCATCCGAAGGGTCGCTCGATCCGCCTAACATATCTTTACCACCCAGGAAGAAATACCATATTCCCCCCACAATGAGCAGTGGAAGAATTAATTTAGGCCTCTTGAACACAAATAATAATATTAGCGGCAACCATCTCAAAAGGTTATTGCCACCACCGGAATTTGACGGTCTTTGCGGATCTCTTTGCGGAGAATCCTTTTCCATTCTTATTGGCATATTTGTACTATTTTGTTTTGCTGGCCGAAAAATAAGGATTTTTATTGTGGATAAGACTGTTGATATTTTGTGAAAAAGAATATTTGTTATTCAAGATCGAATTAGTGTACATTTATATAGCAATTAAAACTCAAAAGTATTATGAAGATAATGCAATAGAGTATTAATTATGCTGGGTAACTTATATGTGCGCACTGTTTCCATTATTGCGATGGTGTTGATCAATTTGAGGCTGTGTTGTGGATCAAGTGAGTGTTGTTGATTTTCCTTTTTTTACTGTTATTTTTTTTCTGTTTTTCCTATGAGTAAATAGGAATCGGACAAGGGGAAAAGTTATTCATACTTAAATATCATGTTAATCAAATTAACCGTATGGATATCACTTAAACTCCCAAACCAATATTAAAACCATCAACACACCAATTAATGAAAGCAGAAAACACATCAGGGGCTAACCGAATGCTGGGGTTAGCCCCTTTTTATTTTTCCCGAATAAAAAAGAGCCGTTAATCGGTTTGGATAGACAGCCCTTTAGCATTAAATAAAAACTGTGTAAATAACAGTATCAGTAAATGGAATCATATCTGCTTTCTCATAGTATGCAGCAGTGGTTTTGTTATTTTGACGCAGACGCTAGACGCTAGACGCTAGATCTTTCCGTTTTTTATCGTTAACAATCATCTGTGAGGAGTTCTACATTTAGAACTTTCATCACTTAGGCAAATAAATTAAATCTGACTTTTTAAGTAACTAGACTTTTGACGCTAGACTCTAGAAGT
>CAZHNG010000486.1:0-4273 GCA_964533785.1 uncultured Saprospiraceae bacterium | reverse complement strand
AAACTCACAGAACCCCAGCTATGCTCGCTTTTTGCGCCTAGCTCAGCGAAAAAATCCCCTCGATCAAAAAACGCAAATTAATATTGCTCCACTACTTACTTAAGTTTCTTATGGACCAAAAATCATCTTTTATTTTGGTGTTGGGAGCGTTGCTTTTTACGGAATAAGTGATTGATTATTAGTGTTTTATTCATTTTAGGGAAGCCCTCAATATTCTGTTTCCGAAGCGCTATGGAAGACCGTGAAGCTGTATCCTATTTTATGCCTCATTTCATTCTACCAACTCAGCCTCATTTAAAATATAGAAGAGCGCATAAAGGTCATTATTGTTCAATTTAAATGTTCCTTTTAAGGTGACTCGTTTATCCATGTCAACTTTTTTCATTTTGCCTTTAGTATTAACGCTCATTACCGTCTCTGGCCCAGCACCACCGCAGAAATAGCAGGAACTATAAGGATTGGCAGATAATACCGTAATGGTTTCATTAGGAGTCTCCTCCAAGGGGATGAGGTACCCTGAAATGATTACCTTCTTACCATCTAAGGCTTGTACATTTTCGTGAAAAATGGGATAGGGCATAAACTGTTGAAAAACAGAATTGTATCTATCCTCGAATTCAACGAAAGCCAAAGTATTCCATCTAATTCTAATATAATCCTCGGGTTGAGCTACACTTTCCAATGATACGCTCTTTTGCGCATCCGAAAAATTTAGAAAAACAATCATAAAAACCCATTGAACGATCTTTAAAGTCATCATGTCCTTTCTATTATACCAATTAAGATAAGCAGCGACAAATCTATGGTTTCTATTCTAAAAGTTTAGGATAACAAAGCTCCAACTATTGTCGGGTAGCCAAGTTTTCCGGATCAATCTTTCCAGAAGCAAATTTAAGGCTACTTAATAAATCCTTTAGCAAGGTAAATTACTTCAATGATGAAAATCACCTCCTTTCTTACTATTAAGTCACATGATTGAATAGGAAAATTTAGTTTATTGTCAACAAATATTGAAAACTGCTAAATATAAAAAAATGAAGAAATTAAGTAAGTTCGCCATCGGCTTCTTGGGTATCTGTATGTTTCTGGTATCTGCATGTGGAGATGGAAAACCAACCGAATCAAAGGATCAAACTACGGCGGAAACATCAACTCAGAAAGAAGTTGACGCGACTGAAATCTTTGCTAACGATTACGTCAGGGTCGTAAAGGTAAGCCTTGCTCCTGGAGAAAATCTGGCCTCACATGAGGGGAATGCCAGGGTAATTTATTCCCTTAGCGATTACTCCATTGAATGGGAAGAAAAAGGAGAAAACCTGGGTACAAAATCCTGGAAAAAAGGAGATGTTCACTTTCATGAAGCAGGTCAGCATTCTGCAAAAAACAATGGAGAATCCAACGCGGAATGGTTGGCTTTCGTCAGAAAGAGTGAAGAATTACCTGATTGTTCCGATTACTCACTGGAAAATGATGTTAATGCAATTGCCCCTGATTTTGCTAACCTATTATTTGATAATGATCAATTTAGGGTAACGGAGGTTGTTCTTCCTCAAGGGGAGGCAATTCCTATGCATTCAGGAGTCAACCGGCTGATCTACTCACTTTCGGATTATCAGATAAAGTATGAATCCGATAAGGAAGGGAAAGCCGAAAAGACCTTCAGTAGGGGAGAAGTGCATTGGCATGAGGCCTGTGAGCATGCATTGGAAAACAGTGGACAAAGCGAAGCTCGTTTTCTAGTAATCGCTTACAAAAAGGTATAGGTAAAAGCAAGCTTTTCTTTCGAGAGGATTTCCGAAGTAGTATTGATACAGCGCAACAGAATTTACTAAAACGCATGTAGGCACATAGAATTTGGACTATGTGCCTATTTTTGAAGTTCAGTTTCGTGCCTTTTTTATTTCAAACCTATACGGTAGCTTTATTTTAAAGCCGTGCTGCAATTCTTAAGAAGCTGTAATAATATATTGATATGGTAGTAGTGAATTATTGACTGTTACCTCGGTAAAACCGCATTCACGCAGTTCATTGATGACTTTTTCCGCTTTCATCTTCATTTCTACTGGTGGTCCAACGGGTGTTTCTTCTTTCCGAAAATCAATGACGACCAATCTGCCGCCGGGTTTAAGCCCACGTCTTACTTCCGCAAAATAACCTATGCGATTTTCAATATGATGATAAGTATTCACGATGAGCACCATGTCTGTTTCGCGCTCTTTTAATTTCGGAGAATTATACGGAATTTTACGTGTTTCAACTTGCTGCTCGGTCAGTCCTTTTTCGGTCCTTCGTTCAGTGATATAGTTTAGGAAGCGTTCATCCACATCTGAACAAATAACCTTTGCGCCGGCTTCTACTAACCTAAAACTAAAATACCCCGTACCGCTCCCAATTTCCGTAACGATCTTGTTTCGCAGATCACCCAAAAAAGCAACGACGCTATCTGGCTTCTGCCATTTAGCACGTTCGGGAGATTCAAAATTGGCGACTAATTCCTCGAACGGACGTTTGTTCATGTGTTCATTGGCATGTCCGTGATGATGCCCGTGGTTTGCAGTTTGATGACCTTCTGCAGTTGGCTGTTTGGCATGATTTTGACACCCGAGGACCAGAAGAAAAAACAAGTAATAAAGTACTTCTTTCATCGTATAAATATTTTTTCTTATTTTAGCAACTATGTTGCAATTATAAAGCTATTAGGATACAGATCCAAAAGGTCAATAAAGCTTTTAAAATAAGCCCGTACTCCAAGGCTTATCTTTGGCAGTACGGTAAGGTGGAATTTTAGGAGCTAACGGTGCGGGAAAGTCTACCACTATTAATATCCTTCTGGGTTTCCTTATACCTGACTCCGGCAATGCCACGATCCTGGATTTAGATGTAATCCAGAAGAGTCGTTACGTGCGCCAATCTGTGGGTTGCATAAGAAATCCAGGCACTGATTGATAAACAGATTCGGACCATAGTTTTGGATACTTGAGCTGGAGTAATCATGGGTAAGAATTGATACTTGAATTACGGTAAGGTATTAGTGAAATGAAGTGAAATCCAGCCAATTAACAATAAGACACTTTTTCGAAACCGTTTTTAACAAATTGATGAATGTCCGCCGATACTAACAAACAGCCGAAACCCACAACTATCCTTACCGGATTTTTGGGTGCCGGCAAGACTACTTTTTTGAACTATTTGCTGAAAAGCAATCCGGAGACCAAATACGCAATCATTGAAAATGAATACGGCGAACGGAGCATCGACAGTGAACTCATCATTCGCGGGGAAGACGAAATTGTAGAATTGAATAATGGCTGCCTTTGCTGTACCCTCAATGATAATCTATACGATATCCTGAATACTCTTTTTGACCGGAGAAATGAATACGACGAGATCATTATTGAAGCAACCGGGGTTGCTAACCCGGTAGGTCTGGCAGAGCCTTTCATCGTTCACCCACTAATAAAAAAGCAATTTCCACTTACGAGCATCATTTGTCTGGTCGATGCAGAGCAGATCGAAAATCATCTCAAAGAAACCGAAGAAGCCATTAGCCAGATTACGTTTAGTGATGTGTTACTCATCAATAAAACCGATCTGGTCAATGAAGACTATCTCAATGGTCTAAAAGCCAGACTGCAAGCACTTAATCCTTTGGCAAAGATTGTTTTTGGGAACAAAGATGATTTCCCACAAATTGATCCGGGGGTACATAACCCTCTATTTAATGATATGCATTACAAAAGCCATATTGATGAGCGCGAAGAAGGTGAGGAAGAAAGTTTTCCGTTTAACAAACCGCATGCCCATCAGCCCCATGAACACACGAAGGAAATCGTTTCACATACATTTGTTTTTGATCAACCCTTTAAATATCAAACACTTCATCATCGATTAATGGTGTATTTGATCCTTCAATCAAAAGGTTTGTATCGAATGAAGGGGCTGGTATGGTTGGAAGAATCAGACCGAAAGCACGTAATTCAGTCAGTGGGAAAAAGACTTAGTGTAGAGGAAAAAGAGCCTTGGAAGCCTCACGAAAATAGAATGAGTACAATTGTCTTCATTGGAAAGAACATCCAGAGAGAGGGCTTGGAAAAACTACTTAATCGCTGTATGACCTAGTAGTCGCCACCAGAAATTTCTACCCTTTTTGAGGGAAACTTTTTCCGATCTGCTTTGTTGCGAAAAGCCTCATGTAGCAAGAGCTATAATCGGTTTTCGCGTCGCGCATATCGAAAAAATTCCCACCTCAAAAAACGCATTAACTTCTGGCGGC
>CAZHNG010000485.1:3690-4320 GCA_964533785.1 uncultured Saprospiraceae bacterium | reverse complement strand
AACTGGGCGCCGACGACGCCCGGGAGCTACGCCGCTGATGGAAGCGGATTGAGACACCTTCAACAGGCGAGGCCGCTGGGTACAAGGTGGTCCCGGGAGCTACGCCGCTGATGGAAGCGGATTGAGACTTACCGCCAGGACTGTCGGGTGACAGCATTTCCATCACCCGGGAGCTACGCCGCTGATGGAAGCGGATTGAGACTTGCCACCTCGGTATCCGGTGAGGGTGAGCACCCCCGGGAGCACCGCCGCTGAAGGAAGCGGGTCGAGGGCGTCTCGCGGCGGCGGGTTCTCCCAGCGCTTCTGCGCTTGACGATCGTCGGTTGCGCAGCCGATAGTCATTCCAACAAAAAACAGCTCCAGCACTCGCCGATAGTTCGAGGAGCTACACCATGTCGGACGTCTGGTTGCAGATTGCAGCCGTCAACTTCGCGACGACGATCTATGACACCAACGACCTGAGCGTCATTCGCGGCGCGTCGTTTGCCATCCTGCAGTCTTCCGACGACCTGCTCGCCGAACTCCGCCGACGCCTCGCCGACCAGCAGGTTGTCAAGGCGCTCTACAGCGGCGGCTCCGAGTTGGTTGTGCGCATCGCGCCGAAGCCCCAAGGTCCAGCGCGGGTCGAGC
>CAZHNG010000485.1:0-3680 GCA_964533785.1 uncultured Saprospiraceae bacterium | reverse complement strand
CGGCGGCGGCAAGCAGCAGTGGCGCAACGAGGTGTTGCCGAAGTTGGCCCAGCGGGTCGCGGCGGGCGAGGAACTGGACGCGGTCGCAGCGGACGAATACGGTCGCTGGAAGAACCCGAAGGTTAAGAAGACCGCGATCGCTCGGCAAATCGAGTTCGTTCTGGCCCGTGATTCGTCGGCTGCGGCAAGCGCGGCGCCGCTCACCGATGCCGACCTCCAGACGCATCTGAATGCGGCTTTGCAGGCCCGGCGGGAGACCTTGCGCCACTTCACGCTCGTCTATGCCATCCACCGCCCGGCGCCGAAGGAGGGCCTGCCGAGCATTCTCGCGGCCCTGACGACCAAGATAAGGCTGGCCCAGCTGCAATCGCTGACCGTGGCCCTGCCGGAGAAGGTCGCGACCCCGGCGAGGGCCACGGATGCCTTCTGCTCCTTCACCCTCGGCCGCCAGCCCGTCGACCCGGAAAAGCGGGTCAAGGGCAAGCCGGCATCGGCAAGCGTGCATGCCCGCCACGGCATGGGTCGGGAGGGCAAGACCTCTTTCTACGGTGAACAGGTTTCGCGCGGCCTCGATGCTGCGAAGTGGCTGGGTACCGACAGGGAGCCGTCGCTGGCGAATGCGCACCGCACCCTGCACCTCCAGGGCATGCCCGTGGCCATGCATTTCGGTGAGCTCGTCGCTGATCCGCCGCCGGGCCTGCCACCCAATGTCGAGGGCAAGCTCGCCGTGCTCTTCATGGACGGCAATGGCTTCGGCAGGCTTCGCCAGCAATGCGCCGAGATCAGCGAGCGGAGGCGGTCGGTCGAGCCCTTTCGCCGCTTTTGCCTGACGCTCGAGCAGAACAATGCCATCGTGCTGGGAGACCTCGTCGACTGGATGCTGCAGGCGCCGGGCTTCACCCAAGGCAGTGGACGCGACCGCAAGCTGCGCTTCGAGACCCTGCTCTGGGGCGGCGATGACGTGTCGTTCGTGCTGCCCGCGTGGGGCGTGGCCCCCTTCCTCGAGCAGCTCGGTCAGATCCTGGGCAAGCTGCGCTTGCCAGTCGGCGACATGCAGACGCACCCGACATACAAGATCGGCATCGTACTGGCCCAGCAAAAATCGCCGATTCGCGACCTCCGCATGGCGGCGGAGAAGCTCGCCGATGCCGCCAAAGCCACGAGCGGCACACGCAGCGTGGTCCAGATCATGGCGCTCGAAGGGATCGACCGAGCGGAGTTCGACCCCGGTCGCGTGCGCAGCGAGCTCTTCGATGATGCGCTGGGCAATGACGCCGGCGCTTTCGGCATCTTCCTGGATGATTGGCCGAACGTCGTCAGCCTGCTCGGTGCGATCAGCGACGGCGTCGGGCGAAGCCAGCTGCACCGCTGGTATCGCAAGGCCGAGCAGGCCCACTTGCTCAGGCTCGATCGATCGGCATCCGATGTCGCCACATTCGCTGCCGAGCTCGAGGCGCGGCTGCGGTCGCTCGCAGTCGAGGATGAGCTGATCCACGTGCTGGTCGGCCGCAACCCCATCCTCGCCCACGGGGCCGACCGCTGGCCGCTCCTGCCCCTCCATCACGTGCTGTCCCTCGCCGACTACCTCACGCCGCTAGGCACCGCGACAGCGACGCTTGCGCGTGCGGCATGACCGTCTTTCGCTACGAGATCCCGATCGAGATCACGCTCCAGGTACCCTTCGCCACCCGCGGGCTCACGGTTTCGCGGGCATCGCTCGACCTGCCACTCGCGCGCAACAGTAACAAAGAGCTGATCATCCCGGGCACATTGGTCATGGGCAATGTGCGGGCGGCGCTCGAGCGGCTCGCCGCCGTTCCTGGTGCACCACCGATCGCGAACGAGATCGCGAGCCTCCTCGGCCGACCGTCGGAGCCCGACACCGCGGCGAGCCAGACGGCCTGGAAGGTGGCGAACGAGCCGTGGCGCGCCCAGTTGACGATCCGTGATCTGGTGATCGATGCCGCGTCGGCCGCGAAGCGACTAGAGGATCCGAGCGACTACCCGAGGATCAGGGTCGACGCCGTGCTCGGCTCGGTCGCTGAGGGCTACCTGCAGTTCATCGAACAGCCCTTCGCCCTCGGCGATACCGTCACCTTCACGGGAACCGTCGATCTTCGGGTCGGTCCCGTGACAGCCGCACGCGCCGAGGCGCTCTTGAAAAAGGCGCTGGCCTTGGTCCCGGCCTTGGGCGCGATCAAGGCATCGGGTTTCGGCAGGGTGGCGAGCGTCGTCGTCGGCGCGGCCGCGCCGATCCGCGCGACGTCCGGGGCTGGCAGCACCGCCCCCGGCGACCTGCGCAGCGTCGTCTACACGTTGGACCGGCCCTTCCTCGTCGGCGGGGCGATGGCCTCGACCAATCTCTTTCGCGGTGCTGCGGTCGTGCCGGGCGGGGCGATCAAGGGTGCCCTGGCGCGAGCCCTCGACGATGCCGGGCTGAAATCTGCGGCCATGGATGACCTGCTCGCCCGCCTCACTATCGGCCACGCTTTCCCGCGGCCCGAAGGCAGCCAAGACCCGCCCTGGCTGCCGCTGCCACTGTCACTCGCCCAGACCGATGACCACGGTAATGTCGTCGATTGCCTCTTTGCGGACGCGACGGCCGTTTCGGAAAGCTTGGCCTCATCACTGCGTTTCGCTCCGGACTTCAAGAGCGACGCGCGGCTCCACCGGCATCTGGGGCGAAGCGGCAAGCCCCCGTCGCATGACGTGCGAACGCGCACCAAGATCGACAACCGCACGGGTGCCGCCGCCTACGAGGACGGTGCTGGACAACTCTTCTCCTACGCAGCGATAAAGCCCTCAGGCTTCGAGTGGATCGGCCGCTGGGTCGTGCCCGCAACGGCCGATCCGGTACTCCTGCAGACCATCGAGAGCTTTCTCGCCGCCGGCGTCGCGGAGCTCGGCAAGACGGATGCCGTCCTTCGCGCCCAGGTGAGTGCCGTGCAGACCTTGCCCCAACCGGGCAACGAGTTGGCCCTCACGCTCCTGACTCCGGCCCCACTCAACGACCTGGACGCCCTTCGAGGCGGACGCTCGTTGCGCGACGACTACGCGGCCTATTGGCAGGATCTCGGCTACGAGCTCGTCACCTTCTTCGCCCAGCAGCGCCTCGAGGGCGGCTACATCGCCCTGCGCTATCCGCCAAAGCCGGGCGCCTCGGAGCCCTATCTCCTCACCGAGCCCGGTAGCGTCTTCCTGGTCCGCTGCCAGAGTAACCCGAAAGTGCTGCCGGCTGAACTCCTGCGCACAGGATTGCCCCCCACGAGCTGGATCGCCGATTGCCATTGGCGGTCCTGCCCCTTCCTGCCGGAGAACGGCTTCGGTGAGGTGTGCCTCGACCGCGTCGACCATCGAGCGTTCGCCTCGCGTCAGGCCTTCACCATGGAGGCAGCAGGATGATCTTCGGCAACCGCCTCGTCCTGACACTGAAGCTCGAGACCGAAGCCCCGCTGCATATCGGGGCCGGTTTGCGCCGCACCGAGCCGAAGCTGCAAACGAGCGACATGGACAAGGCGCCCGAGGTGCTGCTCGTCCAGCGCGATCGGGCTGACCAGCCGATCATCCCGGCAACGTCGCTCAAGGGTGCCCTCAGGGCGGCAACCGACCTGGCCGCCGCCGCCGTCGACCACCTGCTCGGCGAGCAGGGAGAGGCTGCGGAAGGCAGGGGCCGGATCGCC
>CAZHNG010000484.1:0-4334 GCA_964533785.1 uncultured Saprospiraceae bacterium | reverse complement strand
AATTAGTTAGAATTTTTAGTCTAACTTCTAGAGTCTAGCGTCAAAAGTCTAGTAAGAGAAATAGTTCTTATAATTCATTCTACTTTGTCACTACAATTTTGTTATGTGGTGATCTACACCAGATTTAACTCGTAACCCGTTTAACTCGTAACCTGCAACAAAACCCTTACCTTAGTAAAATGTTATACTAAATAAATCAAATTCTTTTGCAAATGAATTTTAAAGACAATAACGATGAGTACGTCGGAAATATCTGGGGATGGAAGTTCTCTTTATTCGGATTGGCTCTGATCGTTTTTCTATCCGGCCTTATGATCTATCGTCACTATACACTGGGTGTTCCCTTTGGAGAAGCGACTGTGGAATCCTCGGTAGAAAGTTATCATCATGCCAAAGCAGATAGTATTAGGGCTGAAAAAAATAAAAATTAATTTAATAGGCTTGTTCAATTGATTATCAAATACTTAAAATGTTATGTCAAAAGTCCAATCATATTGAGAATTGCTAAAAAACAACTAATTACTGCGCAGTTATGATTGATTGGCCTTCAACTGGTCACAGAGCCAATTCAAAGGAAACTTGTTTACTGAGGTAATAATTCACATTTTCCTTTACCACAATATCCAAAGGGAGGTATTGAGTTTTCTCAACAGGCTCTTTCAGGATCAGATATTTAAAGAAGGAAACCAGGCCCAGGAACCCCTGTTCCAGAGGGTTTTGATTGATCAAGAAATTAATTTGATTATTCTTGAGATATCTGAGGTTTTGTTCAATAAGATCAAAGCCGACGATCTTAACACCTTTAGCTCCAATGGCTTGCAAACTTTCCACTACCAAATGGGCCCGTGAATTTGCAACAAAAAGACCAGCTAGTTGCGGGTAATCTTCTAGCAGTTGTCTCATCAAATGCACTACTGCATCAGAATCATTGAAATGCTTAAAGTCTATCCTGAAAATTGTTATGTCCTTCTCATTGTCCTTGAAATAATCTTTAAAGCCTCTTTCTTTCTCTTGTAAATGCAGAGCGGCTTTCGTACTAAATTCAAAATTGATAATGCCAACGGTTTGGCCGGCACTCAAACCAAAATCTAGTAGCCTGGCTCCCAACACTCCGCTTTGATAGGAATCCTGACCAATATAGCACAGCGGATCTCCACGCCTTATATTTGTATTGATAGTAATAGCATGTACATTTTTTCTTTTGCATTCCTCCAAAAGCCATCCCGCCTTTTGTGCAAACAATGGTGGAAATAACAGGCCATCAATGTTTTTCTCCAAAAGCTTCTGCGCGCGATCTATAAAACTTTTATCGCTGAACTGATCAAAATAGATCAATGTTGTGGAAAGACCATAGTGCTGAACACTCTCCGAAGCCCTCAAAACCCCGGTATGCACTTGTTCCCAAAAAGGATCTTTTTCGGGATCCGGAAGAAGGCCCGCTACCTGTATATTTTTATTGTAAGCCAAAGCACTTGCAATCATATTCCGTTTATATCCCAACTCTTTTATCACTGCAAGCACCTTTTCCCTAACTTTTGGCGCTACGTTTCCACGATCGTGTAATACCCTGTCAACCGTACCTGTCGATACGCCTGCTCTATCTGCAATGTCCTTTATTCTTATTTTTTTCTTCATCGTCATAATTGGACTTTTGACGCTAGACACTACCTGCCCACCCTGCCGGCCGCTGGCACCCACCTACCGTGACCGCTAGGTCGGCAGGCAGCAGGCGGGCTGGCGGTAACGCTCAGATGAAGACTCCGTCCGGACAACAGGAAATGCTAAACGCTTTGAGTGTGTACGTCAGTCATTGTGTGCAAAACATAATTACTACTGTGTCCGAACACAAAAATATGTAAATAAAGAAATAAGAGCACGCAAAAATAAATTTTTGTGTGTGCGCACACAAATTAAAAAATTATTTACCTTTGTTTTAAAATAAAAAATATGTCGGTAGCATCTTCACCATCTGGTAACTTAAAGTTCAAACTAAAGGACCTGGAAAAACTTCCGGTAAAAATATGGAAGGAATCTGCTCAGGCATCGGTACATATTGCCCAGTCCATAGCATTAGCAATGAGGCAAAAGCAGCAAGAAGGTGAGCACATTGTTCTGGGGCTGGCTACCGGTTCTTCGCCAATTGGAGTTTACAAAGAATTGGTTAGAATGCACAAGGAAGAAGGCTTGAGCTTTTCAAACGTCATTTCCTTCAACCTGGACGAGTATTACCCTATGGAACCCAGCGCTCAACAAAGTTACGTGAGGTTCATGCATGAATACCTCTTTGACCATGTGGACATAAACCCGAAAAACATTCACATTCCCGATGGCACCATCAGCATGAACGAAGTGGCAGACTACTGTGAGCAATACGAAAAAAAGATCGATTTAGTTGGTGGCATAGATATCCAGTTGTTAGGTATTGGTCGTACCGGACATATTGGTTTTAACGAACCAGGATCCTGGGAAGATTCGACAACGCGTTTGGTAAGACTGGATAGTATTACGCGCCGGGATGCGACTAAAGACTTCATCAAAGCGGAATATGTACCCTACCGGGCCATCACTATGGGAATTGCCAGTATCATGAAGGCGCGAACGATCTATTTAATGGCATGGGGCCAACACAAGGCTTCCGTTCTTAAAAAAGCAGCAGAAGGCCCCATTTCTTCAGCTGTACCTGCTACTTTTTTACAAAAACATCCCAATGTAAAGGTAGTGGTGGATAAATCAGCTGCCACCGAACTTACCAGAATTAAAACCCCCTGGCTTGTTGGGATTTGTGATTGGGACGACGATCTCGCGGTTAAAGCAGTCATCTGGCTTTCACAAAAAGTCAAAAAACCGATCCTTAAACTCACCGATGATGACTACAATGAAAATCATCTCAGCGACCTGATCATCGAACATGCTTCCTCTTATGATCTCAACATTCAAGTGCACAACCATTTACAAGATACAATTACCGGCTGGCCCGGAGGTAAACCTAAAGTAGACGACAGCCGTCGTCCAGAAAGAGCTACTCCGGCCAAGAAAAGGGTAATCATCTTCAGCCCTCACCCTGATGACGATGTGATCTCGATGGGAGGAACTTTTTTGAGACTTGTCGATCAAGGACATGACGTTCATGTGGCCTACCAAACTTCCGGAAATATTGCCGTCCACGATCACGATGTAATACGTTATATAGAATTTATCCATGAATACGGTGCTGAAACAGACCTTTTGAAAGAAGAGGGGGAAAAACTTTTGAAAAAAGCCAGGAAATCTATTAATAATAAAAAGAACCCGAATAAGAGTTCGTTTGAAGTTAGACAAATAAAAGGGCTCATCAGGAGAGGAGAAGCAAGGGCAGGAGCCCGATTTTGCGGGCTGAAAGACGAACAAATCCATTTCCTGGACATGCCTTTCTACGAAACAGGTACGCCACGTAAGAGTCCACTAGGCCCAGAAGACATTAAGATTGTCAAGGAATTAATGCTGGAAATCAAACCCCACCAAGTTTTTGCTGCCGGAGATCTAGCCGATCCACACGGCACGCACCGGGTCTGTTTAAATGCAATCTTTGCTGCTTTTGAAGAACTAAAAGGAGAGCCTTGGATGAAAGACTGCTGGTTGTGGTTATACCGGGGTGCCTGGCACGAATGGCCAATCCACGAAATTGAAATGGCCGTCCCTCTTAGTCCAACCGAGTTATTCAAAAAACGAAATGCTATCTTTATGCACCAATCCCAAAAAGATAGCCCTCCCTTTCCAGGTAATGATGAAAGGGAGTTCTGGCAACGAGCCGAAGACCGCAATAAAGCAACAGCTAATGCTTACCGGAATTTAGGTCTCTCGGAATATGCAGCCATTGAAGCCTTCCGACGCTGGAAGTTTGACTAATATTCAATCGAATCGCACCCAGTAAATAAATACAAAACTGTTCAAGCCTGAAAACATTTGTTTTTGGGCTTTTTTTATTTTTGCCTTGGGTGGAAAAAGATATCAGATGTCGGATGCGTTAATCCTTTAACTTGGGAATAACTCTACTGAATTTGGCATTGAATAGCTTGAGGCCAGGGTTTTCCGGTTATAAGTAAGAAAGCAGATTTAAGATGCCAGACACCAGACTACATGAGTTTGATCCCGATTGCCATCGGGAGGGGTTGAGTGTGAACATAGCATAAAATAATTCTGCTACACTACTTAAAAACAATCCCAAAATTATCTCCGTATAACCAAAATAATTTAATACCTATTTAAAATATTAAGAATTGCCCCCAGTTTAGAAGCCAATTTCACAATTGAACAACAATTTTTTATAATATCTTAAAACGTCCTAAAATAACTTA
>CAZHNG010000483.1:0-4342 GCA_964533785.1 uncultured Saprospiraceae bacterium | reverse complement strand
CTGGGCGGTTTCAGCTTCCGCTTCGCGCCGTTGGGCGGATGAAGGTTATATCGATGGTACGTTTTACGACGGTTACAGCTATTTCCTGTCCGTAGATCGCAAACTGGGCAATAAACATTTACTGAATTTTACCGGTTTCGGAGCTCCCACGAAAAGAGGGCGTTCCGGCGCGACTACCCAGGAAATGTATGACCTGGCCGGCTCCAATTATTACAACCCTTTTTGGGGATACCAAAACGGTGAAAAACGCAATTCCAGGGTTGCCGAACAACACGAGCCCCTTTTCATGTTGCGTCACGATTGGCTGATCAATGACCGGGCTACCTTGATCACCGCCGCTTCGTTTCAGACGGGACGTAACGGAAGTACGGCCCTGGACTGGTTCGACGCTCCCGATCCCCGTCCGGATTATTACCGCAACTTACCGAGCTTCTTCAGCGCTAACGGTGAAGAGGAGGCAGCCGCCATTCTGAGCGAACGGTTGAAGGAAGAGACTAACCGGCAGATCAACTGGGATCAATTGTACGAAGTCAATGAACTGAGTCAACTCAGGGAGAAATACGACTACCTCCTACCGGAAGATGCTCCTCAGGGTAATTGGTCGCAGTACCTGGTTGAAGATCGCCGTTTCGATCATACCCGGGCCAATTTTTATTCGAATTACCAAAATGTGATCAACGATGTTTTCACTCTGCACGCTGGTGTAAGTGCACAGTACGAGCAGGTAGAAAACTTCAGGGAGGTCGTGGATCTGCTGGGGGGTGATTTTACCGTTAATGTAGATCGATTTGCGGTAAGAGATTCCGTTGGAAATCTCGAAGCACAACAAAATGATCTGAATAATCCGGGAGGAATATTACGCGAAGGAGATCGGTTTGGCCATGATTATGAAACGCATATCCAAAAAGGTAGCGGCTGGATACAAGGGCTGATCACTTTAAGAAAAGTCGATTTTTTCTTGGCGGGCTCTTATACGCATACCCGCTTTTGGCGCGAAGGGAATTTTAGAAACGGTAGATTTCCGGATAGTTCCTTTGGTAAATCAACGACCCAAACTTTTGATAATTACGGCTTAAAGGCAGGTGCAACTTATAAAATCAACGGCCGCCATTACTTATACGCTAACGGGATGTATCAGACCAGGGCGCCTTTTTTCCGCAATGCCTACGTTTCGCCACGGACAAGGGACCAGATCGTTCCCGGTTTAACGGAGGAGACTTTATACGGAGGAGAAGCCGGATACATCATCCGCGCCCCGAATCTAAAAGCAAGATTTACGGGTTATTATTCTCAATTCGAAGACCAGGTGCGCATCATCCGGTTCTACAATGATTTGAACCGGGCTTTTGGGAACTACGTAATGAGCGGTGTGGATCAAAGACATATCGGAACGGAAATGGCCGTTGAAGCTAAAATTAGTCCGCGCTTTATCCTAAGCGGCGTGGCCGCAATCGGTGAATATACCTTCAGTTCTCGTCCGACTGGTAATATTTACTTAGATAATGCGGAGGTGCCAGGCCAGGAAAACGAAGACTTTACCATTTATACCAAAAACTTCTTTGTTGCGGGAATGCCCCAACAAGCATTTACGTTTGGTATCAATTATAATGACCCGAACTATTGGTTTGCTAATGTGAACTTTAATTATTTCGATCGGGTATGGATTGATTTCAGTCCGGTAAGACGTACGGCTGATGCGGTGATCACTTTGGATCAGGATGGCGAACAGTACCAGACTATTGTCCAACAGGAACAAAGTGATCCGGCCTTTACAGTAGATTTTTTTGGTGGAAAGTCCTTCAAATTCGGTAGAAACTTTCTTTACCTGAACCTGGGCGTCAACAATATTTTGAATGTACAAAACTTCAGAACCGGTGGGTTCGAGCAATTGCGTTTTGATACCCGGGATAGGGACGTAAGTGCTTATCCCACTCGCTACTTTTACAGTTTTGGAACCAATTTCTTTTTCAACATCAGTTACAGATACTAAATAAATGAGATGCCAGACGCCAGACTCTAGTTTCGATAGTTGTCGGAAGAGATCGATTGTGAGGGAGCCCTGATGCTTGCGATCAGGACTTTATCGTCTAAAACACAACTTATTATTGTTCATCCACTTAATGATAAAACAAAAACTCATCATTGCTAAAATTAAATCAAATGATAAAATATATCCAATTATCCTTTATCGCTTTTCTATTTACAATCACGGCCTGCGTAGACACCGACTTTGATACGCCGCCAACCGATGGTGAAAATGAGATCACTGAACAACCGGGCATCTCCATCTCGGGATTGAAAGAACTGGCTGATGACAATTCCATCATTCAAATCCAAACCGACCTGACCATCAAGGGGCAAATTGTTGCGGATGACCGGTCGGGAAACTTCTTTCGGGAATTTATTTTGCAGGATGAGACCGGTGGAATTGCCATTCTGATCAACCTTACCAGTGCTTATACCCTTTTTCCAGTCGGGCGGGAGATATTGATCGATTGTCAGGGCTTGTATCTTGGGGTAGATAACGGCGTGATCAAGCTGGGTGGATACGTCATTAACGAAGGGGGAGGCGAAACCCTGGGGAATATTGTCGATTATAACGAAAGGATCACCCGGGGTAAATTAAAAGATCCTATAGAACCTGCCGTTAAATCCATTGCTGACTTAAAGGATAGCGATATCAGTTCTTTAGTGAGAATTGATAATGTGGAATTTGCCAGCCAGGAATTGGGCCTTACCTACGCTGACCCTATCGGAAGAAGCAGTATTAATCGTACTCTGGTCGATTGTAACGGACGTGAAATCATTCTGCGAAGTAGTGGATTTGCTGATTTTGCCGGTGACGAATTACCTTCTGGTAACGGGTCAATCGTTGCGATTTACAGTGTATTTAGGGATGACCGACAGTTGTTCATCCGTAACCGGGAGGATGTACAGTTTACCGGCGATCGCTGTTCGGGTGGGAGCGTCTCAACTGGTTCGGAGACACCAATAACTATCCAGGAGGTACGTGATTTATTTATAAGTGGTACCGCCACTGCACCGAATGACCGGAAAATACTTGGTACCGTGATTTCTGACAAAGATAGTGGTAATTGGGACGGTCGTAATCTGGTCATTCAGGATGAAACGGCCGGTATTGTCGTGCGTTTTGCCGATGATCACAATTTTGCGCTCAACGAAGAGATTGAGGTGGTCATTTCCGGACAAGAACTATCTGAATTCAGCGGATTACTGCAAGTGAATGCCGTTCCCAATAATTTTGCGAATAGAATGGGGGCAGGGACCGCTCCGGAGCCCAAAGTAGCAACGGTAGCGGAGATCATCGGTAATGCAGAAAATTGGGAATCTACTTTGGTAACCATCCGCCAAGCTTCCATAACGGGCAATAGTACCTACCAGGGCAGTACAACGGTAAGTGATGCGACCGGATCGATCGCTATGTTTACGAGAAATGATGCCACCTTCTCCACCTCACCGGTACCCGCTGGCACCGTAGATATGACCGTCATCGTTTCCCAATTCGACGATCCCCAGGTACTCATCAGAAACCTTGACGATGTACAAGG
The DNA here is from genome assembly GCA_964533785.1 of uncultured Saprospiraceae bacterium. Taxonomy (GTDB): domain Bacteria; phylum Bacteroidota; class Bacteroidia; order Chitinophagales; family Saprospiraceae; genus JANQRV01. The sequence goes on along the minus strand of CAZHNG010000483.1, from coordinate 773 downwards.
GGAAGGCCCCATTGATGGGGGAGAGGTGAACCAGATCAGCATTAAGGAAATAAGAGACCTGTTTACAGCTGGTAGTAGTGCAGTGCCCACCAATAGAAAAATAAAGGGAGTGGTCATTTCCGATGCAACTACTGGAAATCTCAACGGACAAAATGTGGTCATACAAGATGAAACCGCCGGCATCGTCGTCCGATTCACGGATGATCATCCGCTTCAGTTAGGGGAAGAAGTAGAGGTGGTAGTTTCCGGGCAAGAATTGTCGGAATTCAATGGATTACTACAAATCAACAATGTTCCGGTCTCCAATGCTACCGTTCTAGGAGTAGGGAGCCTCCCAGCACCAAGAGTGGCTAAGATAATGGAAATCATTAATAACCTGGAAGCATGGGAATCCACCCTGGTAGAAGTACAAGAGGTCACAATCAGTGGTGAAGAGGGTACCTACCAGGGAAGTACAACGGTAAGTGATGCCACCGGATCGATCGCCATGTTTACCAGGAATGATGCTTCCTTTGCGAGTGCGGCCTTACCTGCCGGACCGGTTACCATTACAGCTATTGTTTCACAGTTCGAGGATCCTCAGTTGGCTTTGCGCAATATTGACGATATTGAATAAAGGGGAGTTAAATTCTAAAATATTTCTATTTTTGCCCAGCTTATGGTCATTGACTTTTGGCCTAACATTTTTAGTGTTGGATAATCAACTAGACTTTTGACGATAGACTCTAGAAGTTAGACTAAAAATTCTAACTAATTGACAATCAACGGAAATT
>CAZHNG010000482.1:0-4360 GCA_964533785.1 uncultured Saprospiraceae bacterium | reverse complement strand
TAGTTGCGCAGGAACTTCGTTCCTGACGCACTAGTAATTTTTATGGTAATTATTTTTACCCTATTGTCTGTTGCATATACCCATGTTAATGAATGACTTGATAAGGCATTAAGATACACCTTTATGAACTATTATAACTACCAAGGGAAATAACTTAGTCCAACTATTGGTAGATAAAATTAGTTGTAGCAAGATTGTTTCATTACTTGTTCGAGAATATAGCCTTTTTCTTGCACCGCTTACTTCACCTCTAAATTAGCAAAAATTGATTGGAACCAAGTGGTATAAACAGGTCCAGGAATTCAAAGTTGTAATTATTCCCAGCAATACGTTTTAATGAAACGTACTGCTCAACGATATCGAAGGTTGATGTTTTATATTAAACCGGCCTGAATACATGACCGGACTCGATAAAATATCCTTCAGCCTGAAGATCGCGGGCAAAAGCTTCATAATCGATATAGTAGCGAAGATTTTCAGGAATAGCGTGCGCATATAATTCATCAAAGATTTCGGTGGCATAATCCAGGAAGGTATCATAATGGCCTTGATAAGCCTCATCAAAACAGGATTGTGCGGTCTCTAAATCATCGACATCTTTATAATAAATCGCAAACGCTTCACCGTGTTCCTCAAGGCATTCGACAATCTCAACAATGGTTTCGAGGTCTTCATTCTCTGAAATCCGGATACCTGAAAGCTCATAGTCATGAATGCTCCACTCTTCACAGGGTTGACCATATTTGGCGGCGATCAGACTGGTCTTCAGAATATCCTTAATCCGTTCGTGAATATCGTCGGTATTCAGGCCTTCAAGGTTAATCCAGGCACCGTGGAGAATGCCCGCGTTATAATCTGCGAGTGATGCAATGTAGATTTGATAGGTTTCTTTTGATGAAGTTGTCATTGTCATGGCTCCTTAAGTTTTAATGAAATTGAATTCCTTTTTCTTTTTGCGGAACCTTTAGGACAGCGTAGGTGAACGCTCTGCAAGGATAGAGGGACCATTTTTTTTGCCCTTTTGGTCAAAAAATTGTAACTCTAATGCGAAGCGGGCCTTGCGGAGCGGGAGACACGATGTACCTTGGTAAAGCAGAAAAAGGAAAAGGGATTTCAATTGCTTTCTGATAGGAGCCATTGGATTGTAACGAAAAGGAACCGTAATCGAGTGGACCAAATAGTAATACTGACGGGGTGCAACACTATGAAAAATCGCACCTTGACTGGCCAGAATATTGAGGCGTTCGCCACGCTTTTGTTGATAAGTTTTTTAAGAATATGGCCTTAACAAAGCAAATCGGGTAAGTTTGAAATGCAGTTTCAAGGGAAACAGGCTCTGCGGAAGCTCAACCTGTCAGAGTGAGATTGTGCCTTATACGAAGCAAACCTTATAGAAAGTGCTTCCAGAGATCGCCCTGACAAAAAAGTTGGGGTGGTCTTTTTATTGATATCTTTCATCCTTGATAAGTGGCAATAGCTCTAGTTTATATACCTCAATGGTCGGAAATCCAAAATCAATGACCACTTTGCCAATGATCCAGTAAATGCCTTTACCACGCAAGGGAAAGCGTTTGAGGACTTGCGGAAAATGCACCGTATCAAAAAATGCGCCGTCCAAATCAAGCCAGGTGCCAAAGTTCATGTGTGAAACAACAACGGAAGGTACTCCCATATCTCCGGTCATGGAAACACCGGAGGAATTGGCGAAGTGGCTGGTAACTAATAAAGCCTCGGCTTTTGCTAGTCGGTCAGCTTCATACGAAGCCTGGCTTGAAGTATGTCGTGGTAAACCGGCAATTTCTGGAATTATGATGGGTGGTCAGATTATCAATGATTTTGAAGCACGAAAAAGATTTCAGTGATCATCGTGATTGTGGAAAAACAGTCTTGATCATAAATTATCTTATTGGAACTCCTCCCAGTTTCTATCATTTAACAATTCAGCCAAGCTTTCTGCACTCATTCCCCGGTAAAACCAATCTAATTTTGAAAGCTCAAAGTAAGTCTTGCTTCGAAGGGAGTAGGGAGTGCCTTTCACGAAAGAGGTTTTGGAAAACCGGTCAACGATCATGAACTTCATGCCCTGAGTCAGGTCATAATAATCTGTCTTTTCAATGATGCCTTTAATTCGGCTAGATTCATCTTCATTAACATCAAGATCATAACCTTTCTGCGGTATGAGAGTTCCTTTATGATAGTTACAATACACAATTTTCAAAACTTCCCCGACGGCCAGGATCTTTTTATCCGTATATAGACCAAGATATTTGAATCCTTTGGAATGATTGCGGTTTGCTGGATCGAAATACAGGTTGAACTGCATATTCTCCAGGAGAGATTGCCCTACAGTAACGGCAAGCATCCGCTGTTGTGAAAGATCGATCAGGTTTTCATCGTGGCAAAACTTCTCGTAATCATCAAGAATTTCTGTCATTTCGATTTCATGGCGATCTAGGATATCTCTGATAAGGACAATGATTTTTGCAAATGTTATACTTACAAACACAACCTTGCCATATTTACCGGAAACTATTTCCCGGTTAATGTCTTTGACGATTGATGCAGAAACATCATTTTTCGAGATTCCAATCAGGATCTTGGTTTTATATTGATCGTCAAATCCATCTAAATGGTTTTTCAACTGATCAAAGGAAAAATTATCGTAAAGCTTGGTTTCGATAAGGACCTGGAAGCTTTCCTGAGAAAAAATACCATCTGGCACGCTCTTTTTCTTTTTGCTTTGTTGGGTGAAATTTACCCCAACCCGGATCTCTGCATTCGATTCTTCAAGGATTTTGTCCAGAACGATCTGAAATTTGCTTTGGTTGTAATAATAAAATCTGGAGAACAATAAGAGTGTACTGTTGGTAACTCTGTTTTTCTTTGAAAATATCTTTGGAAGTAGTAAACATCACTCATAATGGCAATTCTAAGTTAAAAATCCTCAGCCGCTACAAAATAATCCTCATCAAGCCTGGAAAGCTGGACTGTTCGATAGGTTCTTACCCCGACCCCGTATTGAATCAAAAGGCGAGTGAGGTGATCTCCGTCGATTAAAATCAACCGTTTGGGACTGCGTTCCGCATAGGATTTGGCTGGCCCTGCAAAGCGGCTGGTGGTCACAAAAACGCCTTTCATTGCCCCTTGCTCATCAAGGGTGCCTGCAAATTCCCTGATTTGCTTAACGCTGATGACATTCTCATCTGCATATCGCTTGGCTTGTAAAAACACTATATCCAACCCCAAAGGATCTTCATTGATAATACCGTCAATCCCACCATCTGCGGTTTTTCCAAGGTGATGCCCTGAGCCAGATCCCCCATAACCCATGGCTAACATGAGATCTACAATCAGGTGTTCAAAAAATGTCGGATGGGAATTTTGAATGCGTCTGAGCAATTCATCACGAAGTTCTAAAGTGATTTCTGCTGCTGCCTGGTCTATTCGCTCTTTGGGAGTTTGTTGATCCTGGTCATCATTATAGGTCTCTCCATCCTTGTGGGATTGACCGGCTTCTGATTTAGAACAGTTCTTAAAATCCTGAAATTCCTTAAATTGGTTTAAGACCATATCCTTGGCGGCCAAACGTAGTTCCTGATTGTGTTTGTCTAAAAAGCGCTTCAAAGCTTCTCCCAAGTTTTTTAGCAGATGTGTTAATGGGCGGCGACTTGAATGGTTTGGGGAGCCCCTAATTCTGCTGCCTGAGCATAACAACTGGCACGATCACGGCTAATAATTTCAATGCCAGGGTGTGCCTCCAACCATTTTTTCCCGTTTCTACTTCACGGTCCGGCAAAAGGTCAATTGGTTTTCCCTTTTCCAAATCCACCAAAATGGTACCGTAAGTATGTCCTTTTTTGTAGACCCAATCAGCGACGCCCAATACCCTTGGAGTAGAAATTTCTGGCTCTTCAATGTCATCGTGGATTATTCGCAGCATAGTCGAACGACCTACCGGCATGCCTAGTGCTGAAGCCAATTTGGAACCTGCATTGCCACCAAGGGCATAACCAATCTGAGTAAGATGTTCTGTCAATCTTAGGGTACGTCTTGCATAGGGTTGTAACTCTTCACCCAGCCGCTCGGTAAATACTTTCCGACTACACTCTTCATTTTTACAATAATACTTATTGGCAGACAACCTACCTTGAACAGCAACCCCTGCCCAAGGTAGGTCTTTCAGCTTACGTATATATTTACTTTTTCTTCATCGAGGGCCTGAGCGGTTTTATCCGGATGGTCGGTGTCCACGATCGAAGCCGCTTTTTCCACAACTTCACGTTTCCACCTCGATATTTGGTTCGCCTGCAGATCGTATTTTGACACAATTCCAGTAGGGAAGAGCGTTCCTTAAGCGCTT
>CAZHNG010000481.1:0-4369 GCA_964533785.1 uncultured Saprospiraceae bacterium | reverse complement strand
TTCGAGTTCGCCCGCATGCTACGGCTCTCGATTGAGGAGGTCGGCACGGACGCCTTCGGCCAGTGCATCCGCGCTGTCCGTACATGTGGAACCCCCGGAGCTTCTCTTCCGTCCGGTGAAGTGCCTCATGGGAGAAGTCGCGCGAGTATTACAAAGGTCGCAGCTTCCGGAGTGTCTTTGGGAGCGACAAGTTCCTTGACAGACAACGTAGGCTGGACGGGTGCGCCTGCCGCTACGGCGTCTGGTCGGTGCCGAGACGGAGCATCGGTGCGTCGGTGGGCTGTGTCGCTCCTGGCACGATTCGCTCCGGCAAGCTGGTGTCGTTCCAGGTGTCCCACGTTGACGGTCCACCTCCGGTTCCCATCACGCCGGTGTCAAAATCAAAGGTATAGGTTGCGTCCATCTGGCCGGTGTCGGACGAGATGTGCACGCTACCGTCGGCGTCATACGTGGTGAAGCGGAAGCTGAAACCGCCCAGCCATTGCTCATCATGCCCGTTGAATAGGTTGCCATTAGGCGATAGGTATACGTCCGATTGGCCAGAGAAGAAGACAACCGCAACTGTTTGCGTTGCATCGAAGCTCTGGTATCAAAGGAAATAGCACCGCCCAATCCTCCAAAAGCGTATGGAATTTGGAAAAGCCCGACATCCGTATCCCGGTTACGCGTCACATCATTGAGTCCGCCCCAGGCGTTCCAAAAAATACGGCCGCTCTCCAGGTCGTTCATCGGCACTCCATTGAAGATCACTTCGGTATTTTCGGAATCGTAACCACGGATCCGAAACCGCTGCGGGCCAAAGGTAAAGGCTGCTGCCCGTACAAATACATCGCGCGAAGCGGACAATATCCCCGAGATGTTCTGATTATCGGTTTCCTGCTCCAGGTCTTCGTCGGAAAGCGTAACCGTAGGAATATAATCTTCCGGATTACCCAGGTCGGGATTTTCTTGCCGTGGTACCAATTCAATGATTCCCAGGTAAAGACTTTGGTTTTGCACCTCTATTTCCATGACCAGGGGTACAAAGCCTTCGGCCTGTATGGATAATTCGTAAGTTCCCGCCGAAACGCCGGGTAAAGTAAAACGCCCATCGGTACCCGTTACTGCGTTGAGGTCGAGCGACGAAACACTAACCAGTGCGCCGCTTAATTCAATTTTCAAATCATTGTCCAATACGGTTCCTTCTACTTTGTATTGCCCCCATGCCAGTTGCGGCAATAGGAAAAGTAGGAAAATAATCTTCCTGATCATTTACTGCTTAATTATTGGTGAAAATAAACTGCAAAGGGTGTATTGCGGAGAGACAATTAAGAGTTGCGTCGCAAAAATAGAAGTTTTATCGGGACGGACAAGGAATGTGGAAAAAATTAATATTTAGTTAAAGGGCTAGACACCCGAAATGTTGATATCCCACAGCAAGATTTAACTTTATGCATTTGGCCACGTTTAATTGATCATTAACTATCAAACAATGAAAGCCTTTGCTGCCGTTCGTTCTAATGCGAAAATTCGCAAAATACTGTCGATTACGTTATTTTGGATCTTTCTTTTTACCTGCCAGTACCTTTATGAATACGCGGTGATGGTACATAACAATTGTGTTCCGGCCGATTATCAGTTTGCCAATTACTTTCTGTATACCTTATTGGCCACTTTCGTAGGTGGGTTGGTAGGTGGTGCCATTATTGTCTACTTTCTAGAAGACTGGTTTCGCAGTCGTTCCTATGGCCAGGCTTTATTGATGACTTTTGTAATGCATTTCCTGGTTTTTCTGCTGGTCATGTCGATTACCTATTCGATCACCTACAGCAATAACTTTGACGTTCCTATTTACGATGCTAAAGTGTGGCAGACTTTCGGTTCGGATCTAATGACCCTCAATTACTGGAAAAACTATACGCTGTGGTTGCTCATCGCTATTGTAACTATCATCGGGTTATTTATCAATGATAAGTACGGTCCCGGTTTGCTACAGGAATTTTTGTTGGGCCGCTATTTTCATCCCAAGCGGGAAGAACGGATTTTCATGTTCCTGGATTTGCGATCGTCAACCGCGATTGCCGAAAAGCTGGGAGACGAAAAATTCTTCAGCTTTGTAAAGGAAGTCTTTAAGGATGCTACCGAACCCATTATCTATTCGAACGGTGAGATCTATAAATACGTTGGCGACGAGATCATTGTAAGCTGGAAAATCAAAAATGGGCTGGAAAATGCCAACTGTATCAATTGCTTTTTTGAAGTGCAGCGCATCATTCGCGAAAAGGCAAAAACCTACGAAGAAAAGTACGGTATAGTGCCGGAGTTTAAAGCCGGCCTGCATTACGGATACGTCATGGCCGGTGAGGTTGGTGTGGTGAAAAGGGATATCGAGTTCTCCGGGGATGTGTTGAATACAACGGCCCGTATTCAATCCAAATGTAATGAATTAGGGGTTGATCTGTTATTTTCTAATTTTCTTATGGAAAGATTACCCCTGCAAGAAGAGATTTTCATTCCGAAAAAGGTTGGTGATATGGAGTTAAGGGGAAAGGAGGAGCGGATGGTGTTGTATACGATTTGAGGTTTCGTTAGGTAGCTATTGTTTTATAGTATTTTTTTTTGTCGACGCTAGTAAATCGGAATTCATTCCGATATGATTTGAGCGCAGGATAATATGCCAAAATTAGTCAGAGATTCCACAAAACAAAGGGGGGAATCTCTAAAATTCAAGTACAATAGTACGGTGTCACTGCCAAGTTAGTTGTTTCCGCTCCGCCCAGTACGATTCAGGATCAACGGCAAAGGACCGCAACTCGTTCACTTCCTCCGGACTAAGTTGAAAATCATAAGCTTTCAGGTTTTGTAAAACGTGTTCTGGTTTAGCGGCACCGCTTAAAACGATCTGTGGTTGCAGGCTGTCCATGCAAAAGCGCAAAGCGATGGCGTCGATACCCACTTCATATTTGTCGGCCAGTCCCTGCAGATAGGCATAAAGCTTTTGGTAGTTGGGATAATCGGGATTGGGGAAAACTCGGCCATTAGCCATAATCTCCTTGATGATCAGCCGTTTATGATTAGATTTAAGTTCACTTAATATACCGGTAAGACTTTGATCCATAATGTTATAAGTGACCTGGTAAGCATCGAACAAATCATCGCCTCCCATTTGGATGGTAGCTGCTTTTGCTATCACTTCGGATTGATTCGCCCCACTGGTAGTAATGCCGATTTTTAAATGATGTTCAGCTTTTAACATTGCCAATCGTTCGAGGATGGAATTATTGTCCAAAACGCCGGTCGCTAAGGTTGCAGAGTGGATCTGGTAAGTGGATAGGAAAGGGATTAGGTTTTCAGTCTGCCCCCACTGTTCGTTAAGTTTCGACAAGCTATGTTCCTTCACTTCGTGTTCAGTCGCTTCCGGATCAAAATTAGCGGTGTAGGTATAACCCCACTTTGAAGCTACCTCGATATTTTCATCCTGCCTCTCCCCTACCCAATCGATCAGTAGCGCTTCGGCAAAGCCGTAATTGGGAGCCGTATCATAATACCGGATGCCATTGGCGTAAGCTGTTTCCAGCACTTCTCTGGCTTTTTGTTTAAAAGTGTCCAACGACAAGTCCCCTGCCTTCTCCTGACGAATATTGATGTACAAGGGTCGGCCGATGGCGGCGGTTCCCAATCCTATTTTTGCATGGGTATTGAGGGTCATTTCTAAAAGTTTTTATTAACCCTGTCACTTGACAGTTCAATTGTTATATGTACCTTTTTAACGATACTGTTTGCGATTGCGTACTTGTTTAGGAGCGTCTACATGCACCATAAAATTGCCAAAAGCTGCTTGGTTTGTTACGAAAGTAAAAAATGTTCTGTATGCATTACCGTCGTGTGTTAATGTGAACGAATTTTATATAGTAAGAAAATTTTATCTGAGTAAAAGATAAAATAAATAAACTTATTGAAAGTTCCAACCAAACACCCCTTCGGTTGAGTGGAAGAAAAACAGATGTTCCAAAAAACCTTATTGGTCTTAAAGCCGAAGAGGTGGCAGCGTACTGTCTTTTACCGCATTGCTTCCAAAAGAAAAGCCGGTGAGGTAAAACGGATCTTTTTTTCTAAACCGCTTGGCCATCATCGAATGTTTGTATATAGATTACGGAAAGGCAAAACCTTTCGTGATGCTTTTTTAGAAGATTTCCAAGCTATACGAAAAGAAGGCATCGACCATCCGGATATTGACAAGATCATTGCGCTGCTGAGGAAAGGGTAATGAGGTTGATTGGAAGGTGATTTAATCTGCGTTATTGTCGAAGAACAGGGATACGGCGGGGTGTAAGTAAGGCGGTTACCGAAAGTAACCGCCTGCGGGCCGCCGCCAAGCTTTCGCCGACGG
>CAZHNG010000480.1:0-4394 GCA_964533785.1 uncultured Saprospiraceae bacterium | reverse complement strand
AATATTGATAAATAGAGAAATCTGCCCAGTGCATAGAAAGAAAGCTGGCAGTAATAAATAGGCGTTCAATCTTGGCCTTGCAGGCCGATTGAACGCCTATTTATTAGGCGGCGTGATTCTCTGCGCTGCGCTGCGAGAATCACGCCACCCAACAGGGGATATACGCCATATTTCAAAATCCATTGTAAGCAACTAAAAAGACAGCATTATGAAATATATAATAACAATCCTTTTATTATTGATGCTTAATACCGCTCAGTCTCAAAACTTTGAATGGAAAACATTGAAAACAGGTGCAGGGGGCTGGATAACAGGACTTGATGTTCACAAAGGTGTAAGCATTCGGCCATCTACACCCACGGCCCCTGGCCGAGGATGTGCAATATGACAGGAGCAACCATGAGCCCATTAGCGCCTTCTACCCGCGTGCCATTCCTTGCTCGAGCGGTTTCCAGTTCATTGGCAGCAGTTCGTCAAGGCAGCTGAGGGGCTGATCGGGCAGACGCTGGAGAACATCCTTAAGATATTCAAAAGGATTGTGTCCACAATTGGCTGCCGAAGCAACCAGGGAATAGATGGTTGCCGCCCATCTTGCACCTTCTTCTGATCCAGCAAACAGATAGTTCTTCCGACCGATGGCCACGGGGCGAATCGCATTTTCTACCAAATTATTATCATTTTCTACCTTACCATCTTCCAGATAACGCTCGATATACTTCCAGCGGCTAAGGGCATAGCTGATCGCTTCTCCGATCTTACTTTTGGGCAGCACCTGATCTTTTTGTTGCTCCAGATATTGATGTAGTTCGGCCATGATGGGGGCGGCATCTTTTTGACGCAATGCTAGTCTTTGCTCGGCATCATAAGCCTCTTGACGGGCGATCTCTTCGATGGCGTAAAGCTGTTGCATCAAATGCAGCACCCGTTCAGCAATGGACCGATCATTTTCCAAAGCATGCTCAAACTTGCGTCGAACGTGAGCCATACAGCCCAGCAGGAGAATACCGAGCGCTACGCTATCAAAGTACTCATAGACTTTGTAGCCGTCCGTTTGCAAGCTGCCACGAAAATGCTTCAGATGTTCGCGAGGATATTTGCCGCCTCGGCCCGGATCATATTTGAAGACCACACATTTACCGCCCGGATCATAATACACCCAAAAATAACCGATCGATGATTTACCTTTCGTTTTGCCATCCAACACTTTGATAGTCGTCTCATCCGCCATCAGGTAATCTTTGGCCATCAACTGTTTTTCATGCTCTTGGCAGAGTAATTTGAGTAGCGACACCGTCTTGGCCACCCAACCGTTGATGGTCGTGGCGCTGATTTTCATGCCAATGCGTTTAAAAATCTGAATTTGACGATGATAGGGCAGGTGGTCGATGAATTTCGAGATCAGGATGTAAGCCAACAGGCCCGCCGAAGGAATACCCTTGGGAATAACTCTGGTAGGTAAGGGAGCCACAATAATATTGACACCATCCGGATCTTTATCCTGCTCGGCCTTTGGACGCGCATACTTAGGCCGGATATAGCGGATAATGCGGAATTGAGCCGGAGTGATATCCAGTTCTTCCGTTACTTCTTCTCCGATCTTTATCCAGCCTTCTACCAATTCTGGTTCCGGCTCAATGATCACTTCCACTACTGGAAGATGATCCGGCAACTTCATTCTTTTAGGCTTGCCTTTGCGCTTGTCTCTTTTATAGGAACCTACTACTACCTCTTTAACGGTCTGCTCCGTAGTATCTTCATGAGGATGCTGGACGAATAAACTCAGTTGATTGGGATCGTCCGGGCTTTGATTTACAAAACGTTCGCTCTTGCGTCCAAAATACAAGCGCTTGAGCTCCTTTAGCTCATCATTCAGGCGCTCTATCTTGGTGTCCTTTTCTGCTAGTGCACCAACTTGCTGCGAAATGGCAGCTTCTTGCTGCGAAATAGCAGCTTCTTGCTTTTCTAACAAAGCAATCAACTCTTCTTTGGCCATATGTGCATAAGCGGTTTGCATGAAGCAAAGATACAACACCAGCCTAGCTAAAAGGCCTTGAATACTAGCTTTTTACCAACACCACAGCACTTTTTTCGTGGATATTTTACGAAAAATTTAAATTTTTACTTCGAACCCCCTCAATAATGTGGATAACTCGCCTCCCAATTTGGTTTTTTTATTTTTGGTACCGTTTTCGACGTTTTATGAAGTCCAACGATACCCCCTCCAGTATACAAACCAACTCATCCCAGTTGATTTGAGCTTCCAGTTGATTCCTATCCATTTTCGGCAACTCAAACGAACCTTGCTCCAGCCTCTTGTAGTATAAAGCAAAACCACTGCGATCCCACACCAATATCTTGATCCTATCTCTCCGGCGGTTAAGGAAAATGAACAGTTCGCCCGTGAAAAAATCTCGCTTCAGTTCATTTTTCACCAGGCCGCTTAATCCGTCGAAGCTCTTTCTCATGTCCGTGGGGCGATTATACAGGTAATATTTCTGCGTACTTCCTAAGCTGATCATACCTTGTACTTAGCGGTTAATTCTTTCAAAACGGATAGGGGTACAGCTTGCTGAAAACAAACCCGTACTCCATTGGGGTAAACTATCTCTACTTTACCACTCGTCAATGGTGAACTTACTTTTAAGGCCACAAAAGAGTTACCCCCTTCCAGCTGGGGAGATTTGGCTTCCCGATATTTTTGTAACCAATATAAAAAAGTGGCTACCTTGATGTGGTGAACTGCGCAAAAGGTTTTTTGCGTCTGGCCGCTTCGCTCATAGGCTTCTATCAGAGGATACATCTGTGCTGAGGTGCGTCTGGATGTCTTGGATTCGTTTTTTTCCATTGTTTTTTCGGGGTAAAGGTAGGGGCTGGGGAGGGTTGGGGAAATATGGGGTTTGCAGAATGCTTACGAACAGACGAGTATGCCAATCGTAAACCCGAATGCCGCAGGCATAGACGTGGGCAGTCGCAGCCACTTTGTGGCCGTGGGCCAGAGCGCGGGCGAAGTGCGCGAGTTCGGAGTTTATTCCGACGATTTGCAAGCCTTGTGCCTTTGGCTAAAAGAAAAAGACGTGACGGCGGTGGCCCTGGAAAGTACGGGGACGTATTGGCAAAACCTGTTTGTTTCGCTGATGGGTCACGGTTTGAACCCGATTTTGGTGAGCGGTAAGTTCACGAAGAACGTGCAGGGCAAAAAGACCGATGTGCAGGACTGTCAGTACATCCAAAAGATGCACACGATGGGTCTGCTGCCGGCCAGTTACCAGCCCTCGACCGAGGTGGAGCAGTTGCGGCAGTACACCCGTCATCGCCAGAGCCTGATCGAGAGCGGGGCGGACTGCATCAAGAAGATGCAAAAGGCGATGCGCCTGATGAACATCCGATTGGACATTGCCATATCGGACGTGACGGGCCACAGCGGCAAGGCCATCATGCAGGCGATCATTGAGGGCAAGACTGATGCGAAATATCTTGCCAGCCTTGCCAACTACAAGATACAGAAGAGCAAGGAAGACTTGGAGCGTGCCTTGACGGGCATCTGGAAAGCGGAATATGTCATGGAGTTGAGGCACAGTTTTGAGTTGTACGAGTTTTACCACCAAAAAGTGGCCGAGTGCGATGCGGTGATAGAGGCCTTGCTCGAAAAACAGATTGAGGACAACGAAAAGAAGGACGGTGAACAGCGTCCCCAGATGGAGCGCACGGAGCGCAAGAAGCAAAACAAAAACCACCCCAAAATGGACATTGAGCGCTTGGCCTTCCAATTGACAGGCGGAATAGATCTTTCGAAGATAGACGGCGTGAGCGGACAGACGCTACTGAGTGTGATATCGGAGATTGGCACGGAGGTGGATAAGTTCCCGACCGCCAAGCACTTTGCGTCGTGGCTTCGCTTAGCACCGAACAACCGAAAAACGGGCGGCAAGGTGATGTCAAGCCATACGCCGAAGCGGAAGAACCGACTGAGCCTTGCCTTGCAGCGGGCAGCCAATGTGATCGGCAACAACCTCAAAGACGGCGCCTTGCACCAGTTCTTTGTTCGGATCAAAATCAAAAAGGGCTACATGGAGGCCGTGGTCGCCACTGCTCGAAAACTGGCAGTTATCATCTGGAACATGCTCTCGAAAAAGGAGCAGTACCAACCAACAGAAGATGCAGCATACACCGAAAAACTCCGAGTACAAGCCATCAAAAATATGCAACGAAAACTCAAAAGACTGAATATATCACCGGAGGAACTAGTTTTTAATTAATTGATATTTAGTTAGTTAGAAGCCGTTAGTCAGAAGCTAAGAAAAAGAAAATACAGCCGATGGTAAAACCTGTATTTCCTGACAACCAATCCGCATTTTGTGTTAGTCATAATACCATAATTTCACGATATTTACATA
>CAZHNG010000479.1:0-4396 GCA_964533785.1 uncultured Saprospiraceae bacterium | reverse complement strand
TCTAGCGTCTAGCGTCTAGCGTCTAGCGTCTAGCGTCTAGCGTCTAGCGTCTAATTTATACAGATCATCAGTAATAAAAATAAAATCATGAAAAAATTCTTTGTTTTGTTTTTTGCAATTTTCGCGATACAATTTACTACCGCTCAAAACCATATCGATAGTGCTTTCTTCAAGGAGGTAGACGCTTTCTTGAAATCTTACGTCAGCTACGACGCTATTGATTATGCACAGATAAAAAAGAACCCAGCAACACTAAACCAACTATTGCAGAAAATAGACAACGCCGATCTAAACGCAGTAGACGCCAAAACGAAACAGGCTTTTTATATCAATGCTTATAATCTATTAGTGATCGAAGGTGTCATCAATAACTATCCTCTCAATTCCGTTTTGGATATCCCCGGTTTTTTCGATACCAAAAAGTATAAAGTAGCTGGCAAATCCATTACACTGAACCAACTGGAAAAAGACAACTTGCTGAAAACCTACAAAGATCCTCGTTTTCACTTTGTATTGGTATGCGGAGCGGTAGATTGTCCTCCCATTGCAAACTTCGCGTATACGCCAGACAAGCTAGAGCAACAACTGGAAAGCAGAACCCGCCGGGCTCTCAATGATCCAAATTTTATCAAAATCAATAAAAGCGACAACAAAGTCGGTATCTCACAAATATTCGAATGGTACAGCAGTGATTTTGGCGGAAGTAAAAAAGCGGTCCTCCAATACATTAATAAATACCGCCAAGAGGCTGTCCCTCAAAATTATTCCATCGAATATTATAACTACGATTGGTCCCTGAACGAAAAAAAAAAATAGTACCGGTTCTTTCCAAAATATAACCAGTAATAGCTCTGCCCGGTACGTCGTCTCGGCAGCTATTCCCAAAGGCACTACCGAGACAAAGATATTCAACAACCTATATACCCAAGAATCTGGAAATGGCATGGAACGACTTGATCGTTCCACTTTTTTTACTTCCTGGTTATCTTTCGTTTACGGGGCAACCAACAGATTTAATGCCGGCTTTGATATTCGGTACCGCAGGGTTCGGAATGAGTCGCTACCCAGTTCTCCATTCGGAGTATTTGGCGGAGGAGCAGACGGAAATGTCAGAGACGGGGTTACCACTATTGGCCCTAAGATCAGGTGGGCGCCATTTCCTGCCCTTCCCAACTTTTCCGTCCAAAGTGCATTTTGGTTTCCCATTGGCGATGAACTGGAAGGCACCAGCACCCAACCCTTCATCGACTGGAACGGTGCAACCTGGTGGACACAGTTTTTCAATGACTTTACGTTGAGCAGCCACTTCTCCTTGTTTACCGAAATAGATTTCATGTGGGAAGATATTGGTCGTTCGGAAAATGGTGCTTTCAATCGCGTCTCTACTCCCGCTACCGTAATTTTCAGTTACTTCCCTAATCCGCAAACGACTCTTTATGCGCTAACCAATTACTCTCCTTACTGGCAGGAAGATTTTGATTATTTTGCCCAGGCGGGCTTTGGTGCAAAGTATCAGTTTACACCTAAATTTGAAGTGGAGTTATTGTATACCGCTTTTACAAATGAATTTTTACAAAACGTTAACGGCGCTGCTGCTACTTATAATCTTGGGATCCGTATCAACCGGTAAAACCAACGCTTTGAAAAAAATAGTATGAAGTTTCTCGAGCCAATTTTCACCATTCTCCTACTTTTCTTTTTGGGAATTTTCTCCCCCTGCACAATCTCTGCGCAACCAGCAAAAAACCTAGCGCTAAAGAACATTGAATTTAAAGGTCTTAAAAAGAACAAAAAAGACTACTTGTATCGTATCATTAACAGCCGTATTGGCAGTCTCATTGACCTTACAACAATCAGGAACGACGTAAAGTACCTCAATCAACTCAGCGGAATTGCTTTGGCAAATTTCAGGATCGATACTCTAGACAATAAAGCGAACCTAATTTTTGATATTGAAGAAGCTAAAACCTTATTCCCAATCGTAAATTTCGGTGGTATCAGGGATAATTTTTGGTTCCAACTCGGATTTACGGAAGCCAATTTATTTGGCAGAGGCAAT
This sequence comes from uncultured Saprospiraceae bacterium, assembly GCA_964533785.1. Taxonomy (GTDB): domain Bacteria; phylum Bacteroidota; class Bacteroidia; order Chitinophagales; family Saprospiraceae; genus JANQRV01. The sequence goes on along the minus strand of CAZHNG010000479.1, from coordinate 2,337 downwards.
CAACTCACCGCTTTCTACCAAAATATCGACAATCGCCATAATATCAACTTATACTACCGTAGCCCTTTTATCATGGGGAGTCGATGGGGCGCTTCCTTTAATCTGCGCCGTTTTGCTTCGGTTGAACCCATTTATTTTAATCAAGGGGTTGTTTTTTATGATTATACCAACAACAGCTTAGGCGGATCTGTTTTTTATCAATTCAAAAGCAATCATTTTCTCGAATTAGGCGGCACGTATTTTACGGAAGAATTCATCAAAAACGACCGTCATTCTGCAGAAACCACCCCGGGCCCCAATAATATACAGGAGCCCAAATTTTTGATCAAAGCCATTCATCAAATCAATGAAATCGACTACCATTACTTCTATCAGAACGGTTTTTTTAACCAGGTAAATTTTGAATCCGTTTTCAACATCAATCATAATGACTGGTTCAACCTCATCTTTAATGACTTGAAATATTTTAAGCGGATGGGGCAACGAGGCAATCTTGCTTTGCGGCTACGTCTTGGTATTTCAACGAATAGTGAAAACCCTTTTGCTCCATTCGTATTGGACAGTTACGTCAATATTCGCGGATCGGGGAACAGGATTGACCGGGGTACCGCCACTGTAACCTTCAATGCCGAATACCGGCACACCTTTTTTGAAGGGCAATTACTGGCAGGACAGTTGGTCGGCTTTTCGGATGTGGGTACCTGGAGAAACCCGGGCGGAAGGTTAGATGATTTAATTGATCCGGATAATTTCCGGCATTTCGCGGGCGCAGGCTTCCGTATTATTTACAAAAAAGCTTTTAACGCCGCATTGCGACTGGATTACGGGATCGACATCCATGATTTTAATGAACGGGGATTTGTCCTGGGCTTTGGACAGTATTTTTAAAAAAGTAAAGCCGGACTATATCCCAAATTTCACAATTGAATAACAATTTTTTCTTTATAATATGTTAAAATGACTTAATTGACTGCGATTTTGGTTCTGGAAAATTATTTCATTTTTTCTACTAGCATTTTAGTAGCCCCGAATACACGAATAAGAAAACCATTGTATGAATGGGACATATTTATCACGGATATCGGCTCGGCCGAATAACAAATTACACGAAGTGGAAATCCTAAAAATAGGATACTTTAACTGATTATATACTTAACGCGAAGTGGTTTGGGACTTCCCAAACCTACTTTGGTCAGTATATGCCGTACTTGAAGATGGTTTGGGTTCGCAAACCACTTCAACGTCGGTATAAGTCAATTACATATTGTAATGAATTAGTGTTCAGTCCTGAAATCCCAAATAAAAGGAGATTGGCCTGCCGGCGATGCAAGTAGCCGGCGGCGAGGGGGTTAATTTTACTTGAGTGGGCGGGTAAACTATTAGTTATAATAAAGCCCACCCTTCCTTCCAGCCAACCAGGCGGAGCCCAAGAGCCTGAAAAAGCTCAAGTCCTTTATCATCTAATTGCGCAATAGATATACTAAATCGGATACAGACCCAATTATAAAACAAATAATTTAATAAAACAAGAAAAATAGAACAAAAATTTTCACGCTCGCGTGGAAATTCCTGAGTTGAATGTCGGTGTTAATTTAAAACATCAACACCTTTATCTCCCAAAATCATCCTGCAAACGAACAATATCACTCTCATCCGAAGGATGTTCAGCATCCAGGTGCTGCCAGATCTCCGCAACGATCCCCCAATTGTACAATCCAACCAAACGATGCCTTTCGCCCTGTTGCAACGTCACGATATCTCCGTCTTTGTAGTGTCCCGGAGCAGGTTGTGCATCCGTCAAACTTTTCACTACGGCTACCGGGCCGTTAACTACTCGCCAGATTTCCGCACGCCGATGGTGGTATTGCCAGGACAACCTTTGATTCGGAGCCACTACTAAAATTTTAGGGCTCAGCTTTTGTCCCGGCCGGATAGAACTAGTATCCGCCTTTGCAAAAAACTTTTTAATGAAAGCTTCCGTTTGTACCTCATCAATTACAAAAAAGCCACCCCACGGACGGTTAAAATCATGAGCGATTACCTTGAATCCAATTAATTCTAAAGCTTTAGCTACTTCTGCAAATACATCTACTCTTTCTCTATCTTTGTCGGTGTTGATTTCTTCTAGATGGTTCATATAGTTTTCTTTTTTAAATTATTCGTAATTGAGAGGTCTGATACCCCCCAACAGTGTCGGCCACACACTCAGCAGTCGCAGATGGGGAAACTTAAATTTAAACCTTACCAATTTTTTAAGCTTTTTTATGTACTAGACTTTTGACTACACTGTAACACAAATTTCTTTGCATTTTGAAGCCGTCTTTTCGTCCAACTCTT
>CAZHNG010000478.1:0-4425 GCA_964533785.1 uncultured Saprospiraceae bacterium | reverse complement strand
GATATTGAAAATCTAGCAAATCGAGGCTTTTTGGCCAGCCTGTAGTGTCTAGCGTCTAGCATCTAGCATCTAAATTCTAAACAATGAAAAGCCCATTTCAATTCCTCGATGCCTACACTTTAGCAGACAAAGACAAATTCTTTGGCCGCGACGAGGAAGTAAAACAACTCTTCAAACTCGTTAACCAAAACCGGTTGACACTCGTCTACGGCCAATCCGGGACCGGAAAGACCAGCCTCGTACAATGCGGCCTGGCCAGCCGCTTTAAAGCGGTGGACTGGTATCCGCTTTTCATTCGACGGGGCGATGACTTGAATGCCAGTTTGAAGCATAGCCTGGGGGTAGCTTTGGAGCCCGATGAGAAGACCTCCGAAGTTTCTGAAACCTCGGAGGTCTCAGAGACCGACTACCCCGATACCATTGAAGAGATCTACGCCCTCCACTTACGGCCCGTATACCTCATTTTCGACCAATTTGAAGAGCTGTTCGTCCTCGGCAGCCGGGATGAACAAGATGAATTTTTTGAAGCCATTAGTGAGATCGTGCAAGCCAAATTACCCTGCCGCATCATCCTGATCATGCGCGAAGAATACCTGGCCCATCTATACGCTTTCGAGCGGGTAGTACCGACGCTGCTGGACGGCCGCCTGCGGGTAGAAACGATGGGCTTCCAAAAGATCGGAGAGGTCATTCAGCAATCCACCCAAAAATTCAATATTTCTTTTGAGGATGTCGGCGGGAATATCCAACAGATCATCAATAACCTGAAGGGCGAAAAATCGATTATCCCCCTGCCGTATTTACAGGTATACCTCGATCTGTTGTACCGCAAAGATTACGAACGCACCTATCCGAACGGAACGACCGAAGACCTGCCCCCCTTGGAGTTCACTACCCAGGAAATCAGTGACTTTGGCGCCATCGAAAACGTGTTGCAGCTCTTCCTCCAGGAACAAAAGACCAATATTCAGGAACAATTGGCCAGTCGCTATCCCAAGCTGCCGGAGAAAGCAGTGGGCAAACTCCTCGATGCCTTCGTTACCCGCGATGGCACCAAAAGGCCCATCAATTTCACCAAAGAAGGGGAGCTTGTTCGTTTGGATCCCCAGGTGCAGCGCCTCATCCCCCTCAAAGGCACTATGCTCAAAGACGGACTGGACGCCCTCGAAAACAGCCGCCTCCTTCGTAGCGACGAAACCACCTACGAACTGGCCCACGATAGCCTCGCTGCCCTTATCGAAGCCGACCGCAGCAGCGAACAACGGCAGCTCAACGAAGCGCTGACCAACCTCCAAAGCAGCTACCGCATCCACCTGGATACTGGCGAATACCTCAGCCAAAAACAACTCAACAAACTGGAACCGTTTTTGGACCAGTTGGAATTGTCTAAAGCAGAAAAGCAATTCATCAACGATTCCGAAAAGCAGCTCAAGCGGCAACGGCGGCGGACGATGGCATTTTTTACCGCCATTGCCTTGGTGTTGGCCGGACTGTCGGTGGTCGCGCTGATCTACGCCAATAGCGCAGCGATATCCGCGCAAGAAGCCAAGAAAAATCTGGCTTTGGCCGAAGAAAATGAACAGGCGGCTAAGGATAGCGAAGCTTTGGCGAAAAAGAACGAAGAGGATGCAATAGCCGCCAAACAAAGAGCGGATACTTTGGCCATTGAAGCGACTAACGCAAAAAATCGGGCCCAACAAAACCTCGCTCAACTAAAAGCCGCCAGCGTTCAGATACTCGATAATATCCTCGCCAGCGCGGATGAAGATATCCTTGATTTAGACTACGAAGCCGCCCTCAATAAATACCGCGCCGCCGCCGGCCTCAATGTCGATAACCGGAAAGTAGGCCGCGCCCTGATGGAAGTGGCCTATTTTTATGCGGAATCGCGGCAATTTGCAAAAGCCCTGCCATTGGCAGAAAACCTTGCGCAGTTGTTCCGAAAAAATAAGATTCGGCAGCCTGTTACAGACACCTTGATAACCTTGAGAAATTTTTTCCGTAATTTGGATCAAAACCGCAACGCTGAATTGGAGGCCCGGTATTATCCGGTGATGGTGACGGTAGCAGGGGGAATATTTACCATGGTTAACTATGAGGACTCCCGAAAAGTAAGACTGGACTCCTTTCAAATAGCGGAAAAAGAAACGACCAACTGGCAGTTCCACCTTTTTGTGCAGGCTACCGGCTATGATAATACAGCCTATTTGGCAGTAGATTGGAAAGCCCTGGGTTTGGGAAATCGCCCCGTTGCCAAAATTAATAGGTACGATGCGGTCACTTATGCCAATTGGGTGAGCCTACAACAAAATGAAAAACCAGTTTATACTATTGATAGCAGGCTGGTGGAAATGGATATTACGGTAAATGGTTATAGGTTGCCAACGGAAGCGGAGTGGGAATACGCCGCACGCGGAGGTGCGAAACAGGATACTTTCCTGTACAGTGGTAGTGATACCTTGGAGTTGGTAGGGTGGTACGGTCGCAATAGCAGTAGTCGCCCTCATGCAGTAGGTAAACTGTCGCCTAATACATTGGGCTTGTACGATATGAGCGGCAATGTTTGGGAGTGGTGTTGGGATTGGTACGGATCTTACGGAGAAGGAGAAGAGGTTTTGGTAAATCCTGAAGGACCTAATCAGGGCTCGTACCGCGTTATCCGCGGCGGCGGTTGGGGCGACTACAGCGCCCGGAGCTGCCGGGTGTCGAATCGCTACCGCGACGATCCCGGCTACCGCCACGGCGACTTCGGCTTCCGCCTGGTTCGCTCCCTCCAGTTCAATGGCGGGAAGTAGGTAGGATCTTTTGTCTATGGAGCGGAGCAGGCGCCCAAAAGGCGCCAACGGAGCGGAATGGACAAAAGATCTCAAAAATAAAGGAGTATGCAAAAAAATATTGCAGGTGGAGCAGCAAAAAGCAGGATCGTTTTGGTGTTATTCGGTTAAGTATATGGAAGAGGCGGGGAAGTACGAACTTGGTAAAAAGAATAAAATAGATTGCAAGGAAGTATTGGATGAAGAAACTTTTGCACGGTATGCGAAGTTGAAAGACATCCGAAAAGCGGTGGCGGAGGAAGAACAGGATTTAGAGTTGTGATACCATGTACTTAGTCGGTGGGATTAATTTTGCCGTTGTTTATCAAACTTTTTTTTGTGATGACATTGCTGTTCATTACTCAGATGCCGAAAAATATTCGTCGACCTTCTTGGGGTTGTCGATGATTTCATAAAAAGAGTGGATATATTTTACCATCTTTTTCTTCTCTTTGTTACTCAACAATTCAAAACGTTCTACTGTCTGGATCAACTCCGTTTTTTTCTCCCGGTACAGATCAAATATCGGGGTAAATTCATTCAGCGGTCTGTTTCCCCCTTTATAGACACGGTCCCGCACATCGTTTACGCCGTAATTTGAATCGGCCACTGCGTATTCAGCATTTACCATACCACAAAAGTCAAAATCGTAAGGGATGGGAATAATGGTGCCGTCTTTCATTTTCACCAATTCCGCATTTTTACAGGTCGGAAGAACCCAATCGGTATTGCCAATAAAGAATTGGAATACTTCAAATAAAATTTGATGATGGGGATTCATGTCGGCGCTGGTGTAAGTGGGGCAGTCCTTGTCTATTTCGACGGCATCGAACCGGTCAATGAACTCTTCGCTGTGTTCGATCAAAAAGCCTTTGAATTGTTTCGGACTGACTATTGCCGCGGAATCTTCGATCATAAGGTCTACCAAGTGTACTCTTAAGCTGTTATCCGTCAATTTGTTGTACAATTTATAGATCAGGTATTCCTTAAGTACGTAGGTCTCGTACCGGCTGCTATTTTTGCAGGGATAAACTACTTTGAACTCGTTCATTTTTTTGAGTTCGTAGGCTTTGAGGTCTTTCTTTTTGAATTTAATTTTTATCGGAGGGTTATCACAGAATTTACTGCGGAATTTACCACGAGTTTTAACTTTAATTTCTTCGGAAAAAACCCCTTTGTCGCCGAGCGCCATGTTGACGAATCCCCAATGATAGTTCTGGTATTTCCAATCATCATAAACGGTTTGGACGTTCATGCTCAGTTTCAACTCCTGAATTTCCTCCATCTGGATTTGGTCGAGGAAACTCATTTTTTTTGCTTTTGCAAAACCGTCCTCCGTCGTTTGGCCGGACAATAATTGGATACTTGATATTACTGCAATGAACAGTAAGATTGTAGGTTTTAGCTTCGCGTTTTTCATACTACGATAATAATAATTTTTCACTTGTTTTTAAGTATTCTTCTGCGGAAAAATTGAAAATCCCTATTTTTACTAGACTCTTGACGCTAGGCACTAGAAGTTAGACAAAAAAATCTAACTAATTGACAATCAAGGGGAATTCATTTATTCTGAAAAATTGATATCCATTGAATATCAGCGTTTTGTTGTCTA
>CAZHNG010000477.1:0-4436 GCA_964533785.1 uncultured Saprospiraceae bacterium | reverse complement strand
AAGGCCCGCAGGAAAAGAGGCCGCGAAATGTGCTGGTTATTTAGTTCCCGAGGCAATAGTTTCCTCCGCTACACTTTTCCTTTCCAAAACCTATCTTTGCCAAAAATTTTTAGATCCGGATGAATATATTATTGATCGGAAGCGGTGGGCGGGAGCACGCCCTGGCCTGGAAAATGAGTCAAAGTCGGCAATGTACCGAATTGTTTATTGCACCTGGCAATGCTGGTACGGCAACCTGCGGCACCAATGTACCCCTGGATATCCTTAATTTTGAGCAGATTTTTTCTTTCATCAAAGACAGGCAAGTCGGGATGCTGGTTGTTGGCCCCGAAGTCCCATTGGTCGAAGGTATTTACGATTATATGAAAGCTGCTGACCCGTCATTAATAGTTGTTGGCCCTTCCCGGGAAGCCGCACAATTGGAAGGAAGTAAGGCTTTTGCCAAAACTTTTATGGAAGCTTATGGTATACCGACTGCCCGATATCGGGAATTTACCGCTAAAACGGTACTGGAAGGACTGGACTATATCCGGCAACAACATCTGCCTGTAGTGTTAAAAGCCGATGGATTAGCAGCGGGAAAAGGGGTGTTGATCTGTGAAAATTACGCTGAGGCACAAAGAGAGTTCGAGTCCATGTTGCAGGGCAAATTCGGTCAGGCAAGTAATAAAGTGGTTATCGAGGAGTTCCTTAAGGGAATTGAATTTTCCGTATTTGTGATCACGGACGGGGAACACTATCGGTTATTACCCGTAGCAAAAGACTACAAGAGGGTAGGTGCAGGAGATACGGGGCTCAATACAGGAGGTATGGGGGCTGTCTCGCCGGTAAGTTTCGTTGATGCTGCCTTGATGCAAAAAGTGGAACAGCGCATCATAAGACCGACTATCCAAGGCATTGCAGAACGGGGATATAGTTACAAAGGATTCATTTTCTTTGGGTTGATAAACGTAAATGGCGATCCCTACGTTATTGAATATAATTGCAGAATGGGCGATCCGGAAACTCAGGTCGTCATTCCACGGTTGGAAAACGATTTGGTCGACCTATTCGTAAAAATGGAAAAGGGACAATTGGGAGAGGTGAAAATCGAAGAGAAAACACAAGCGGCGGCGGCGGTGATCTTGGTTTCCGGCGGTTATCCCGGAAAATATGAAAAGGGAAAAACCATTGAAGGTGCAGATGCCATTCGGAACAGCCTGGTTTTTCACGCCGGCACCAAACTGGAAGGCCACCAACTCAAAACCAATGGAGGAAGAGTATTGGCGGTCACTTCCCTTGACGAGAATGTGGATACTGCAATTCGTTTATCCAATCAAAATGCGGAAAAAATTAAATTTGCGGGAAAATATTTCCGTCAGGATATTGGGTTTGACATATAGGCTAACTAAAATAAACACGCGTATAATACCATGAATAATCAAATATTACTAGGCGCTTTACTGGTATTTTCATCCATTTTTGTGGTTCAAGCCCAAAAGAAAAACCAGGACCCTGTTTTATTTACGGTGGCGGGTACTCCCGTGCACGTCTCTGAATTTGAATACATCTATTCCAAGACGAACGGCGAAAAGGCGGACTTCTCACGGGAATCACTCGATGAGTACCTGGATTTGTACATTAAATTTAAACTCAAAGTCCAAAAGGCTAAGGATATGCAATTGGATACCATTGCCCAATTGCAGCAAGAACTGTCGGGATACCGCCGGCAACTTGCCGACTCTTACCTCATCGACAAACAAGTAACGGATAAATTGGTGAGGGAAGTCTATGACCGCAGCAAGGAAGATGTCAATATCAGCCATATCCTGGTAACGGTTGGTTCGAATGCCGTCGCGGAGGATACTTTACAGGCTTACCAGAAAATAACGGCCATTGAAAAACGCATTCGGAATGGCGAAGACTTCGCCGAAGTTGCCAAACAGGAATCCGAAGATGGCTCCACCGCTAAAAATGGCGGATATATAGGTTATCTTAAACCCGTATTTCCCAATGGCTTTTACGATATTGAAACAGCAGCCTACCGCCTGAATGCCGGAGAGGTATCAGAACCCATTCGCAGTAAATTCGGTTACCACCTGATCAAGGTAAATGAAAAAAGGCCTGCCAGAGGTGAAATTGAGGCCGCCCATGTTTTGATACGTACCCAAGAAAGAGCATCTGAAGAAGCTAAAGCCAAGATCGACTCTCTATACGATGCCCTGGAGAATGGTGCTGCGTTTGAAAACGTTGCCCGCTTTCATTCAGAGGACAAAAGGACCGCCAGAAATGGAGGAAACCTGGGGTTGTTCGGAATCAACAAGTACGAAAAAGTATTCGAAGATGCTGCATTCTCTCTGAAGGAAGATGAAGAATACAGCCGGCCATTTGAATCGAGCGTAGGTTGGCATATCATAAAAAGAATAAGTTTAAGAACATTACAACCATATAACGTCGAAAAGCGTCGTTTAGAAACAATGGTCAAAAGGGATGCCCGATTTGAGGAAGCGCGCTCCGCAATGGTAGAAAAAATAAAAAGGGAAAGTGCTTTGAAAGAAGATGAAGCAGCTTTGGATAATTTCATCAATTCGCTCGACGAAACATTCTTTGCCCGCAACTGGAGACCGGATGAAAGTAAACCGCAGGGCACTTTATTTTCTTTCAATGATGAATACGAAGTGAATACCGGTGCATTTGCGAGGTTTCTATACACCAACACACGCCGGCGCTCCAGTATGGCCAGCCAAGGCGTAGAAACAGCAGTAAGAACCTTCTACGATGATTTCCTTGCTGCCGAGGCACTTAAATACGAAGAAACGAAGTTGGAGGAGAAATATCCCGACTTTAAATCGCTGATGCGCGAATATGAAGAAGGGATCTTGCTTTTTGAAGCTACTAAAATGCTCGTTTGGGACAAAGCTTCCCAGGATACTACGGGACTAAAAGCGTTTTACGAACAGTCAGACAAAAAGTACAAATGGAATGAACGCGCCCAGGTCAGCATTTACAATGTACCTGATCAATACGCTGAAGAGGTGGAAAAGATACGTGATTTTGCACAAAACCATTCTCCCGCTGAGGTCCTCGAAAAATTCAATGGGGAGAAACGGGTGATTACCGTCACGGAACAACGGTTTGAAAAAGGCCGGGACAAAGCTGCTGATCGTATTGATTGGCAGGTTGGTGCTATTTCACGCAACCGTAAAGACGCCAGCCTGGGAATAACGGAATTTATGAAGATCGAAAAGATCCTGCCGGCGCAGAATAAAACATTAGCAGAAGCCAGAGGATATATCATTGCCGATTATCAGGATCATTTGGAAAAAGAATGGGTGGAGACCTTAGAGAAAGAATATAAAGTGAAAGTCTACAAAAAGATATTTGAAAAAATGATTAGAAAGTAGTATGAGCTATTGGAAGCTATTCATAACGATTTGTTGCATCTGCCTTTTTGCATGCGGTTGTGGAAATTTGTCGTTCAATAATGAAAAACAGGAGGATAAATTGCTCGCCAGGGTGTATAATAAAACCTTGTATCAATCAGAATTGGACGGTATGTACGGGGAGAGTGCTACGCGTGAAGATAGTACCCTAATAACCAATGCTTATGTCAATCGTTGGATAAAAGAGGCGGTACTATTACACGAAGCGGAGCAAAATATACCAAGCGACCTTAATATTGACAAACTGGTCCGGGATTACCGGGCTTCCCTCATTCGGCACAACTACGAAGAAGTCATTCTCGAAAGATCATTGGATTCGGTTATTACCCGTGAGCAACTCAATGACTTTTACGAAAAGAACAAGGAACAGTATGAATTGGATAAGCCGATCATACGCTGTCATTTTATTAAAAGCAGTTTACCTGTCGAATCGGCGAATCAGCTCAGGAGATTATGGAGCGGCAGTAATTCTCCCGAAGCATTTGAGAATCTTCTGACTTACTGTGAACAATACGCACAGGCATATTTGCTCAATGATAGTATCTGGTACCGGGCGGAAGATGTGATCAATGAATTACCGAGAGGCTCCGTGAATACTTCAAATTTGAGGACCGGTCTCGATATCACTCAAAGGGATAATAATTTTCAGTATAATTTTAAAGTGCTTGAGGTAAAAAAGAAAAAGGAAATTGCACCCTTATCTTATATAGAAGATCAGGCCAGGAAAGTAATTTTACATAAGCGTAAAATGGAATTGCTGGAAGATACAAAGGAAAAAATGTACGAAATTGCGGCCCGGCGGAATAATATTCAGGTGTTTGTTGAATGAAGTTGGGATATTGGACGCTAGACGCTGGACGCTAGATTTAAAAGTCAGCACAATCGGATTACCGGATTTGATGAAAAATCATTAAGTTATTTTTTTCTTTAAAGGGCATTAATTTCAGCGTTAGTACACTTATTGGACTTTTGACGCTAGACACTAGACGCTAGATTTTAGACAACAAAACGCTG
>CAZHNG010000476.1:0-4458 GCA_964533785.1 uncultured Saprospiraceae bacterium | reverse complement strand
ATTAGTTAGAATTTTTAGTCTAACTTCTAGAGTCTAGCGTCAAAAGTCTAGTAAAATGATAAGATCGGAAAAAATTAGAACAAATACATATTAGTTGGCTCTAATTTTGGAGAAGAATCCTTTTAAGTTCAGCGTAGATCTTAGCCTTGGGCGCTATTCATTCTTATTATATCGAGAGGTTTTATGCGAAGGGAATGAAGGAGGACGATCTTTCCACGAATCCGGAACGCGTTTGATCTCCGGGCCCAATTTCTTGATGGCACGGAGCACATCACTCCGGCTGATTTGACCAATCAGCTTACCATTCTCTAATACCGGCAGCCTTTTTAGCCCGGAATAGACAAACTCGTAAGCAGCGTAAAAAATATTTTTGTCTGAGTTAATAGTTTTTAACTGGGTGGACATAAAATCAGAGACTTTTCCCAAATCGGAAGGCGAATTATTATAAGGCCCATCAACCAGGATTTTCAGGCAATCTACTTCCGAAAGCATACCTACCAACTCTTTCTTATCATTCAGAACGGGAGCGCCGGAGATCTTCTTCTTCACCATAATATCTATGGCTTCTTTAATATCAGTATCCGGTGAAAAAGTGATTAATTTGGAAGCCATGTATTCTGTCACCAATGGGTATTCTTTCATAAAGGGTATTTTTAGAATAATATTACGCAAATTATATTGAAAAAACAATAATAATTTATGAGAGAAAAATGACAGGTGTGGAAAATATTGTGAAAAGGCTTTTTTGAGGGGACAAGGGGTAATAGGTGTACTAATTTGCATTAAGAGTACGGTAGAAATGCCAAAAAATGGTATTATCTTACCGTCAAAACCACCAATGTCAGTAATCGATAAACAGCGTTACCCTATAGGCCGCTTCAACCCTCCTGCCGAAATTACAACGGAATACATTGACGCTTGTATTGACCGTTTAGAAGCTTTTCCCGAAAAGTTGAGGAAGGCGTTAGAAGACCTGACCCCAACTCAGTTAGATCAGCCCTATCGTCCGGAAGGATGGTCCGTACGACAACTTGTTCATCATATTGCGGATAGCCACCTCAATAGTTATATTCGGTTCAAGTGGACATTGACGGAAGATTCACCTACGATCAAGGCTTACGATCAGGACGCCTGGGCTGAGTTGTCAGAGTCCAGGTCCGCACCCGTAGAGTGGTCAGTACTGTTATTAGAAGGTTTACATAAACGTTGGGTACATCTTTTGAAAGGTCTTTCTACGGAGGAATTTAACCGTTATTTTATACATCCTGAGCACGGAAGGCACGTTAGTCTGGCTAAGAATGTCGCTTTATATGCCTGGCATGGAGATCATCATCTTGCTCATATTTTGCTGTTTAAAGAAAATTTGGAAAGTGAAGGGAAGTAATTGGGTTTGGCTCGGTTTTCTGGTAATATTGACATTTTCCGCTTGCGATCAGGTAGTGAGCAATTCCAAGTCACAACGGAAAGTACTGTTTTTGGGTAACAGCATCACCCAAAATGGAACTTACGTAAGTTTTATTGATTACTATTTACGAAAGTACAAACCTGATACTATATATGAGATTATCAGTATTGGATTGTCCAGCGAAACGGTTTCATGTCTGACTGAACCGGTGCATCCTTTTCCAAGGCCCTGTTTGCAAGAACGGCTGGGGCGTGCCTTAACAAAAATAAAGCCCGACGTGGTTTTTGCCTGTTACGGTATGAATGATGGTATTTATCATCCGCAAAGTGAGGAAAGATTCTTGGCTTATCAAACGGGTATCAACAATTTGGTTGATCAAGTAAATAGGGTAGGAGCTAAGCTGATTTTATTGACGCCACCTCCTTTTGATAGCCTGCCGATACGGGATAAGACGGCAGGTTCGAACGCTGAATTGTTTGGTTATAGTAACCCTTATGTTGGTTACGACCAGGTCTTGCGGGATTATGCGGAGTGGTTACTCACCTTAGAGCAGGGCGTTGACCGTGTGATCGACGTCCATGACTACATGAAAGAAGCATTACAATTACGCAGACGATCACAACCAACCTTTACGTTTGCCCAGGACGGTATTCATCCTTCGGAGGAAGGACATTTTTTGATGGCTTTGTGTGTTGTGGAAGGACTTGGGATTGAAATTGAAAATAAAATGGTTAACCGTTTTGAAAAGGTACGACAAGATTCTTTTTACCAATTGGTTTCAGCTCGCCGCGAGGCTGTTTCCGAGACTTGGTTGCCTTATGTGGGGTACGTCAGAGGGGATTCCGTCTTTGTTGAAGATTTAGGAGATTTAAGTACCAAAATCGATTCGATAGAGCATCAAATATCTAAGCTTTAAAAGAAAGTTATATGAATGTTATCAATCTTTCCGATAAATTCAATCAATTCAACGAACACTGGCAACCGCACATCATCGCCAGCCTCAACGGCCAGGAAGTGAAAATTGCGAAAATAAAGGGAGAATTCCCGTGGCATTTTCACGAAAGGGAAGATGAATTATTTTTTGTGGTAGAAGGAATGCTACACCTGGACTTTAGGAACAAAACCGTTGACATTGGAGCTGGTGAAATGATCGTCGTTCCCCGTGGTGTTGAACACCGGCCAAGAGCTGAAAAAGAAACCAAAATCATCCTTTTCGAACCAGCGGGAACCCTAAATACTGGTAATAGTACAAACGATTATACTCATAATGATCCCAAGCAAATATGAAAGAAGTGCCAACAAATAGATTTTTAAGCTTTTTATCAGACAAAAGGGATTATTTTTTTTGAACCATAATAGAATATTTTGATTTTAATGGCTGATTTCTCGGTTATATTATTCGTGTTATTAAAAAAACACCATATTTATTTTGGCGCAACAACTATATTCCCTTTTTGAATTAAACGAACATATCCGGCGCACCATCGCCCTGAATTTTAATAATGCGGTATGGGTGAGGGCGGAGATCGCCCAGTTGAGTGAAAGTAAGGGGCATTATTTCATACAGCTGATCGAGAAAGAAGAGGGAGGAAAGGACATACAAGCTAAAGCGGATGCCGTGATCTGGCAATCCGGTAAAAGAAATATTGTTAGAAAAATAGGTAGGATATTTTACGCTGTGATCAAAGAGGGGCAGCAGGTCTCTCTTCTGATCAGGGTGAATTTTGACGAAAGGTATGGGTTGAAGTTCATCATCGAGGACGTTGATCCTGCTTACACAGTAGGGCAATTGCAATTACAACGGCAAAAGACGATTGAACGGTTAAAAAGCCAAAATTTACTGGATAAAAATGCGGCATTGGAATTACCCATAGTATTGCAGCGCATTGCGATCTTATCTTCGGAAAATGCGGCAGGATACGCTGACTTTGTAACCCAGCTACGGCAAAACCCTTATGGTTATAGCTTTAATTGTGTACTATTTCCAATTGCTGTTCAGGGAAAAGATATTGCCCGGGATATCAAACGACAGCTAAAAGAACTAAATACCCGGAAGAGTGACTTTGACTGTGCGGTTATCATTAGAGGTGGAGGAGCGAAAGTCGACCTGGGAGGATTTGATGATTTATCGATCGGTGAATCCATCGCACACGCAAAATTACCCGTCATATCGGGCATTGGCCATGAAGTAGATGAAACGGTTGCCGATATCGTTGCGCATACAAGCCTCAAAACCCCGACGGCCGCAGCTAATTTTTTGATCCAACAGAATGCTGCATTTGAAGGGCATCTGGAGCACTTGTCGTTGCAGCTTAAAACTACAGTGCAAACCAAAGTCAAAGATGCTCAATACAACTTGGATTATCTGCAGCAGCAATTCCGGCAAAGTGCCAGGCAAATTATTCAACTGGAGCAAAAACAATTGGATTACCTGAATATAGAGATCAAAAAGCTGTGCCGGCAAAATGTGGTTCTGGCGAATAAAGACCTACAACAACTTGAACAATTAGTCCAGGCTTTAAGCGTAGAAAGCAATCTGAAACGAGGATTTACCATCACCGAACTCAACGGGAAGATCGTTTCTTCCGCAAGTCTTTTAGCAAAAGGTGACAAAATCATGACGAGGTTTAAGGACGGCCAAAAAGGAAGTATTGTAAACTAATTGTTAATTTTGTAGCAAACATTAGTCAAACACAACTAATTATGCAACAATTGACCTACGAGCAAGCTATCACTGAGCTCCAATCCATCGTCAACGATTTACAGTTAGAAGGTGGGAATATTGATCAACTTGGCGATCGGGCAAGCAGAGCCATCGAGTTGATTCAATATTGTAAACAAAAACTACGGCATACAGAAACACAAATTGATCATCTTTTTCCGGAACCGGAAAAGACAGCTCAGTAAGCCGATTTACTGATATTGAAAATGGCTGGATCTAAACCTAGATGCAGCCATTTTTTATTTCCTGTAAATTATGTGGCCTGCTTAATACTATTTTGTCACTTTAAAGAAAAATCTATATTAACTGATTTTCAACTTGTGACGGACTT
>CAZHNG010000475.1:0-4465 GCA_964533785.1 uncultured Saprospiraceae bacterium | reverse complement strand
AATTTTGAGAGACGAAGTCTCGAAAAATCAAAGATTTCAAGAGTTCTTTAACTCGGTACTATAAATTAACGCTTAACCTGCCCAGCCCCATAGGGCCTTCGTGGCGAGCCCTACGTGGACGGCTATGGTATGGCCGGAAGGTGACTTCTAGCATCTAACCTACGTATCCGGCCGCACCGAAATTTCCTCCTCCATCTCCTCCGTAATCTCTTTTTTACTAAACAACACCCGAAAAGCAAAAAACACTCCACCGAATAATATTGCACCCGCCAATAACATCACCAGCAATCCTTGCCAGGATAAGCCTCTAAAACGTACCGATACATTTCTCGAATAGGATTCAGTCGATAACGCCACGACACCAGCAGATACAGGTATCCATTGAAAGGATTGCGTTGGTGTATCCGAAAACAAGGTATCACGCCGTACCACGCTACTATTCGGCCGGTAGGCAATCGCCACCGCATTTGTTGGTTCTTCCAACTGAATGGTAACCTCTTCTCCTGCTATGGGCTTTTCATTAGAAAGCTGTATCTGCCCCCAAGACAATGCCGGAAAAAAACAACCTAAAACCATTATTAAGAGATATCTTAGGATCATGACTACTTGTTTGTTCGATTAGATAATAGGTAGGAAAAAGTGATGCTCGCCACTAGCCAGAATATGGGTACAAAAACAGGTAACCACTCAAATCCCGGCATCTGATAATTTGAACCGTACAACATTCCTCCATCAGGTCCGTTGGGCTGATATTCCCCAATTAAACTGGTAACAATAACGATCAGCAACAAAACCGGGATGATGTACTTGATCAAACCTTCAAACCACCTGCCTAGTTTCAGGTTCGTATTCGCATTGAGTGCTGCCCGCAGCCGCCCCGCTCCCAATACCCAGCCAATTAGGATCACCTCCGCCAATCCTACGATCAGCAAACTGTAATTAAACACCCAATGGTCCATCAGGTCCAGTAGGGTCAATCCAAGCGTCCCGTTTCCCGTTAACTGTCCGTCAATTATTTGTGGTAACGAAAACATAGCGGAACCGATCAACCCCGCACTTGCCACATAAGTCAATGCTTTCTTGCGGGTTATTTTTAATTTGTCAATAATAGCTGATACAAAAGCTTCAATCAGTGAGACCGAGGAGGTTAAGCCCGCCAGTACAATCAGTAAAAAGAAAATAAAGCCAAACAACCGCACCACCCAGGGTAAGGCCGACAGTTCATTGATGCCCTGCGGTATGACAAAAAAGGACAGGGAAAGTGAGGTTCCGGCAGGATTTAAGGCGAAGACAAACAATAAGGAGAAAATTGCCGTACCGGCGATGAATTCAAAACTGCAATTGAGAAAAGAAACCAGTAAAGAGTTGTTCACCTGATCGGCATCCTTGGGCAGATAAGAAGCATAAGCCGTCATTATCCCCATTCCCAGGGATAAAGAAAAGAACATTTGACTGAAAGCCCCCCGCCATACATTCGGTTCCGAAATACCCTGGAAATCCGGCGTAAACAAATACATCACTCCGTCAAAGCCCCCGTCCAGTGTCAATCCGCGAATGGCCAGACCGATCATGAAGATCCACATTAAAGGCACAAAAACCCTGACCGCCCGTTCGATCGATTGGGTTCCTTTGATCAGGATCAATACGTTCAGGCCCCAAATGATCAGGATCAGTATCATAGGTTGCCAGGTAGCGATCATCTGAAAAAAATAGACGGTAGAACTGGGAGATGCCGTCGGCTCGGTAAATGGCGCAAAGGGTGCCGTTATACCCGGCTCAAAAAGACTGCCGAATGTTCCCAGTAACATCCCGCAAGCCCAACCCAAAATGGCCACGTAGTACATCGTAATGATCATAGAACCGGCAATACTGAACCAACCGAAAAACTCTCCCCTTTTTCCGCCCAGTTTGCCCAATGCTAGTGGAAAGGACTGTCCCGTTAATGTCCCAATCCCAAATTCCAGCATCATAATCGGTAAACCCAACACAAAAAGGGCTATGAAATAAGGCAAGTAAAAGGCGCCTCCCCCGTATTGGTAGGCGTTGGAACTGAAGAAAACAATATTCCCTAACCCTATGGCAGAACCGCTGGCTGCCAGTATAAAACCTAGTTTACTTTGCCAGTTTTTTCTTTGCTGAGACACAGGTTGTTGTTTTGGTTTAAAGGATAAGTTAAGAACTTTAGGAAGGTAAACAAAATTGTATAAGACACATTCACTCCAGAACAAACCTATGTGCATTTTATGATCTGTCAGGTATAGTCATAATTCCTGAGGCGCTAATATTTTTCAAAATCACTCTTGCCTCTCCCTCAATACCAATATAATGGGGGAATTGACCGGTGTATTTTTTTCTTTGAGTATGGTCCTTAAAATGCGCTTGCGATTAGAATCTTTTGCTTCGGCCAGAATCACCAAATCTGACTCCTTAGCTATTCCTTTCAGGGCAGCTTTCGGTGTATTTTGTTCGGTATCCGCATTTAGGAAGTTGTCGATCTGAAGCCCTACGGCACCGAACCGTTTGTTAACCAGCCTTTTGAGTGTTTGTTCCGTGGCGGCTCCGTTATCATCAGACGTCATCGTAATAACCAGTTTTTTTAGATTTTTACTTTGGGATAGCTCTTGTACAAGTGTGCTGAGGCGCGCATTAACCTGACTGATGTCCTGGATGGGAATCAACAGCCGATCTAATAACCTAATAGGCTTCGAAGTAAGCAGAGCATTGCAATTTTCATTTTCGATCATTCGCAATGTAGTCTCTACCGGATTTTTGGTAAAGACCATCTCTTTCTTTGTGTCAATACTTCTCTCCTCGAATCCGTGGCAAAGTTGATCCAGTCTTTTTTCTGCTTCCTCTCCGTATTTTTCCTTTGACTGCTCTGGTTCTGTTTGCTCGGGAATCAATTTGTAACCTAAAACCAATACACGGGAGGCCTGCAGCGCTTTGATGATCTCCAGCGGAATATCGTTTTCATCATCGGAAATATCGACAGGCACCAAAATCCTGGGAGCGCGAATGGCAGGGTCGATGTGAAAAGGTTGTGGGGAAGAAAGTTTTTTATCCCGTTGAAATAAAAAATAATAAACAGCTGCGATCGCCATAATAACAGATCCAACTAGTATGGAGGCACTTTTCATAAAGTAGATCAGGCCAAGGCAACAAACAGCACCTGCAATAGCAAGAACTTTTGCAAAAGGAACACGGTAAGTTGGAAGGTACCAAATGGGCATTTTTCTTCTCAACTTAAATAGTGCCAGGCATATTCCTCCGTAAATGATCAAGTGCAGGAAAGAGGCAACTTCAGCAAATAACTCCAGGCTGTTGCGAAAAAGCATCGCCCCTACCGGTACTGTCACTAATAACAGCGTTATGTGAGGTGTTCCAAACTTTTTATTCACCTTACTGATTTCCTGAGGTAGCAATTGATCTCTGCTTAACGCATAAATCGAACGGGAAGAACTCATCATGGAAGCATTAGCACTTGACAAGGTTGCCAAAAGCCCCGCCAACAAAATGATAATTGCGCCCCAGTCCCCTAATAATCTTCTTCCTACCTCCAGCGTAGCTTCCTCCCCAAACGTCTCCATTTCTTCTACCGAAAGGACACTGCTACTGACAAAGATCACAAATACGTATAAAAAAATTACGATTAGCACACTGCCGATCAAAGCACGAGGAAGATTCTTCTGAGGATCAATGATCTCGCCGGCAACTGTAGATATTTGTACAAATCCCAAATAAGAAGTAAAAATCAAAGAGGTAGTGGTAAAAACGGGCTTCATCCCTTTGGGAGCAAACTCCGAGAACAATTGCGTCTCACCAACCCAACCTAAAATATCAAAAATTCCATAACTAAAAATTAATAGAAGGATCGCGGTCAGTACCAAAACAACGAAGTTCTGAAAATAGCCTACTTTTTCTGTTCCTACAATATTTACGCCTAATAACAGTAACGTGGCAACACCCGAAAATAAAACAACCTGAATATCGCCTTGAAATCCGGACTCCCTGAGCAGCTGTAGGACATATTCTCCAAAACCCACCAGGTAAAAAGAACAGGCAAAAACCAGTCCGATCCATTGTGCAATACCCACCAGCGTACCCCAAAAAGGACCAAAAGAACGGGAAATAAAATAATAACCGCCACCACTCTCAGGCATAGCGGTCGACAGTTCAGCGGTACACATGGCTACGACTATTGCGATCAGGCCGCCGATCAGGAAAGAAAGCATCGCTGCCGGTCCCGCATAACCACCCGCAATACCCGGAAATACAAAAATCCCCGCTCCGACCATTGTACCTACACCAATGGAAGTGGCTGCAGCCAATCCCATTGTACGATTAAGACTTTTCTGCCCTTGCTTTACATCAGACATTTAAATACTTGCTTGCTACTTTAAAAATTATGACTAGTACACTGTAACATAAGTTTCTTAGTGTTTTGAACCACCGGATTTTTGTCCAA
>CAZHNG010000474.1:0-4486 GCA_964533785.1 uncultured Saprospiraceae bacterium | reverse complement strand
ATAAAATTTGCCTCGCTTTCGCTCGTTCATGACCCACCGAACAAGTCTATTTAATACCACTGAGTGGCTAATCCCTAAAGAAGAGATAATTAATTCCGGAAAAAGGATAATTTTATTGTAGCATTTAATACTACTTTGCCACTTTAAAGGAAAATCCTTAGAATTGAATTTTTCAACTCATTATTGACTTGGTTATGTGGTTATGTGGTTATGTGGTTATGTGGTTATGTGGTTATGTGGTTATGAAATTTAGGTGGTTTTTGATAATCAAATAACCGAATAACTTCATAACCAATATTTTTTATCCATGAGACCAATTTAAGAATTTCCTTCTTTTCAAGATGACAAAGTAGAAGAGCAATTCAGGACTCACTTTTGCAGCTCAGCAAGTTGCGTCGCCAATTATTATGAGCGATAACGTTAGAAATTCTTACGATTTGGCTGGGCGAGTTCTGGAAGTACCGGGAAAAGAAAAAAGCTTGAACAACCCACCGCTTTTATTGGTTTTTGGTTTTCCTGGGCTAACTTTTACCCGGCAATTGAAATTTACGAAGTATGAAAGAAAAGACGAAAGTAAAAAGCCTGTTATGTTTAATATTGATTCTATCACTATTTTTTACTGGTCAAAGCCAGTCGGGAAAAAAGATCAAATACGAACCTTTCGGAGCGGGGGCGATAGTTGGAATCAATCTGTCGCAGCTAGATGGTGATTTTTTCACGGGTTTCGATAAAGTCGGTTGGTACGCCGGCGTAAGGGGGATCGTCAACCTCTCCTACCGCTCCAGTGCCAATATGGAATTACTATACAGTCAGAAAGGCAGCAAAATTCCCCACGGAAACACGCTGGACCCAGGTCAGGAGATCAGAGACCGGTTGATTGCCCTGGACTACGTTGAAGTACCCATTATATTTAAGTACAACCTTAATCCAAAACCAAATGGCATTTTTATTGAAATCGGAGCTTCCTTTGCCCGGCTGATCAATACAACAATAGAAGAGAAAGATCCAAGGAATATCCGGGGAACGGTTTACCAAAATATTACCGAGGATTTCAGGTCAACCGATCTCAATATCATCGGCGGACTGGGCATTGATATCGGAAAACTTTTTGAAGTTAATGCCAGGCTGACCCATGCGGTCAACAAATTTTACGTCAATGAAAACTACGTTCGTCCCGCTCCTTTTTCCATGATGCCCGAAGAAATTCAATTTTTAAAAAATTATCACTTTTCGCTCATGATGGTTTACAATATTTTGTAGGCCAGCAAACCATTATTATTGCGAGCTACTATCACTATTTTTTCCCCACCGACCTGAATGGACAGCATATCCCGGACCTCCCCTTCTATCAAAATGCCCGACGCTGAAGGGAGTAGTGCCTGAAAACCACCTTCTCCATTACCTTCCAGCAGCAATCCTTTGCCGGCATCGTAGATCCCTACTTCCGGCTTAGAGCGGTAAAAATTCCCTCCTAAAAGTACATCAAGGTTTTGATCGTCATTAAAATCTTCTACCAATACCGCAAAAACCGGCGTGAATTGTGCCCTTTTGGGCAATGCTTTTAAAGTAAAAGTTCCGTCTCCGTTATTTATGGCCACACTAGAAGAGGTATGGTATACGATGGATTTAGCACTGGTACGCAACTGTTTATCGGTAAAAATATCTTCTACCGTTTGGGCTTTATATTGTTCGTAAAACAAATATTTCTTTTTCAGTTTCGGCATTTGTGCGACCAGATCATGCCGTAAAACAAGCGGATAAGATACCTCTCCGTTGTAAACCGAAATAATTTGCTCGGCAGTGCGATTGCCGTCGAAGTCATTGACCCACATTTCAATGGGTTTATCCTCCGAGGCTTTGAAGCGGGAATTTTGCCCGTGGTTGCCAATGACGAGATCCTGATCACCATCGCTGTCGAGATCTGCTATTTCCAGGCAATTCCAAAACCCATTGGATTTCCCCAACCCGACTTGTTCCGTAACGTTCTCAAATTGGCCATCCTGGTTTTCAAAAACAGTAACAGGCATCCAATCTCCCACTAAGATTAAATCAAGGTCCTGATCCTGATCGTAATCCACCCACTGCAAGTCAGTAATCATACCAATTTGCTCTAAATCCGGAGCAAGAGTAGAAGTCCGGTCCTGGAATCCCCCTTTCCCGTCATTTTCCAAAATAAACCCGTTAACCGGTACACCGTATACCGACGGCTTTAAGCGAACTCCGACCGCCAGGTCCATATCCCCGTCCTGATCAAAATCCGCCGGCCGAACACAAGAGACGCTTTCGGGCTTGCCGGCCGGTAGTTTTTGGGGCGACTTTTTGAAATTGCCGCGGCCATCATTGAGGTACAGGCGATTGAACAGGAAGGTAGACCGCATGCTGAATTCGTTGCTGCCACTAGCTACGTAAAGATCCTGATCGCCATCGTTATCCGCATCAAAAAATACCGCATCGGTATCTTCATACATCCGGTCTTGCTCAAAAGCCGGCTGGTCCTTCGGTCGAAACTGGCCATTGGCTTGCTGAAGAAAAAGTACCCCAACTTGTCCATTAGCGCCTCCAACGAAGAAATCTTCTCTTCCATCCTGATTTACATCGGCTTTACACAGTTTTGGCCCTTCCGCAGAAACCATGTGGAATAGCATCTTATCCCGGTCAAAGTCAACAAAATCATTTTCCCGGTGCCTGAAATCAAGACCCAACCGGGCGGTTATTTCCTGTAAGCGTTTGGGCGATTGATCGAAGTTCTCCGTTTCCTCGATTGCACTTGCTTCCGATTGCCGCAGCGTTAATATTTGATTGGCCGGCACGTTTTCCAATACGGTTTCCCGGCCATCGGGCCATAAGACTTCGATGCGTTCAACAGTTTCTGCTTCTCCCAGACCAAAATGTAATTTATCATCTACGCAGGAAAGAAACCCTCTCATCGGCGCTAACTCCTGGTAAAGTTCCAACCCTTCCTGGAAGATCGTTATTTGCGTGCCAAGTGCATGGGTGTTTTTCCCCTCACCGACCAGGTCAAATTGCAGATAATGGTTTGCTTCATCAAGTTGAGCGGCTTGGTTTTGAAACACAAACGCCGGCATATTGCAGTTATTGACGACCAGGTCGAGATCGCCGTCGTTATCCAGGTCACCGTATGCAGAACCATTGGAAAAACTGGGAATAGCCAGGCCCCATTCTTCGGTGCAATCCGTAAACGTCAGATCCCGGTCGTTCCTGAACGCAAAATTGGTCACCTTTTCCGAAGGTATTTTATCGATCAACTGCAGGATACCTTCTTCTTTGCGTGCTCTGATCAAAGCTAGGATTTCGGGATCGTTAGAATGGAAGTTAATGTAATCTTGGTCGAGCAGGTCTTTAAAAATGCCGTTGGACACGTAGATATCTTTTGCTCCATCGTTATCGAGATCAGTGATAAGAGCGCTCCAACTCCAGTCCGTAGCGTGTACATTAGCCAAGCGGCCAATTTCACTAAAGGTATTATTACCATTATTAAGTTGCAGAACGTTTCGGGTAAACTGGTGGTGATAACCATTCTTAACATTGAGCTGGTATTTATCCCAGTTCTCGAAGGTCATTTTGGTTTTGTACCGTTCTTCGGAAGCGGGCAACATTTCCGTTACGAAGACTTCCGGGTAGCCGTCATTATTGATATCGGAAATATCAGCACCCATTGAGCCCATACTGATTTCCCCCATCTGATTAACGAGGTCTTCTTTAAAAGTCCCGTCTTTCCGGTTGATGTACAAATAGTCCCTTTCAAAAAAGTCGTTCGATACAAAAATATCCTGCCAGCCGTCGCGGTTGACATCGCCAATGCTAACGCCCAGTCCAAACCCGATGCTGCTGCCGTAAATGCCGGCCGCTTCGCTGACATCGGTAAATCGTTCCCCATCATTGCGGTAGAGTTTGTTTCCTCCCAGCGTATCCCGGACCTCCCTTAAGCCCGGACGGATATCGTAGCCGCCCACGGGCCGGAAAGAGTTGTTAAGCAAATAAAAATCCAGGTCTCCATCCTTATCGTAATCGAAAAAAGCGGCATGAGAAGAAAAACCTTCGTCGGCCACATCATATTTTTTGGCCATTTCGGTAAATGTCAGATCGCCGTTGTTGATAAACAATTCATTGTAGCGCTTTTCCCCGCCTGGTTTGCCCGACTTGCAAACGTAGATGTCGAGCCAACCATCACCGTTGACGTCGGCAAAACTGACTCCTGTGGACCATACATTCTCCGAGGCCACGCCGGCAGTAGCTGTTATATCTTCAAACTTAAAATTACCTTTATTTAAGTATAACTTATTGTCTTTGAGGTTACCGCAAAAAAAGAGATCCGCCAAGCCGTCGTTGTTGATATCTCCGATACCCACTCCCCCACCGTTATAAAAGTTGCGGTAAGTGTACATATTGAATTCCGCGGTATGTTCTACGATATTGGCAAAGTCGATTCCAGTCTCTTCCGCAGGCATCAAGCGAAAGAGTGGCT
>CAZHNG010000473.1:0-4498 GCA_964533785.1 uncultured Saprospiraceae bacterium | reverse complement strand
AAGGCGCCGGGCCGCAATGTCGGCCTGATGACGAAGGGTCTGAAGATCCTGGCTGGGAATGGAAGAGCGCATCAGGAAGGCCTCGGGTCATCGCTGTTGATGACCTGGAGCTTGCCGGAAACGCCTGTTTGCTTGGTGGGAGCGGGATGGGCTTTGGATGGGCGAGGATGGGAAGACGGTGACCCCTGATACCACCCAACGCCTCTACGGGCGCAGATCGAATCCTTCCGGCTGCAGCGCCAAAAAATAGCCGGTCGGGCTCCGCCTCGTCTTGATCAGGGTGGCGCCACGACCTTGCCGTGTCTCGGATAGGAAACGCCTCAATTCGCGCACGAGATCGGCGGCGCCTCGGCCGCTGTTTTCAGCCTCGATCTGATGTGGGGTCAAATAGCCGCTCCGATCCGTTACCGCCTCGGCCAACCTCACGAGCAGGTTGAAGGGCTGCTGCGGGATGTGCATCTCGCTGCCGTCCAGGATCACCCGCTGGCCCTGACGAAAAATGACCAAAAGAGGCTCGGCGGTCGGAGCGTACTCCAACATTGAAAGATCGATCGCGAAGGCGGCCACGTTGCCGCCGATACAGTCTTGCATCGATACGACGAGGATACCGGCGTCTACCAAGCGCACGAGGTCATCCCCTGCCGTCGCCGGCGCGATCACTGTGATCGGCGAAGCCCGGACGATCGAGCGCATCAGGCTGATCAAACCCGGTTGACGAACCCCATCCCGCGAAAGCGCGAGGAACAGCGCCCGTTGGTTGGGGGTCTGGCCGAGATGCCAGACGCACGCGGTTACCGGCGACGGCGTGTCGCCAAATCCGGAAGCCATGGCGATTTCGCGGACCAGCGCGGGAGAATGGATCCGAAAGCTCCGGAGATCGTCCTCGCCGAGAGCGACGTCGCTGCGCCGGTCGATCGGGCATGCCGCTGTATGTCGACCGTTGATCTCTTGGATGGGCCGCGCGTCCAGACCGCAATTACAGTCTGGACACACATCCCAGTCGCTTGCCGGCGCCTGTTCGATCAGCACGCCATTACCGAGCAGGCGATCGAACGCCCGCCCCGCATATGGCGCCGCTAGGCGGCCCCACAGGATCGCGGGTTCGCCCGCCTCACTCAGCCGCAACAGCAGCCGGGGCAGTGGCTCGGTCATTGAGCAGTCCGTTGCGGCGAAGGAGCGTCATGATGCGGCCCTCGAACTGCTGACGCTTGAACATGGCATGGGCCGGAGGCTTCACCTTCACTGTCACCTTCTTCGCCTGCTTGCCACCGGTGGCGAAATGAATGCGGATGACAATGTGGCTTAGGCGCCAGTCTTGCCCGAGAGGTGCGCTGCCCATCATTTCGCCCAGGCGGGCCAGTGCATTGTCGCGGCCATCGCGCGCGATGTAGGAGTGAAAAACCCGTGTATCGCCAGTCTTGGGATCGGCGCCGATGCGGTCGACCTGGACCTCGGTGATCTGGACGTGCAGGATGCCTGGATCGAAGTCGCGGTTGAAGGTGAAGCCGAAGCCCGCTCGTCGAATCGGATCGAGCGTATAGAGGTTCTGGGCATCTGCGCCGGCGAAGAATTCTGGCCTGCCGAGAAGCTTGCCTGCGAAGATTTCAGCAACCTCGGCTCGACGCGCTTTCGCCACGCCGCCGATCTTCAACAACCCCGAGGTTGACGTGTAGGAGAGCACGGCGTGCTCGGCGGCGCGACAGCTGATCACCCTCTTCTGGTCTTTCTCGACGACATCGGTCGTGGTGATCGGCGAGCCATGCTCGACCACCAGAACCAATTCGTCCGCGTCGTCATACCATCCGATGCGACAGTAGTTGCTGCGGAGATCCCTCTCGAACAAAATGGCCGTGGCTTCTTCGAACGCGGCCTTCGCGCAATCCTCCATGGTCGCCTCGATGCCCTCGTCCCGGCCGACGAACTCGGCAAGCGAGCTACGCGCCATCAGAGCCATCATGTCCGACGCCGCGTCGAACACGTCATGATGATCCAAGAACACGCGTAGCGCGACATGCTTCGGATCCTGCCGGGCGTCTTCGTCGTCGTTCCCGGGCTCAGGCCTGAGATCGACATCGAGCCGGTCCGCTTGTTGCAGGATGAGCTCCAGCCCGCTTGCATTGCCGAGTTCCGCGATCCGGTGGAGGTCCGCGACCAGACCCTCGGGGTAGTTGTCTTCGGGACCGGCGAAGAAATCCTGGATGGCACTTCGGATCTCCTCGTCGTCGCCTTCCTCGAACACCGCCAGATCAAACCTCAACCCGCCTTTATGGCGCTGGAGCAGGCGACGCATGAGGCCCAGGTCGATTGTCCGCTTGAACTTCGGATTGACGAACTTCTTGAGGTCTTTGGCCACGAGGCTTCCTCATACATTGTTAGGCATTATAAGCTTAATGTCGCTATCGCAAACTCGCCTTCCGGTCGAATGAAGAATCCGTCACCTTGGGACGGATCGCGTTGGCGATGGGTAGGAGTCAGGGGAAACCACCTCTCCTCCGGATCAAGATGCGAGCTCCCAATCCAATCAGGCCTGAGTTTCTGTCGGCGGCCGAGCGGCGCGCCGAGCTCTGCGCGATCCTGGCCCTCGGCCTCGTCAGGCTGCGCCTGCCGAAAAACGGCCAACTTGCTGACGAAACAGGAGAAATTCCGCTACACTCTTCGCCCGACCAATGCCGTCATGCAACCGCAACCCCGCGGAGAGACGCATGACGAAACCCGATCATATCCCTGCGCGCCTGGCGGCGCTGAAGACGACGCCGATGCCGGACCTGAAGCGGCAGTGGCGCGAGCTGTTCGAGACCGAGCCGCCGGCCTTCAACCGCCGCTACCTGGAGAGCCGGCTGGCCTACAGGATTCAGGAATTGGTCTATGGCGGCCTGAAGCCGGAAACATTGAAACGGCTGGAGGCCCTCGGCGAGCAGCTCGACGGCGGCAACATCACCCTGCGCCGGATCCGCGGTGACCTGACGCCGATCGTTGGCACGCGGCTGCTCCGCGAGTGGCAGGGCGTCGAGCAGATAGTGACCGTGACTGCCGACGGCTTCGAATGGCAGGGCCGGCCCTACCGGTCGCTCTCGGCCATCGCTCGAGCGATCACCGGCACTCGCTGGAACGGCCTCGTGTTCTTCGGCCTTAAGAACCATCGGAGGCGGGCATGACGAAGCCGGTCGTGCGCAAGCTCCGCTGCGCCGTCTACACGCGAAAGTCCTCCGAGGAGGGACTGGAGCAGGAGTTCAACAGCCTGCATGCGCAGCGGGAGGCCTGCGAGGCCTACATCGCCAGCCAGCGCTCCGAGGGCTGGGTGCTGGTCCGCGATCAGTATGACGACGGCGGCATCTCGGGCGGGACGCTGGAACGGCCCGGCCTCAAGCAGCTTCTGGCCGACATCGAGGACGGCCTGATCGATGTGGTGGTCGTCTACAAGATCGACCGCCTGTCGCGGTCGCTGATGGATTTCTCGAAGCTGGTCGAGGTCTTCGATCGCAACGGCGTGACCTTCGTCTCGGTCACGCAGTCCTTCAACACGACGACGTCCATGGGGCGGCTGACGCTGAACATCCTGCTCAGCTTCGCGCAGTTCGAGCGCGAGGTCACGGCCGAGCGCATCCGCGACAAGGTCCGCGCCTCCCGCATGAAGGGCATGTGGATGGGCGGCTATGTCCCGCTCGGGTACGATGTGAAGGATCGCAAGCTCGTGGTGAACGAGGAAGAGGCCGCCACCGTGCGGGGCATCTTCGAACAGTTCGTCGAGGTCGGTTCAGCGACCGTGCTGGCGCGCGAACTGCGCCGCAAAGGGCTCCGCAACAAGCAGGGCACGTTGGTCGACAAGGGATATCTCTACAGGGTGCTGGTGAACCGCGTCTATCGCGGCGACGCCGTCCACAAGGGCAAGGCCTATCCCGGTGAGCATCAGGCCATCATCGACGCGCAGCTGTGGGATCAGGTCCATGCCATCTTGCGGCAGAACCCGCGAAAGCGCGCCAACAACACCCGCGCGCAGGCGCCCGCGCTGCTAAAGGGGCTGATCTTTACGGCCACGGGCGCCGCGATGACCCCGAGCAGCACGAAGAAGGGGGCGCGGCGATACCGGTACTACGTCTCGATGGACGTCATCAAGAATCGCGAACCCAGCGATGAGGGCATCCCGCGCCGCCTTCCTGCCGACCTCGTGGAAGCGGCCGTGGTGACCGAGTTGCGGCGGGTGATGCGCGCGCCCTCGATCACGGCACAGGTCATTGCCCACTTGGCGCGCGAGGGTCACGCCTTCGCCGAGGCCGACGTGATCTCCGCGCTGCAGACGTTCGACGACGTCTGGGGCCAGCTGTTCCCGGCGGAGCAGACCCGGATCGTGCAGTTGCTGGTGCGCCGGGTCACCGTGACGTCCGAGGGGCTGGTGATCGATGTCCGGACCGACGGCGTCTCGGGCGTCATGCGCGACATGATGGCGCCACGAAAGAAGGTGGCGGCGGAATGATGAAACCCGACGAGTCCATCCAGATCT
>CAZHNG010000472.1:0-4501 GCA_964533785.1 uncultured Saprospiraceae bacterium | reverse complement strand
AACGGAAATTTTATTTATTCTGAAAAATTGATATCCATTGAATATCAGCGTTTTGGTGTCTAAAATCTAGCGTCAAAAGTCCAAATCTTTTAAAAGTTGCTAAATATAGTATTTTTGCGGATAATTTGTCGGAACTAATACTACGATGTATTCTTAACTAGACTTTCGACATAACATTTAAATGTTTGATATTCAGTTAGATAAGGTATTTGAGGATGGTCGTCAGCAATTTATCATGTAGAATTTACACGTAGAAAAAATTGCCACAAAAACACTAACCTGCCTGCTTGACCGTGTCGTTACGGGCAGGCAGGAACAGAAAATTGCACTAATCTTTTTTGTGTGGATTTTGAGCTTTTGTGTTTTGGTGGCAACCTACGTACGTTTCACATAAGAAATTGCTGAGGATGGTCGTCCTACTTGAATTTATCTGCTGATTATCAGGGGGTTACTGTTATTCTGTCTAGCGTCTAGCTGTACTGCCGGGTAAACATGGGGGCAAAGGTTTTTACTCACCGCAAAGACCACGAAGAAACGCTAAGAAAAAAGAACTTCGCGTTCTCTTTGCTTTCTTTACGGTGATAAAAATTGTCCCAAGTTTTGAGGTCAATACATCTAGCGTCTTTAATCTGAGGTTCACTTTTATCTAAGAAAATATTATGATACAACGTATACAATCTTTGTATTTGCTAATAGCGGCCATTGCAGTAGGTGGCACGGCTTTTTTACCTTTTGCAACAACCTCGCAAACCATCGAAGGTTCAAGCCTTTTTGCCGATCAGGCATTTAATGTATTTGACAATCCCGTATTATACTTGGCTGGTGGTGTGGGAGCTTTGTTGTTTTTGGTAGCCATTTTTTTATTTAATAATCGCAAGCTGCAAAAACGCCTTTCTACCCTTTCTGTGATCGTCATCTTCATTACCCTCGGTTTTGCCGGCTTTTTATTTTACACGGATCAGTCTAATTGGAATGAACAAGCGAATGTGGATGCCAAATTGGGAATTGCATTGCCCGTCGTAGGCATCATTCTGGCCTTGCTGGCCAACCGTGCCATCAGTAAGGACGAAAAATTAGTACGTTCAGCTGACAGATTGCGTTAGGAATAATTACTTACAGTTCTTAGCTTTGCAGAAGTAAATGATTTTAATCTTTCAAATTCGAATTTGAATATCATGAGTGTACAATCAGAAGAAAAGAAATCAACCGGATTAGATTGGATTTTATTTTTGGTCTCTACTGCGGTTATGTTGTTTTTATTATTTGTTGGATCGCCCTGGTTTTGGGTAGCGATGCCTTTTTCATTTACTTTTTTGGTACAAGCAATGCGGGTCATCTAAAGCCCTCTCTGTCCTGGGGCCAATCACCAGATCTTTAGTAAGTACCCGCACACTCTACTCTCTAATACCCCCTAGTCTCACACCATCTGGCGTCTGACATCTGGCATCTGACATCTGGCATCTGACATCTGACATCTGGTATCTAAAAAGCACAAGCGAATTTACCCCAATGAAATCTTCCAACAGGGTCTTCATTTTCTTTGCTAATAAATTTTAAAGATCAAAAGAAAATGCTACCTTTGCGCTCCGTTAAAAAGTTTAGAATATTTTAATTATGGCACACCATAAATCAGCGAAGAAAAGAATTAGACAGGACGCTAAGAAAAGACTTCAAAACAGATATTACAAGAAGTCTACCAGATCGGCTATCCAGAAATTGCGCGATATGAGCGATAAAAAGGAAGCTGAAGAGTTCCTAACCAAGGTTTTTAGCATGATCGATAGATTGGCAAAAAGAAAAACCTGGCACAAGAACAAGGCGTCTAATCTCAAAAGTAAATTGAGCAAGCACGTCAATAAACTATCTTAATTTAGTTTTTAAGTTTGCCGACAGCATATACCGCTCTTGTGCAATAGCCGATTTACTATTGTATAAAAAGGGTTGAACTTGAATCAAACGTGTTTCACGAATTTTTGTGAAACACGTTTGTATTTTAACCAAAATATATCCTCTTTTCTTACCTTTGTATACGAACGAACGTTCATTCGTATTTGTTTATGTTAATTAAGTAAGTGAGAGACCAATGCCAAAGTTTCATACACTAACCATAAAATCGATTGATCAGGAAACAAAAGACTGTGTGTCAATTGGTTTTGATGTTCCTCCGGAGTTGAGAAGAGAATACCAGTTTATTCCCGGACAATACCTGACGCTAAAGACGGAAATCGATGGTGAATCCGTCCGTAGATCCTATTCGATTTGCTCTAGCCCCGTTGATCCGGAACTCAAAGTTGCGGTTAAAAAGTTGGAGGAAGGCTTATTTTCCACCTTTGCCAACGAAATATTGAAACCAGGGGATACTTTGGATGTAATGACGCCTATGGGCCGTTTCTATACGAACCTGGATGAAAAACACAAAAAACACTACCTGGCCTTTGCTGCCGGTAGCGGTATCACGCCTATTTTTTCCATCCTGCGGTCTGTATTGTATAAAGAACCGAAGAGCCGGTTTACCTTATTTTACGGGAATAGAAAATCGGACAGCATCATTTTTAAAGAACAGATCGAAGGCCTAAAGAATGAATACATGGACCGGCTAAGCGTCTACAATATTCTCAGCCGCGAAAGCCAGGATATCGACTTGTTTTCAGGGCGGCTCTCCGCTGAAAAATGCCGCATCTTTTTCGACCGTTTGGTAGATATTGATAGTGTGGATGAATTTCTCATCTGCGGTCCCCAGCAAATGATAGAATCGATCAAAGACCTTTTACTGGAATTAGGCATCGACCGTCAGCAAATCCACTTTGAACTGTTCACCACCGATACAACCGCCCAGAAACAAAAGGTGAAAGTAAAAGAACACAAGCGTCAGACTGCCTGCACCGTGGAAGTTACCCTGGATGCCAGTCACTACAACATTGAAATGATGCCGGAGGATCAAACCATCCTCGACGCCGGTCACCGGGTAGGCCTTGACCTGCCTTTTGCCTGTAAAGGTGGTGTCTGTTGCACCTGCCGCGCAAAAATACTCGAAGGTTCGGTGGACATGATCGTCAATTACGCCCTGGAACCAGAAGAAGTAGAAGCCGGCTACGTTCTGACCTGCCAGTCAGTCCCCACTTCCGACTCCGTCAAAATCAGCTTTGATGATTGATTGTATTTTGAGATTTAGGTATGTTAACATTGAGGACGAGAAATAGTAAAGGTTGTATCATCAAAAGCCTTTGTAGTGCAAGCATCGTAAAATTTGAAAAATTTTAGCGTAAGACATCTGTGTTATCATTACTTAAAAGTCAAAAAACGCTATATTTCCCACATTTTAATTAGAACTTTGAAAGACAAAGTTTTGAAAAGTCAAACAATTCTCAAACCTCCATGGAATCTATGTTCTCCAAGGTTCAATAAAAGCTTTGAAAGACGAAGTCTTGAATAGTCATAAAAACTCACTTAAACCATGACCCTCACCAAACCCAAAACAAAAAAACAAGCCATCCACGAAGCCGCTGCTCGTTTATTCCGCGACAAGGGATACACGGCGACCTCCATGCGTGACCTCGCCGAAGCCGTTCAACTCAAAGCTTCCAGCCTCTACAACCACATCGGCTCCAAAGAAGAGATCCTCAAAGAGATCTGCTTCGCCAACGCCGCCCTTTTTCTCGAAAAAATGGAGTGGGTAGAAAACGCTGACCTTAGCGCCATCGAAAAAATAAAAGCCCTTATCCACTTCCACATTGAGATCGCCACCCAGGATATCACCTCCATTACCGCCTTCAACGATGAATGGCGGCACCTCAGTCAGCCCCATCTCGAAAATTTCCTGCAATTGCGTCGCAAATACGAATCCAAATTCAAAGCGATCATCGAAAAAGGTATCGAAAACGGAGAGATCAAAAACTTACCCGTAACCATCATGCTGCACACCATCTTTTCCTCCATCCGCTGGATCTACGATTGGTATAAACCGGAAGGACAGATTCGTAAAGAAGAACTCCAGGAGTCCTTAAGCGAGTTGTTGATTGAGGGCTTGAAGGGGTGAGGTTGGGATCCAGGCCAGACCATAAAAGTTGTCTCATAAGTCAACACTAAGGCGATAAGGCCAAATCATTCACCCCGACTAAGTCGGGCAAAGAAGTGCAAAGAAAAAAAATCCCTGCCTGCGATGCCGCAAAGGCTATGGTATATACATTTCGTTTATTTATGATGCAGCATAACTTGCCAAATTCCGTTTGGATAAAAACCCTTCTAAAAAACTGAATATCAGTCCATAAAAAACTTATGTGTATGCCTTAAGCCGCAAAGGCAGGTTTGCGGGCCTTTGCGTTTTCTTTGCGGTGATTAATTTTGTCATTGTTTCTTTGATCAAAAAACTCCTTGCCTTCCGGCTTACCATAGCCGTCCACGTAGTGTCCTTATGGGCCTGGGCAAACGTTTAAGAGCATGGAGCCCAAAAAGAAAAAATTTCAATTTTTTCTTTTTAAACTCTATGCTCTCCATATCTCTA
>CAZHNG010000471.1:0-4502 GCA_964533785.1 uncultured Saprospiraceae bacterium | reverse complement strand
CCCATTGCGCTTACTTTGGAAGCGACTTCCACGGGTGGTAGCGGCAGTATTGACCTATCCGTTACCGGCGGTACGCCACCCTTTTCTTTCTTGTGGTCAAACGGTGCAGAAACCGAGGATGTCATGGACTTAGCCGCCGGTACCTACCAGGTCACCGTTACTGATGCCAATGGCTGTACGGCTGTTGACTCAACCGAAATTAGTGCAGTAGACTGCGACCTGAAAGCCCGGATCAATGTGATGACTATGAAAAATTGCCAGCAAATTATAGTGGGGATGGCCGATGCACGGGCTTGGGGCGGTACGCCACCTTACACGTATTTGTGGAGTACGGGAGATACCGTTGCGGTACTTAATGAATTACCGGGCGGTGAATATTCCCTTACCGTTACCGATGCCAACGGTTGCGAGGCCGTCGATGATGCTTATTTTGAAATAGAACAACCGGAATATCGGGGTGGTCTGATCGAATACGACCAGGTACTATGCGGCTCCGACAATGATCCGGAGGAACTTTACCACGTCAGTTATCCTATGGTACCCGGTGAAGAACCTGAACCGCACGAGTTTATCTTCAAATGGATGAAAAGCACCACGCCCTGTGATGACAATTTCCGCTTATTTGGTCACAAATGGGAAGAAATTCCCGGCGCAAAAGGTGAATCCTACGATCCCGGTCCTTTAACCGAAACGACTTACTTCGTACGCTGGGCCTTCTGGAAAGGCAATCTCGATCTCATCTTTAGTTCCAATGTCATTTTAATTGAGGTGATCGACGCCGAGGCACCCACGATCGATGCCGGCGACGACATCATAGCCTGTGCCGGCGACAGCGTGCTATTGACCGCCAACGTGAGTGGCGGGGCACCGGACTACAGTTTTGACTGGACCAATTATCCGGTAGACAATGATTCTTTGAACGTTCTTCCCATGGGAACTACGGATTACCGGGTGACCGTCACCGATGCCAATGGCTGTACGGCCATTGATACGGTTCAGGTAAAAATTCAACCCGGAGGTCCGTCGATCCGTCTCAACGTACTTTCTAATAACGCCTACTTTTGTCCCGACGATACAGTAGATCTGAGTGTCAGTTTAGACGGAGTCCCCACAGCCACCTGGGAGACTGACGGCGATGGGATGTTGGATACGCTGCAAGGCATTTCCAATACTTATACTTTTGGTTCGGAAGACATCACCAATGGCATCGTGACCATCTCGGCCACCACGGCGGAATACGAAGGCGACTGCCCCCTCAAATCCGACCAGGTAGAACTACTGGTATTTGCCGACAGCAGCAGCGTCTGCCAGGGTGGAGCAATGGACGAAGGCGAAGATCTCCATGACCCGGATTACGAAACGGAAATGGATGAATCCATGATCAACGATAGCTGGCAGGAAGATCCGGAGCTGAATCCACAACCGGAAAAGGAGGAACGTAAAGAGGAACGTCCCGCCCAAAAAGGATGGAAGTCTTATTTTGTGAGCGATAGTTTACAGTTGTACCAAAATAAACCCAATCCTTTTATGTATTCTACGGTCATTGGTTTTGAGATCCCCTCAGCCGGTTTGGTCACCATGCGTATCCTGGATATGAGCGGTAAGACGGTGAAGTCATTCGAAATGGAAGGGCGTAAGGGGTATAATGAGGTGGAGGTTACGCGGGATGGACTGCCTTATGGGTTACATTATGTGGTTTTGGAGAAAGGGGGGTATCGGTTAATACGGAAGATGGTGGTGTTGGAGTGAGAGTAGAGGCTAAATCGTTATCTGTATAATATATAGAATGAGGCAGTCTTATCAAGGTAGTTATAAGACTGCCTCATTCATTTATGTAAACTATCAACCTCAATATTACACCGGATTTTCCTTTTTATTATGACTCCAGACCTCGTTTCTTCCCCAGTGTTCACTGGGGTTCCAGGTCCTCAGGCACCTTTTTTACTTTGCGTACATGGCAGTCGGGAACTTGATTTTGAGCAGAGCAATAATTTTTTCTTGGATGGAGTTGAAGGTAGAAGGGATGATTTTAATAACCTGGCCGTCTAATTTATACTCAGAATAATGGATAGCATCCATGCTTTTGATTATATCCTTGATAGTAGGAAGTTGGTCAAACACTTCGAGTATTGTCCTCAAGCGGTGAATGATTTTATAGGCTAACATGCATACAAATACGTGGCCTCTGGTTCTTGATTCTTTTGTTACGTAAATGGGGCGGATTTCTTCCAGACCGGTTTTCATAGTCCTGAAGGCGTGTTCGACTTTAGCGAGATCTTTGTAACGATCGTGGATTTGTTGAGTAGTAGCTTGTTTTTTAGCCAATTCGGTTTTGATGACGTAACAACCATCGAGTAAGTGAAGTTCCTGCAATGCTGCTTCATTTGTGATTAGACTCAAAGTTCGTTTTTCAGTTTGAATGCTCAGTGCTTTACTTAGTTTTAATTTTGCGATTTGAGTCTCGATTTTCTTTTGTGCCGTTAGTACTTGTGCTCGGGGATGGTCTTTAAGGTATTGATTTTGTTGATCTAAATGTTGCCGAATTTTAAGTATTTTACTCAAACGGTTATCCTTCATTTGCGTGGCACGCTCAGGGTTTCTTCGCAGAATGTAACGCATCTGGCCATCTTGCACTTCAACCGGTTCGCTTTCGAATAATTCCATTTGAAAGATATCCTGTTTTAGTAGCTTTTGTATTTGGGCTTTAGTAATGCTGGTGATGTAATTCCACTCCAACTGAGTTACTTCATCGATTTGTTTGCTTTTGATCATTCCTTTATCTCCCACAATGACAACCGTTTTGATCCCGAATTGGTCTTTGAGTTTTTTAAGTTGAGAACTGAAGGTGCTTAAATCAGAGGTATTACCTTCAAAAACTTCCACACTGATGGGATCTCCGTCTTTGTTAGACAACAAACCGATCACAATTTGTTTTTTTCCTCTTTTCCCATCTCGATTGTAGCCATAATCAGCTAGTTCATTTTGCTGGCCCTCGAAATAAGAAGAAGTTACGTCATACAGATAAATCTCGCTAACTTCGCTATCACCATGCTGTTGCCTGAATAGCTTTTTTTCTATGGATTGTTGATTGTCGCACAGCCAATCCAGGTTCTCATACAAGTCGTCTTCGTCGAAGGGTTCTTGAATTTTTAGCGTTTCTTCGAGTGCATAATGATCCGGCCAGAAATTGGCGATGTGCAACCTGGAGGAAGGGTCAATACAGCGGGCTAAAACTTGTAGTAAGGCCAGTTTGCCTTGTTTACCCTGGCCAAAAGCTTTAGTTAACCCAATTTGTTTGGCTAAATCAAAAAGCATCCAAATTGCACCAATGCTTTTTCCTTGTTTTTGTTCGAGGTCTTTTAGGGTGGTAACTGGTTGATTTTTCAAACTTTTCTCAATTCCGTCCACCACATGTTTTGGCCACTTGGTCATGGTAGCCAGGATTTCCCGTTTCTGCTTGCCATCCTCACGATAGCTGCGGCATAAGCAGATGGAGGTATAAGATTTTCCGTTTTGTTTGGTTGTTATTCTCTGAATATACACGTTGCGTACTTTATTTTTACAAAAATACTATAAATAAATGAATAAACCAAATCCTTTACAAAAAATACGTTGCGTACAATATATTTGTCAATTTAAGCTGTATCGCCTGCCATTACCGGGCTGAAGAGGATTTTAGCATTGAAATGGGAGGGAAAATCCGTTACACAAAAGAAAACAGTTTTTTAACAAAAAGGGCGAATAATATTTTGCATGTATAAATTAAATAGATACTTTTGCATTATAAACCTCAAGTAACTAAAGTGGAATTTACTGCCTGTCTTTATTCTCAGTTCCGCTATTTTGCTTAAGTGTTTCTTTTCAAGCCTATTAAGATAAAAGTGATGGGAACACATCTTTTAATGATGTTCCAGAAAAACTACCACATTGTACCATTTGAAAACCGACACTGAAATAACCGATTTGAAAATACTTAGAATCTATGTCATTTTACGAATTGCAAATTTTAGGATTGAACGTGACCAGAAAAAGTATGATGTTTTATCATGCTTTCAAGTGGTAGACTGATTCGAAAAGGTTTAGTTGGTGAGTAGTTTATTTTTGGGCCACCCTCAAATTGTAAATCCCAGACAAGTCTTATGATAACACAGTAATAAAATGAATCTGACCAATAATTGAGGTTGGCAATATTTTAAATGAGCAAAATTCAATGACTGCTTTCCATTTACTACTGAATATTTCAAAAGTTTGATTGTAATATTTTTAACTACTGACTAAGGTTAAGTAAGTGCTTGGACATAAATAGGTTTAACTTAAATTTTGGAATTATTTTTTCTTTCAGCAAGGCAAAAAACGCAGGCATAGCCTTAGTTCTGACGAGTATTTTTAACATAGCTGAAAGGAAAAAGAAACCAAAATTTGTTGAAGATATTTATGTCCAAGCACTTAGTAGAGCAGAATTATTTTATGTTATGTTCACACTCTCCTGACGGTACCGTCAG
>CAZHNG010000470.1:0-4507 GCA_964533785.1 uncultured Saprospiraceae bacterium | reverse complement strand
CTTTCTTTCTCATGACAGCAAGAATATTTCCTTGTCGTTACTTTACATCAGATTTAGGCTGCACCCAGTGTGGTGGGTTATGATCAAAAAAGTAAATATAAATTTTGATCGAGTCGAGGATCTTAATAACTGGCATTTTGTTGGAAAACTTGCTTTTAAAGATAAAGAAAGTTATCTAATTATGAAACTTTAAGGTTTTAATAGATGGCATAGAACATTTTTCTAACCCACTGTATAGCAAGTTATTTCCTAATCTAACCCCCTACTTCTCCACAACAAATTCACCTTCCGACATACAAAAAAATCCAACGTCCCACCAAGCTTCCTTCCTACTTATCCAAGAAGCAAAACCATCGTAACCAAGCGAAACCCCAATCACCCCTTCTCCTTAAACCGAACCTTCCGTTGCGTCCCCTTCAGTTTTTTGATGAATTTTCTAATCCGGGCCTTCCGCTCTTTTTTCATTCGCGCGAAATATAATTTCTTCAGTTCTTTGTACTGCTTCTTATTGCTCAGGTCGATCTTACCCCCCATTTTAGCATTTAACGCGTTTAGGTCCGGTAAAAGCTCGCTCAAAGGAAAAGTAAAACCGCTATCATCAAAATCAGGGTTCTTTTCGATTTCCCAATTCCCCTCCTTTTTCACGATGGCTTTAGGGAGGTTTTTCCGGTCCCATTTGTCGCCCGGATCATCAGGGCTGGTTGCTAGAAGCGCGTCCCGAATCAAGTCGACCCATTGCTTACCATTTGCGGAATTTGCCAAGAATGGCTCCGGCCTTTCCGAATTCAAGATCTCCGTATCGAAATCCGTCTGGTCATCCGTGTCCCGGTCAAAATAATCATAGTAAAAATCGCCTTCCATTCTTTGCAGGAAAGTCTTTTGGCCGAAGTTTTGCAAAACGGGATCTAAACTCAGCTCCAGGCTGGTTACCGGATCGTAATAGATATTACCGAAATCGTACATCCCCGATTCCTCGTCTAAGGTCAGTCCGGCAAAAAAGAATTCGCTTTCATCACGGGAAGAATGCTGGTAGATCCAGCGTTCACCACTGGGGAAATAAGTCGCGTACTGCCGGGGAAAGCCCGCATAATCAGTAGCATAGTGCATACTGCCCCACCAATCATAATGGTAGTAAAACTGCTCCAGTTCCCTAGTCAGTTCCCCCCGTACAAAATTGTAGCCGGCCTTCACGTTTTCCCGGGTCAGATCTTCAACGTCATAAAAAACGGGCGGACCAGGAGGGCCGGTCGTATCCGGCGGCGCAATGTTTGGCCAGTTGGGCGGCGGCATAGTATAGGGATTTTCGTTTTCAGCATCCGGTAAACTGGTAAAGTTGATCTCCGGCTGCCCCAACAAAGCCAATAAGGTAGGTGGCCCCGGCGGCACCCCCAGGGAAGCGTAATAATCCAGGATGGACCTTTCGTACTGCTGGATCCTGGATTTATAGTCGATCCCGCCGGCGGTCAATTCGGGTCCTCTGCCCAAATTGGTTTGGAATAAACCGGTTCCGATCTTCGTTAAGACCCTCGTCTCCTCAATAAAATAATGCTTCCGGTAATCATCGGGATAGACGGTAAAGTAGGGACTGACCTCGACCTTATAATTCGTTTTGTGTTCCAGAAATCCGGCGGGAGCGCCATTGACGAAGACTCCCTGGCTTTCTCCGTGACTTTTAATGGTGCGAATACCAAAGGCATCGTAGGTGTAGCGGCTGATGTAACCATTATTCGAGTGCCCCAGCAAACGGTTTTCTTCATCAAAGATATTTTGATCGAAATTGAAAATGGCCTGGCTGTTGCTCAACAACAAATTACCATTGGGATCGTAAGTCTGGGTTCGGCCTCCCACCTCGGAAGGGCGCGTGGGTTGCTCTGCACGCTCGTATTCATAGTCAAAGATGCGGGAAGTAAGGACGGCAGGATCCTCATTTACCAGGTGCTCCTGCTGCTTCATCGTCAGGTTATTCAGATCGTCATAATCAAAAAATACGTCGTAGGTTTCCGATTTTTCCTGCGCCGTCCACTTCCCACTGGCCGTTTGCATGCGCTGCAAAATATCGTAGGAATAGCTTTCTGTTATTGCTCCGCCCATTTCCTGCCACCCCTGGCCGGAGTTTTTCCGGGAAATAAGATCGTCCAACGGATCGTAAGTGTAAGTTTCGTCCGCCAGGATGGTGTTATCCGGCAGGCGCGTTTTCCTGACTGCCAGCCGGCCTTTATCATCAAAGGTATATTGGTCAACTACATCATTGCCGTATTGGAGAAACACCCGGTCCGCAAATTTATCGTAACCCGCGTTTTTTAGGATGGGATAAGTCGTCCCTGCTTTCTCACCGTACATGGATTGCAACTGGCCGCCCCGGTTGTACTGATAGGTCACCGCTTCCCCGTCAGGATATTTCATTTTGGTGATCCGTCCCCAGGTATCGTATTCATTTTCCCCGACGTAAGTGTAAACTTCCGACCGGTTGACCATGACCGTCCGGATGGTTTTCGTTGGGTGGCCGTTGGCATCGAAGAAATATTCCCGCCCGCCGGTAGCGTCTTCTTGTAACCAAATGCGCCCTACCCGGTTAAAGCTGTCCTGAGCAGTACCGTAATGGATCTGCACTTTATTTTGAAAGTATTTGGGATAATCGATCTGGACCAACCGCTCGTGATCATAGGAATAGCGAATGGAACCGTCTTTGGAGATGACGTCGCGGATGGTAGCCGTGATGCGCTCGAGCAAGTTACCCGCCGCATCGTAACGCAATTCAGTCAATCCGGCATCGGGCACCTTCACCGAGGTCCTTCGTCCCATCAGATCATAAGTATAAAGGGTTTCGTTTCCTTTCGGATCGACGATGCGCTCCACCTGCGCGAAGCCGTCGTAGTAATAATTCGTCCAGATATCGCCCTGCGGACCATCGTACCGGGAAGCGGTAAGATTGCCCCGCATATTGAAATACTGGCTTTGCGTATTACCCAGGGCATTGGTGGTCTTGGTGATTAAGGCATCATTGCCGTTATTATCCGTGCCCGTCAGGTATGCTATTTGCGTTTCCGCTAAATAAGTATCCGTAATTTTTACCGGCCGGTCGAACACATCGAATTCATAGCGGGTGGGATTTACATTATCCCTTCCACCATTGAAAACCGGGCCGTTGTTCAATGGTTCGGTAACGGGCAGATACGAAGCCACGATCCTACCCAGGCCGTCGTACACATCCGTACCGGAAACGATCAGAGCAACGCTGCCGGGAATGCCCTCGCCGTTGAAAAGGTCGGCGGTTACTTTGGTCTGCACCGTCCGGTGTAATCCATCCTCAAAAGAATACACGAACAGATCCTCCTCGTGTTGGGGATCATAGTGATGAGCGAGGCCATAAGGTACTTCCGCATCGGGATAGTTTTCAAATTTGACCGAATAAGGCAATCCGGCTTCCACTTCGTAGGGGTAAGTCACCGTTGCACTTCGCCCCTTGCTATCATAAGTGTATAAAGTTTGGTGGCCGTTCCAATCCGTATAGCTGGTCAATTCATTGTACAGGGGTTCGTAAGTATAGGCCTTCTCGTAACCGTAGCTATTCATTTCGTGAATGAGATACTGATGCTCTTCTTCATCGTAGATGTAGGTGTAGGTAAGCCGTTCGCCCTTGTGGTTTTCGGGCTTAGTCAGGGTGAGCACGTTCCCGTATGCATCATAGGTCATATTGGCAACGGCAAAATTTTCTTCATCGATACGTTGTCGGATTTCGAGGATGTCGCCGTTTTCATCCAGCTCGTATGCCGTCTGCCGGTATATTTTACCACCCGAAGAAACGGTTTCCCTGAGGACATTGGAAACGATATACCGGTCGGGATCATAGTAGTATTCCCGTTCGGTTTTGATATTGGAACCGGCCAGATCATTATCCGTTGTTGTAATGACATTTCCGAGGGTATCGTAAGCATAAGTCAGGATCCTTTTGAGGGGACGGTCCGGTTGCCCTTCAAAGTAAGTCACCGTTTGTTGGATCAAGGCATTAAATGCCCTGCCATCATCGCGTTCTCTATAATTGAGTGGTAAAGCAACACCGCTGATGACTTCTTTTAACTGGTAGACATAATCCGTTTCCTGGTAGATATTATCTGCACCGTCCAGGAGCGTTTGTTTGCTGATGCTACCCTTGGTGTAATAGTCCCGGACATTAAACTCGGAGACAATTTTCCTCGCCACCTCTCCCCTATCGATGTGTGATTCGATCACTCTTGCAAATCCGTAAAACTGCCGTTCGTGCCGGTCGTAAAACGGTGTTTCGTAAGCGTATTCCCGCCGCATGGTATCCACCCCGTCACCGGGCAGACCATCATGAAGCGTTACCGACGTAAGCACCCACTTGGAGAAAGGCATATCCTGCGTATTGCCCGCAAAGTCATAATCAAAGGTGAAAGTACCGCCGAGCGGGCCTTGAATAGTCTTTAGCAAATTGGTCCGGCCGATCTTTGAGGATTGAACGGTAAGGTTATCGTCCGTCCCGGTAGCC
>CAZHNG010000469.1:0-4530 GCA_964533785.1 uncultured Saprospiraceae bacterium | reverse complement strand
ACGATTTGGAGGAGTGCCCTTAGGACGGCCTCCAAAAGAGGAAACGGAAGTCAAATTTGTTTCCAAATTCTAACTTTTGAGACGGCCTCTTCAAGTACCGTATATACTGACCGAAGTAGGTTTGGGAAGTCCCAAACCACTTCCGCGTCAAGTATAGCTACCTGATCAGGGCGACCGACTTGACCGTGATCAAACGCAACAAAAGCATCCAGGGCAACCCGTGAAAGAAAAAGTCAAACCAATCCATCGGTGTCATGCCCACCGCCCCACCGGCTATCCACCTCACTTTCCCGAAAAAATGGGGCTCCGGGAAGAAAGGGGCCAATCCTAAGGTAAGACAGGTTACTACCACAAATTTCCAGTCATTGATCACTTTACGCATATTGATTTTTGGGGCAATATTACATCCACGCCTGCATGCAGATCGTGATTAGAATCACAGTGCCCGAAAATACGGAAATAAAAACCGATCAAATACAGGAGCTATGCCCCAGTGACTAATACTAACTACTATTCACACCGCATTTGATAATACCCATTTCCAGCGCTGCCTAAAATACTAATGTTGGGTTAAGAGTTCTTGTAACCATTTTCTTTCCGTCAATAAATCCATTGCCGCCATTTTTTCTTTGGTTTTCTGTAGTGATTTAGGGGATCGCT
This sequence comes from uncultured Saprospiraceae bacterium, assembly GCA_964533785.1. Classification (GTDB taxonomy): domain Bacteria; phylum Bacteroidota; class Bacteroidia; order Chitinophagales; family Saprospiraceae; genus JANQRV01. The sequence continues at coordinate 3,870 of CAZHNG010000469.1, read as the reverse complement.
TAATGATTTGAAATAGAATGGCGCAGAAATTCAAACAGGCCTCTTTGATGTCTTTTGATATTTTTTTATTCCTTTTCAAGAAGATGGTGAATGAAGCTAGTAATGAAAGAAGAGCCTCCTCTTCCTTGGTCTCGAAATATATTTTCGCCAATAGTATTCTCGCTCCCAGGTAATAATTAAGGTCGGATAGGACAACTCCAATTAACTCCCTTTGGGCATCATCATACCGGTTGGTAACGTAATAAAGTTCGGCCCGATTGAACCGAAGGGCATTCTCCCTAAATTCAGGTAGGAGTTTGTTCCCATAATGTTCTATAAACTGTTCTATCCATTCATATTTTTCTAATTTAAGAGAGAGCTTGACCACGTTCGTAAAAGTCCAGGGCGTTAGGTGTCCATTTTCTAACAAGATGGTTGAATCAATTCCCTTAATGTACAAATTGAGTGCCTCCGTCATATAATGCTGCTTGCCTTCTCTGATTTTCCGGGCGCAGTAATTAATGGCAAATAGATAAATATCCTTTAGGTCTTTGTGGTAGATCTCTTTTTCATGGGTTGTAAGATAGGATTTCAGGTTTTTGAAATAATCCTCCTGTTCCTTTTCTGTTAATGCCTGGTAAACGGTAAAATAGATCTTGATGATGGGATGATCAAAATAGGAATGGTGATTTAAATGTTGAATCCACTCATCGGATAAGTTAATTTGATAAGACTCGCCAAAAATTGTATGGCGATCTAACATCGCACAGGATACGCGTAAGCGGTACAGGAAATAGTAGCTGTCCAGTAATTCGCTTAATCGCTGGACTGTAAAATCCAGTTGTCTTTTGTGAGAACGCTCGAAATGCCTTTGCTTCAGTTCTTCAAACTTTAGTTGAAGAAGCAATTTATCTTTTTCGGGTATGGCAATCCTTTCCAATGCTTTATGGAACTGTCTGACCCTATTTTGGTAGGCTTTTTTTAAATTGCGCCTGGATAACTCATTCATCACCTGGATGTCCATTTCTAAAGATTGCTTTTTCATGCCTTGAACACCTAAAAATTGCTCGCCCAAACGGTTGAGATCACTCAGCAAATAACGGAAGCCTTTCTCATCGTATACTTCATTTGGAAAGACGTAACGAAAAAGTGCACGCTTGTCTTTAATCCTTTCTGATATATTGGGGTGGAAAGAAGCCAAGCCTTTAAAAATGCACATTAATCGCTCATTTTTGTTGTAGTAGTAAGAACTGAGGAACTGTTCGAAATATTCCAATTCTTTGCTGTCGAAACTTTCTAATAGTAGCACTAACTTGCTGTTTTTCATTTCGGCAAATTTTTATTTTACATTTAAAATAATTTAATGTGGTTTATTAAGTTTTTGATTATCAATTTATTTTAAATGATATTTTTATTTAGAATAATTGTTTTATAAATCCTGATCCGGCAAATCAAAAATAATGTATTTTTCTCCAACCTATAAAGCCGGTATGTTTGTAACCAACAAAAGTGCTCATGAATACTACTAGTAAAATGATCCGATTTTCGATTACGCTACTTTTTACAATAGCCAACCTCTGTATTGGACTGCGGGCACAGGTGGTCTGGCCTGGCGATATTAACAATAATGGTACGGTCAATGGAGTTGACGTTTTGTATTGGGGGGTAGCATTCGGCGCTACCGGTCCTTCCAGGGCTGAAATTTCTGAGGAATGGGAGGCTTTTCCCTTGCCGAATCTTTGGAATCAAAACTTTCCCGACGGACTTAACTACGCTTACGCAGACTGCAACGGCGACGGGGTAGTTGATGAAAGCGATTTTGAGGACGTCATCGAGGGTAATTACGGTGAAATTCGTGGCCAGGTATTTTCAGATGACTTTGTCAACGCTGCGGCCAATTCATCAGCCCCGATGCTACGGCTCGAAACCAGTACTCCTGTTGTTTTGCCAGGAGCTGCGGTCAATATTGACCTTTCCTTTGCCAATTCGGATCAATCAGTCGAAAATTTCTACGGCATTGCCTTCTCTCTAAAATACGGATCCGCTTTGTTAGAGGAGGAGGAAATCGATTTTGACCTTGCAGAGAATAATTGGATTGAGGCCGACGGTTCTTTGGTACAAGATCTCTTTGAAGAGGATGAGGATCAGGGCACGGCTATGTTGGCCATTACCAGAACCAATCAACGGGCAATTCCGATCCGCGAATCCACTATTGGCTCTTTTACCATAGTCATTGAGGACATTATTCTGGGCCTGGAAAGGGATACGTTCACCTTGGAAATCGATAGCGTCCGGCTTATTTCGGATCAATTCCGAACGATCCCCGTCGTCACTGACAAGATAGACATAATCGTCACGACGGATACTACTAGTGTCAAGGATACGACTAATGTAATATCTAGTACTGACCGTGAACAGGTTAAGGTGGAAAATGCGATAAAAATATATCCCAATCCGGTAGAAAACGAATTCTTCATCCAGGCCTCCAATAAGATACATGGGATACGATTGTATGATCAAATGGGCCGAATGGTTCCGGTTGATCATAGAGCACAAGGAAACAACATTTATGTAGTTCGATGTGGCACTCTAGTTCCGGGTATTTATTGGGTAAGGATGAGACAAGCCAACCGGCTGATAACGCAAAAAGTAATTTATTTAACCAAAACTTAGAAAAATGAATAAAGTAATCTTTAATGGCTTTCTAATAATTATAGTACTTTTTGGTGCGTGTCAAACACCAATTGATCTGGACGACGATGATTTGATCCCAGCCGGTGACATTCCTCCGTCTGCATTAGATTTTATCAATGATCAATACGGCGATTATCAAATAGAAGATGTAGGAACAGAAGATTTTTGTGATGATCAATTTGTTTATAATGAAGTTGAATTGGAGGATGGTCAAGGCCCTGATATCGACCTCTATTTTGATCAGGCATGGAATTTTATACTAAGCGGTATAGAGATTAGCGAGGCCGAATTACCTGCTCTGGTTAGGCAAAAAATTGATTCTTACCCTGACTACTCCTTGGAAGAAGATGAATTAGAGCAATTGAATTACGCAGATGGTACGGTTCGGTATAAAGTTGAATTAAGCCATTCATCCGAGGATAACGACCTTGAGCTGATCATCGATCAGGATGGCTCCTTGTTTTGCATTGATGATGATGAAAGCGAGGACGATGACAGTGATGGTGATGACAATGGCGATGATGACGGTGATGATCATGACGATGATGATGATGACGGTGATAACGATGATGATGATTACGATAATGATGATATTGACGCCGATCAAATACCGGGTAGTGTACTCAGTTTCATCCGGGAAAATTATGCAGGCTATGAAATTGAGGAAGTTGAAAAAGAAGATCTTTGCGAAGACGACTACTATTTTGAAATTGAATTGGAAGACGGTCAGGATGAAGATAAATACCTTTACTTTTCACTTGAGTGGGAATTCCTGTTTGAAAAGATAGAAATTGATGCAGACGACCTGCCTTCCACTGTTGTTGATGCCATCAATGAAGAATATCCGGGCGCTGAAATAGAAGAAGACGATGTCTATCAATTGATGTTGTCGAATGGTACCATCCAGTATATGGTGGAATTGGACGAAGCATCCGATTCCGATTTGGAAATTATCTTTGATGAAAACGGGGACATTATCTGTATTGATGATTAATTGGGCATCATCATGATAATTGTAAATATCAATAACCCCAAATAGCCAAATCCAATGGAATAGTTTCTATTAACCATTTATTGATGACTAGATTCATTTTATGTGGTTTTGATCTGCAATTGGTTCAAAATTGGACTTTTGACGCTAAACACTTGACGCTAGATTTTAGACAACAAAACGCTGATATTCGATGGATATCAATT
>CAZHNG010000468.1:0-4538 GCA_964533785.1 uncultured Saprospiraceae bacterium | reverse complement strand
ACATTTTTCATTCAAAAACGCTGGTGTCCTTTTACCGGCAGACTGAACACCCTATATATAAATAATTGTTTCTATTTTTTTATTCTTGTCGTAATCAAACCCCGTTATAACTTTTCCTTTTTCGTGATACTTTAACCAAATACCTACTTTTTTATCTTCTGTTTTTCGTCCATTCTGATATTCCACGATCCTTTTTAACCTGCCGTTCTCGTCGAATTCTTTCCAGTCTCCATTTCTTTTGTTCATGTTATAATTCCCTGTCTTTTTTATCACACCATTTTCGTGATAATATGTATAAGTTCCATGTCTGATATGTTTATTCTTTTTCAATACACGATACTCTTCTTTGACCGTATTCGATTTGTAATACTTAACTGTTTTTAGCTTTGTCTTCTGTCCAAGTAATATTAAAGGTATTATAGGCAGAATTAATAGAATTGATACTCTTTTCATCGTTACTTGATTTTTTTTCAAGTAAAGGTGATTTGTCAATCAATTTTGGTGTATAGCAATGAACTATTTTCTTGATGTTTTCATTTTTAATGAGACCCAACGTCGAGCTACCCGACGGCCGACGACAGGAGGCTGGACGGGGTAGTTTTTTGTTGGGCGGAAGTCTTTTCCTATTTTTTGGGAATTAATTTCTGAGTTCTATAAAAATTATCTAGCAAATCTTCAACAAGTGCATCAAGCTTAATGCCTTTGGATTCTATCCAGGTTTTTATTTCTTTATTCAAGGTGATTTTAATTTCTGCTGCCAATTCCGACTCTTCCGTTGGATCGTAATCAATCCGTTCCCAGTCCCCTTCAAATTCCTCATCGTACTCAGTGGCTTCGTCGTCGTAGTAAACGGCCTCCTCAGGGACCTTGATTCCGTGTTTTACTAATTTCATCACATCCAAAGCCTCAACCTTGATCCGGTCGAAATCTATACTGTAGCCCTCCAATTCTTCTCCAGCATCTATTTTTGCCAATGCTTCGGATACGGATAACTTATTCATCATCTTTAGCTTTTTTTGACAATTTGTTAGTAAGATAGGCCTTTCTTTCATCTTTACTCGACCTTCTCGCCGAAATTATCCGAACGATCAGATCCCTCATGGTGTAGATGACAGTTATGATCGCTTCAAATGCCTTGCCTATTATTTTATACCTTCTTTCACCATCTCGTGTCTCTTGGTATTGGATTCGATCATTGTCATTGAATATGTCCGATGCATCTTCAAAGCTGATACCATGTGTGTGCCCGGAATGGGCACCAATATCGTAGTCAATCTACGAATATTTTCAGAGAGATAAAACCTCTGAACTCTAGGGAGATGAAAGTTCTCCTTGCGCTATAGTAAGTATGCGTATAGCAAGCCACAAGGGCGTCTCAAGTGATTGGGAGTCTGAAGTAAGTGGGACTGCAAAAGTTGGCAGGTACGAACAGGCCTGCCTGCCGAAGGGCAGTTCGGCCCGCAGGCAGGAACCGCATAAGAGGCAAGATTGGGTCGTCAAGGTGGCACATCACACTGAAGGCAGAACTTACATTAACCCAGTAGTGTAGATGCGGGCCGAGTCAACGGAAAGAGGAACTTCAGAAAGGGGCCCCTTCCCCTTTCTTCGTGAACCCGGGGAGATCTGGGATGCCCAGCAGAGCGAACTTGTCTAGCAGAGGCTACCAGAAGTCAGCAGAAGCCATATTAGCGACTGGCTGAAATGCCAATTCGTGAAGGGCTGAACATGGAACAGCCTATAGAGGATGGTTCATATCTTCCTGCTACTCGAAGCTGTCCAGCGGATGTAGCAAGAGCGAAAGAATCGACTAAGGCAGGTTAAACTTTTTTTTATGTTACAACAATTCGACAATTTGATGCGCTGGGTGATAGGAGGACCGGGATTTGTTCGGGCCTATCATGCAGTTCTTCGCAACAAGGGTTCAGCAGGTGTGGATGGCATGAAAACAGAAGACCTTCCACGGCACCTGATGTTCCACTGGGAAGACATCAAAGAAGAATTACGAACAGGTAGCTATCAACCACAGTTGATTAGAGGGGTCAAAATTCCCAAACCGACAGGAGGCACTCGCCAGTTGGGAATACCAACAGTAGTGGATCGGATAGTTCAACAATCCATCCATCAAGTGCTTAGCCCGATATGGGAAAAGACCTTCTCTGAATACAGCTATGGTTTTCGTCCTAAACGATCTGCTCACCAAGCTTTATTTAAGGCCCAAGAGTACATCAATACAGGCAGGGTCTGGATCATTGATTTGGATTTAAAGTCTTTCTTCGACCGAGTCCAACATGATTATTTGATGAGTTTGCTGCGCAATCGAATTAAGGACAAAACCTTACTGCAGTTGATTGGTAAATACCTCAGAAGTGGTATCCTAGAAGATGGCTTGGTCAAAGCTAGAACAGAGGGTACGCCTCAAGGAGGCCCTTTAAGTCCTTTGCTTAGTAATATTCTACTCCATGAATTGGATACAGAATTGGAAAAACGGGGACATGCATTCGTTCGTTATGCCGATGACTGTAGCATTTTCTTGAAGAGCAAACGAGCTGCCGAAAGAGTATTGGCAAGCACTACCCGTTTTATCGAAGATAAACTTCACCTAGAAGTGAATCAAGAGAAAACGAGTATTTGCCGGCCCTCTAAATTTGTATTACTAGGGCACAGTTTCGTGCCTTCCTACAAAAAGGGAGCAAAAGGTGTATACCGCCTGTGTATTGCCAAGAAAAGTTGGCAACGGCTCAAAATGAAAATCAAGGTCATCACCAAGAAAACTAGCCCTATTCCCTTGTCGGAACGCATTCAAAGATTGAACTACTTGATGCGAGGCTGGGTTAATTACTTCCAACATGCCACGGGCTATCAGAAGTTCAGGGATCTAGATGCGTGGATACGTTGCCGACTTCGGTATTGTATCTGGAAGCAATGGATGACTGAGCAGGAAACATTCGTGGAATGTTTGTCGAGAAGGAACCGCGAAGCGGGTGGGAGGAAAAACGTCGCCTGCGAGCTTTCCTGCAATTAGGTGTTGAACCAAGCTGGGCAAGACGATATGCATACTCTCGCATGGGAGGATGGCCTATTGCTTGTAGTCCCATTATGGGTACTACCGTAACGGAAGAACGATTAAGACGCAAAGGGTATATTCCCTTTCTAGAATACTACCTGAGCGTCAAATATCAGAATGCTTCCACAAAAGCGACCAAAAGAAAGTGAAGTTGTTCTATGAACCGCCGAGTACCTGCCTTTGCCGAAGCGGCTACGCGCAGGCAGGCGCGATCCGTACGCTCGGTGGTGTGAGGCCGATTGCTATCGGCCTGAAGTGGCGAGTTATTCGTCACTTCTTGCCACTCGATTCTCAGCAGTTGTCTATATTTTCAATTATTTCTTTATTATTTGTTGGTACTATTCCAAATCTTCTTTTGAGGGAATCCAGCATTAATTGTCCATATTTGATTTGTGTGCCTAAAATAGCCTCTCCCGCAAGAATAACTTTAAAATCGTGTTCATATGCGTCAATAGCTGTCTGTCCAACACAGTTATCCGTGGAATAGCCACAAATTACTACTTCATCGCAATTCATCTCTATCAACTTTTCCTCCAGATTGGTTCTTAAAAATGCACTTAACCTTGTTTTGGTGATTACTATTTCATTGTTGGCAATATATACGTTGGGTGAATATTCTGCTTCTTTTGTTCCTTCGATCAACCTGCCTATGTTATTTTCTAACGCCCATAAATTCCATGTACTCTTGTCTGCTTTATGTACCGTTTGAATTTTAATGATTGGAAGACTGTGTTTCTCAAAATACCTAATCAACTCGTTTGTCTTTGCTACTAACCCAGATACAAGCTCCAGTTTTTCTTCACTTCCTACTTCTAAAAACCACCTTTGTAGATCAACTATTAGTAAGGCTTTCATTTCAGATGGGTTACTTCTTTTTTAATGGAATAGTGAGAACACGGTTAAAATACATATTATTATCAGGTACAGCCAGCACAATCTCCTGGCACATGAATTTCCCTGATTCCACTTGATCCTTCAATTCATCATAAATCTGAGTTGTTTGTTCATTTGTTATGAACTCGGCTATTGTCATATGTGGTACTATCGTAGATCTTTTTAGCTCAACCCCTGCAAACAACTTGTTGCTGTGGATAATTTTTCTAAGCAAAGAAAATTTATCTTCTGGTGTTATCGTAAAAGTTACTCCAGGGTATGGCGGATGAGTTCTTAATGGACCATAATTTATTTCAAATGACTCTACCGAACTCAATTCCTTGCTTAAAGATTCGATATCATCATCAGTAATAGCTTTAGTTAATGGTTCACTCAGACTAATATGGGCTCTACAAAAACTTGCTGACTTAGGATCATACTTTTTCCTTAGTTCATCAACAGTGGACATGATTTCTTCTGGCGGAAAGATATAGAACGCTCCATAATAATATCCATGCCACCAGTTTTCCCAATGGTCTGTTTTATCGTATCCCCTAACTGCACCCCATCTTTTTCAGTTCTATAAAAACCCGGAATTTTA
>CAZHNG010000467.1:0-4541 GCA_964533785.1 uncultured Saprospiraceae bacterium | reverse complement strand
AGTCTCGAAAAATCAAAGATTTCAAGCGTTCTTTAACTCGGTACTATAAATTAACTCTTAACTTGCTAGGAGCCTACGGGCCCTAAGTGGCAGGCCCTACGTGGACGACTATGGACCTATGCCTTCGTCACCCATTCACTGCTTCTCTCTCGTATTTATAATACATAAGAGTTCCGTACAAAATGTGTAAAATCCCAAATCCCAGGGCCCAAAACTCAAGGCCATAATGTAAGTAAAAAGTCGCCAACAAACCTAATCCAATCTCCAAATAGCCTAGATAACGGATATCACTCAAGGTATATTTACTGGCATTGATCAAGGCTAGACCATAAAAAATGAGGGTTATCGGTGCAACAAATCCGGTCGCTCCGTGATAATACAGGCCCAAACAAAAAATCCCACCGGCTATCAGCGGGATGAGTAAATTGATCAACAACCGCTGTGTCAGTGCATCCCACATTTTCTGAGCTTTGCGCTTCGCTTTTCGTCGCGTGAAATAAATACCGCTAATGATGGCCAAAACCAAAACAGCGATACCCGTACTGAAGAAAAAAGTTAAATGGTCCATCCCCCATTTCGTCGTGCTGCGTGCCAGGATATAATAGTCTTCACCCTCCTGAAAAGGCCGGATACCCAGAAAAAGATAAGCCAGGGAAATCCCGATGAGCGCAAATACACCCACCGCTACTCCTGATAAACCACTCAAAGAAATAAACCGGGAAGAGCGGTCCATTAATTTGCGAATGTCCGCCAACACTTCCAATTGTTCAACTTGATTCTGAGTCATCATTAAGTACTTTGAAAATCAAAGTTAATTAAATATGATGAGTTCTTCAACGTTTTCTCTTTGAAAATTCTAATTTTAAGCACGAACAGCTTAATCCATTTACCATGAAGATCAGCAGAAAAACATTTTTCAAAGGCTTAGCCGCAGCGACCATTTCACTACCCGTTTTTATGCGTTCCTGGATGGGGGAAACAACGGCTCGACAGAGCGGCCCCAACATCATCAGCAACCGGAAATACCAATGGAAGATGGTTACGACCTGGCCGCCCAACTTTCCAATTTTGGGAGAAGCTTGCCATTTGTTCGCCGAGATGGTCAAGGAAATGTCCGGCGGGCGGATGGAGATCCGGGTATACGGCGGCGGCGAACTGGTACCTTCGCTGGAGACTTTCGATACGGTACGCAGCGGCGGTGCGGAATGCGGTAGTGGTTGTGCTTATTACTGGGCGGGGAAGGCTCCGGCTGCACAGTTTTTCGCCACGGTTCCCTTTGGCATGAACGCACAGCAAATGAATGCCTGGATCACCAACGGCGGCGGGCAGGAACTCTGGGACGAATTGTACGCTGATTTCAACCTGATCCCCTTACTCGGCGGAAATACCGGCGTGCAAATGGGGGGCTGGTTCAATAAGGAAATCAATAGTCTTGCTGATATCAGAGGCCTGAAAATGAGAATACCAGGCCTGGGAGGAAAAGTACTGGAAAAAGCCGGAGGTTCACCTATTCTGCTTGCCGGCGGAGAAATTTATACCGGCTTGGAAAGAGGGGTGATCGATGCAACAGAATGGTTAGGACCTTTTCACGACTATTTGATGGGCTTCCACGAAATTGCGGACTATTATTATGCTCCCGGATGGCACGAACCCGGTACGGCATTGGAGTTTATCTTCAACAAGGAAAAATTCGAAGCCTTGCCGAAAGACCTGCAAGTCATTCTAAAAACGGCTACCCTGCACATCAACCACTGGACACTTTCGAGCATGGAAGCGAACAACAGTAAAACCCTAGCTAAAATGACCCAAGAAGGCAATATCAACATTCGCACTTTCCCTCCGGAAGTGATGCAACAACTGAGAGTTTTTACCGAAGAAGTGATCGAAGAAATTACGGAAAGCGATCCATTCGCCAAAAGGGCTTATGCATCCTATAATGATTTTCGTAAAAAGGCCAGAGCTTACGCGGATATCACGGAAAAGGTGTTTTATAACCATATTCAAGCGATCTAAGATCTACTTCACTTTCAATAAAACAATTTCCCAGCCGTTTCTGTATTGTATATTGATCAAAAACGTCCCAATAATGAGCAGAGCTATATTTACCTTATCCTTTATTTTATTCTTATTCACACAACAGGCATTTACACAAAATAACCACGAAATAAAGGTCAAAATCGATAATTTCGAACAGGAAGAAATTTACCTGGCCGTCCACTACGGAGAAAAACAGTATATCCAAGATACAACGACGCTAAATGACGAAGGAGCATTTGTTTTCTCCGGACCGGAACCCCTGGATCCTGGTGTATATTTGGTCGTATTACCCCCGGATAATAATTATTTTCAGATCCTGGTCGGCGAAGACAATCAAAAATTTTCCATCAAGACCGATAATAGCGATCTCGCCCTCGGTGCTACCTTTGAAAATTCTGATGACAATATTCTTTTCTACCAATACCTCAATTTTATTTCTCAGAAAAGCCAGCAAGCCATGCCTCTGAGGGAAACAAAAGAAAAGCTAACAGAAGAGGATCCCGGCTACGCCGAAGCACAGGAAAAACTGGAGAAGCTAGATGAGGAAGTGCAACAAAAACAGATGGAGATCATTGAAAAGTATCCCGATTCTTATACAGCGGCCATCGTTAAAGCCAACATTAATATTCCGATTCCCGAATTTGAAGGTACGGAGGAAGAGCGTTTGGAAAAACAGTGGAACTATCGTAGAGATCACTATTTCGACAATCTTGATCTGGCCGACCCGAGAATGCTACGCACGCCTTTCTTATTTCAACGGGTGGACTTCTTTGTTAACAAATTACACGTACAACACCCGGATAGTCTGGCGAAAGCAATGGACTACGTATTACAGAAAATGGAGCCAGCCCCGGAAACCTATCGCTATTTCGTATCCCATTTTTTGAATTTCTTTGCCTCTTCAAAATTTGTAGGAATGGACGCCGGCTATGTCCACATGGTCGAAAAATATTACGAAAGTGGAAAAGCGGATTGGGTTGATGAAGAGGACCTGGAAAAAATGATCGATAATGCAAAAAAGCTCAAGCCTTTATTGATCGGGAAAAAAGCGCCGAATATCACGACCCAGAAAAAGGATGGCACCAAAGTCACGCTTTATGACATCAATACTCCCTACACCATTTTGTATTTCTGGAAATACGACTGCCCGGCCTGCAAAAAATCCACTCCTCACATGAAAGACTTCTACGAAAAGTTTAAAGATAAAGGCGTGACCTTGATGGCGGTTTGCACCAAATATACCGACGATGTGCCTGATTGCTGGAAGTACATTGAGGAAAATGAAATTGGCGATTGGTTACATACGGCTGATCCCTATAATCGCTCTAAATTCGGACAGATCTACGATGTGAGAAGCACGCCGATGATGTACGTGCTGGACGAAAATAAGGAGATCATCTCCAAACGCCTGGGAGCGGAACAACTAGAAGAGGTAATGACCAAGATCATGGAGCAACGGGAGAAAGAACAAAAGAGCGATGAGTAATTGTTGTTGAGTTATTTGAGGCCGTCTCATAAATAAAAATGAAATAACCACTTCCACATCATTCACCACAAAGAATGCAAAGACCTTTTTTCTTTGCGCTCTTTGCGGTGATTAATTTCGTTAATGCATATCAAAACTTACTTTTGATACTGCCTCAATGCTACCTCTCCTCCAAAAATTTATGGATTGCCGCAAAATCTAACCTCCCCATTCCCTTATGATTAGCTTCGGCGAAAAGCTCTTTGGCTAAGTTCGCCAAATACAACGGTTGGTTCAATTCGTAGGCAGAAAGCGCTGCCAGGTGCAGATCTTTGTGCATCAATTCAAGCGGGAACTGCACATCGTAACTACCGGATTTGACCATTTCGGCTTTAAATTGGGTAAAAGGTGCAGCCACCACTAAATTGGGAATTGTGTTGAGCAAGAACTCTTTGGACATACCCATTTTTTCTCCCAGCAAAACGGCCTCCGAAAAGATGAGCATTGACTGTGCTAACATAATATTCACCAGCATCTTGAAGGAGGAACCTTTACCACTTTCGCCAATATGGATCACCTTCTTCCCCATGTAATTGAGCAAACTTTCAACCTCACTGAGGATAGCCGCTTCTCCTCCTACAAAAAACACTAATTCCGCCTTTGCGGCGTGGGGAAGGGTTCCTGCCACCGGAGCATCCAGGAACCGGACATTTACTTTTTCCGATGCTGTTTTTGCCCGCAAACTGAAGGAGGGATTTACCGTAGAACAATCCACCCAAATGGCGTTAGATTTCATGGCCTCCAGCGCTCCGCTTTCTGCTAAAAATACTTTTTCAACAACCTCAGGGTTGGACAGCATACTGAATACCAGGTCAGCACCGGCAACAGCTTCGCCGGGCGTATCTGCTGATTGTGCTCCTTGGGCGACTAACTCCTCTACCGGAGCTTTCGACCGATTGTATACCTTTAGATCAACACCGTTTTTTAATAGACTTGTTCGGCGGGATCATCAAACGGCTACAAGCGGCAAATTTTATAC
>CAZHNG010000466.1:0-4564 GCA_964533785.1 uncultured Saprospiraceae bacterium | reverse complement strand
TAATATTTGTTTGTTTTTTCAAAAGTTAAATAAAATTGCGTGTATACAGATTAGCGCTGGCACCATAGCCGTCCACGTGGGGCCCGCCACGTGGGGCCCGCCTGGGTCTGGGCAGATTAAGCGTTAATTTATAGTACCGAGTTAAAGAACGCTTGAAATCTTTGATTTTTCGAGACTTCGTCTCTTAAAATTTTTATCGAACCCCGCCTACACCTAAGGATTTCGGCGGGCAGGCATAGAGATAGGGAGAGCATAGAGTTTAAAAAGATAGAAAAGATTGCAAAAATTTGCCAGAAAACCGGGCCTAATTTATCCAAATCAGCATGCAGCACTTCGATTTTCGATTGATAACAGGGTTGGTTAGCGGGTTTACGAGTAACGGGTAGCACACCTCGTTTAAATCGAAACTCGCTAACCACCTGAAATTCAAGACAAGAATAAAGTACACCTTACATTTCGAGGATAACCTCTGATTCACTCTATTCTTCAATGGTCTTATTCCCCTGGCAAAGACCTTGGATTAAGCAAGTCATAGAATTGGTTTAGTTTGGGCATAATAATGATCCGGGTTCTACGATTAACGGCCCGGCCTTCGGGGGTTTCGTTAGAAGCCAAGGTATTATACTCACCGCGTCCGGCAGCGATCAACCTATTGGGGTCTATTTGATGCGTATTTTGCAAAGCTCGCACTACAGAGGTTGCTCTTTTAACACTCAAATCCCAATTGTCTTGCATACACTCATTACTGATTGGCACATTATCAGTGTAACCTTCTACCATGACTTCAAGTTCCGGGCGGGATTCAATGATTTGGGCGATCTTACCCAGAACTTCATCTGCTCTGTCCGTAATTACGGCACTACCACTTTGATATAACATTTTGTCGGAAAGATTGATAAAAACGACCGTTTTATCCACTTTTACCTCAATATCCTTATCCTCAATTCCATCTTTCAAGACACTTTTCAGGTTGACGGACAAGGCCAGGTTGATCGAATCGGCCTTAGAGCGAGCTTGTTGAAGAAAGGTAATGTATTTGTCTTTTTTTTCTAACTGTGCCAAGGTTTGGCCGATATTTTCATTGGCAGATTTAGAAAGTACGGTCAGGTCACCAACTTGTTCCAGTTGTTTATCGCGTTGGCTTTTCAGATCTGTGACCTGATCTTTTAAGTTTTGGATCTGTTGTTCGAGTAGCTTGTTGTTGGTTTCTTTGTTGGAAAGTCCTTGCTGAAGTTGTTCGCTGCTTCTTCTTACTGAAGCCAATTCTCCTCTACATTCTTCTAGTTCCTTCTCCGTTGAACCAATCTTCGTAAGGAGATCACTACGCATACTATCGTATTTTTTAGTACTGACACAACTGCTTAGTGTTCCAATTAAAGCCAATCCACTTAAGATGCTGAATAGTTTGATTTTCATACAAATTGAATTAAATACAATTAAAAAATATTATAACCTTTAGAATTGAAGCCTATCTACGAGATTTCAATGGACAGAGGATATCCGTCCATTTTAACACTTTACCAGGGACGATCTTGCCTACCAACTGAAATTCAGCATAATTTTCAAAAAAATCAAATTTTTGAAATAGGGAAGTTTTTGTACTCTTTTAACGAAAAGAAACCTAAGATTAATATTTAGAAGAGAAAAAAGCCAATCACGATATTCAACGCCCTCGATGAAAAAATAAAAACCTCCGGTAGGTGATAAAAATCACCCCCACCCATTAAATTTGTCAACCGTTCCCCGTATTTTCGCACCTAACTTTCTGCGGTCTAATTACAAATTATTAAAATTATTTATTGCGAAATCATGGGAGAACATGCTGTAGAGAAGCGAAATGACCTTAAAAGGACAATAAATTTTACACGGCGCTTATTACAAGACGTGGAAGCTTTAGAGTTGATGCTGGAGCAAAACTTATTTGAAAAGGCTCCGATCAGAATTGGTGCGGAACAGGAGTTTTTCATCGCCAATGAGGAATTTGGCGCTTCTAATCAGGCCGTAGAAATACTGGAAGCGATTAATGATCCACATTTTACCACCGAATTGGGGTTATTTAACCTGGAGGTTAATCTCGATCCGCAGTTGTTGGAAGGGCCGGCCCTCAAGCTCATGCACGCTCAATTGGACGAGATGCTTAAAAAGGCGCGGGATGCCGCCGAAAGCTTAAACAATAAAGTGGTACTGACTGGGATTTTACCAACGATACGCTACCGGGAACTCAACCTCGACTATATGACCCCCATGAAGCGGTACTTTGCTTTAAATGACGTCATCAAAGAGATCAGAGGCGGGGATTTTAGTGTTTATATCGATGGGTTGGACGAACTGATGATCAAGAATGAATCAGTTATGTTCGAAGCCTGCAATACCAGCTTTCAACTACACCTGCAAATTGATCCTGATGATTTTGTAGCGGCTTATAACTGGGCCCAGGCCATTGCGGGGCCCTTATTGTCAATTGCCACCAATTCTCCTTTGCTATTGGGTAAAGAACTCTGGCACGAAACCCGGATTGCCCTTTTCCAGCAAAGTGTGGATACGCGTACTTCCAGTTATGCACTCGTTGAAGAACAGCCCAGGGTAAGCTTTGGACATAAGTGGTTAAATGAATCCGTTACTGAAATTTTCAAGGATGACATTACTCGTTTTCCAATCGTTATCACTTCTGAAATTGAAGAAAACTCTCTGGAAAGCCTGAAAGTCGGTAAAATTCCTAAACTCAAAGCCTTACAGGTGCATAACGGCACCGTTTACCGTTGGAACCGGCCCTGTTACGGCATTACCGGCGGGAAACCCCATTTGAGAATAGAGAACCGTTATATTCCTTCCGGCCCAACGGCAGAGGATGAAATGGCTAATTTTGCCTTTTGGATCGGATTGATGAGTGCAAGACCTGAAAAATACGACAACATCGCCGAGGAGATGGACTTTAAGGATGTCAAACACAATTTTATCCGGGCGGCGAAAAACGGCCCCTACGCCACCTTACTTTGGGACGGTCAAAGCTGGCGCCCCAAAAGTCTCATACAAAAAAAGTTATTACCCCTGGCTTACCGTGGTCTTACAAAAGTAGGAATTGACCATGATTCCGTTGAACATTACCTTGGCATTATTGAACAAAGAGCGGAGGGACAAACAGGGTCTCAATGGCAAATCAAAAATTACCGCAAACTACAGCAACAAAAAAAACGGCATGATTACCTCTCTCTTTTGACCAAACATATTTTCCTCAATCAAAACACAACTGCTCCGGTAGCGGAGTGGCCGGATATCGATCAATCGCCCGAGCATATTGAAGACCCCAAATACGTATACCAAATCATGTCCAGAGATATTTTTGTTGTTCAGGAAACTGACCTGATAGACATCGTAGCGGCAATTATGAAATGGAACAACATCCATCATCTTCCAGTTGAAGATGCACAAGGAAATCTGTCCGGTTTACTAACCTGGACCCACATCATGAACCCCGAACATCCCACCAATAAAAACTATCACGAAGCTACCGTTGGTCAACACATGGTTACCGAAATCATTTCAACGTCTTCCGATGAATTGATCGTCAATGCCGTACAGCGAATGAGAGAGGCTGAAATCGGATGTCTACCGGTCGTCAAAGAACAAAAGTTGATCGGAATCATTACTCGTACCGATGTTGCGAATTGGTGATAAAAGTTTGTACCTTACACGAGG
This sequence comes from uncultured Saprospiraceae bacterium, assembly GCA_964533785.1. GTDB lineage: Bacteria > Bacteroidota > Bacteroidia > Chitinophagales > Saprospiraceae > JANQRV01. The sequence goes on along the minus strand of CAZHNG010000466.1, from coordinate 868 downwards.
GCAAGAAGTGAAATAATTCGACCACTGATCTACTGATCTGTCAAGTCTCCTGACTTGGCAGCAATAGTAAATGGTCTCTGACCATTGTAAATCCGTTCTACAGTTTGGAGACCGTGTAAGATGCCACATGATTTATAACCAAATTTCAATCATATGAATGATTTAAAGCGTTTTGTATTGTTTCTTTGTTGTGTTCTACCTCTAAGCTTATTCGCTCAATCAGATTTTGTGGGTTCCTGGAAGGGCGAGGTTTCTGCTCCTGACGGATCTTCAATGACTTTTAGTGTGGTAATGGCTGCTGATGGTAGTTATAAAGTAGATTTCGGAATGGACGGTAGTATTGATATCAAAGGAAAGTACGAGGAAGTTGATGGAAAAATGACCATCCAAGATGTAGGTGGCCCTGAAGCTTGTTCGGGAAAAGGCGTATATCAGTACGCAGTTTCAGGTAATTCCCTCACCATGACCCGTGTAAGCGATGAATGCGAAGGTCGCGGTGGCCCCGAAGGAAAAATGATGTTTACGAAGATGTAAAAAGAATTAGAGTAGAATCACATACTGCATCGGGTAGCCCTTGTCAAATTACATTCTATCTAGAATATGAATTTGATAAAGGCCGCCTGAATAAAAACTACTAAATCAGTGCTCATTGATTAGTATTGATATGTTTATTTTCACAGTCCCCTATCGATTATCTTTCAGCAGTAGCTTGTTCATAGCCCAAAAAAAGAAGAAAAAAAATCCTACGTAAATTACAAAAGCAATCCAATTCCCCAAATCTGTCATCCAATATAAATTATAGTATCCTTCATCTATTTGGACTTTTGACGCTAGACACTAGACGCTAGATTTTAGACAACAAACCGCT
>CAZHNG010000465.1:0-4580 GCA_964533785.1 uncultured Saprospiraceae bacterium | reverse complement strand
TTTTCCATTTATGAGGTGTGCCGTTTTACTTAAATTAAAGGTCAGGTCAAATTTTCAGATCTCACTTCTTCAAATCTTGTATTAACTTGTATTCTTTTTCGGAGTTTATTCTATTTTTTCTTGGCAATTTTTTTTCCAAGGTTATTACTTTCTTTGCGTTCTTTATCGCGTTATTGTAACGTTTTACATCTTTCCAAGAGTAAGCTATCCAAAGATAACAATATGCTTGATCTTCGTATCCATACTTTAATGAAAGGGCAGTTTCCAGCTTAGTGTGCTGGTGTCCATTGCATAAATCAGGCTTATTATCCAGCTTCTCTGCACGGAATTAAAATTTTTAATCGCCAAATATCATTTTTCGAAACCTTGGATGAACGGCCATCATTTAATAATCTTACCAATTCAAATACTTGTCAGGATCCAGAAGCTGCGAATATTTTAACTCTTCTTCTAATTTTTGGATATTAAGAGAAATTTCTCCAGAATTTATACGATGTCTTTCCAGGGCTGCACAATAATGAAATAAATTGTCATTGAAATCATCTTCTAAATAAATCATTTTATTGATTTCATTTTTGTACGCGGGACCTTCGCTATGCAGTTGTATTGCTTTGTGATAATTATCTAGGGCTAACTGGAATTGAGAAGTTGGGTCCAATGTTCTTAACACCTTAGCACTCAGTAGATCTTCCATAACGTGTTGAACATCATAAATATCGAAATCTATAAACACGCCCTTCCCTCGCAGACTTCCTTTATACAACTCTTTGCAAAGAGCATAGTGTTTCAGCCAGTATCCCAATCGCATGTGCGAGTTCGCTAAGAAAGAATAATTGTACATATAATCAACTCCAAATATATTAAAGGACCTGATAATGTGATATAGGTTAAAAATTGAATTACATACAAGTTGGCCATATTCTTTAAAGACCTCTAAATAATTGGACTGATGTACTTGTTGGTGGTAATTTTCTGGATAGATGATTGCATTAATTATATCTTCGAGGTTGTAAGCTTCACCAAAAAATAGTTCCGCACTTTGTATTTTATACCTATTGAATAAGCCCCCACTGTGTTCTGAAGCATTTTCCCATTTATCTACAAATTTTACCCGGAAGATGGCTTCGAATTTCTGTTCAACTATATCTAAAAGTAACCTTTTATTTACAGAAGTTTGAAGGCTCAACTCTAATATGCGAGTGAATTGAGAGGCAATACCGTTCTCTGGTGTAGTAAGGGGGAGCTCTGCGATTCGTACATCATTAATATGAGAGCAATGACGATAGCTCTTTGTCTGGATATTTATCTGCGCAAAGAAGAGTATCGCTTCCTTAACAGTTGGGCTATTGGATAAATTACGATAGATATATCTCGATTCTTCTTCCGGATGATAATAGTCTTCCATACCATACACATGTTTATATTTATCTACCTGCGGCCTATCCGAAGAACCGCTGTTCCAGCTACTAATTTCGATAATTCGCCTAAGCACCACCAAACGCAAAAAGCGCAGTATTTCTCTTTGCTGTTTAAATTTCAATTTCTCAACTTCCTGGAGTATCTCACCAGTATGTTGAGGTCGAAAGTGAAGCACTCGACGTACGACCTGAATGATTTTACGTAAATTAAAACTGGCACTCACGGACTTACCTGCCAACAAATAATATTTGTTGGACAGGTAGTAAACTCTTAGGATGAAGTTGATATCGTTAAGTTTCGTATCTTCTGAAGTGTTGAAAGGTTTCTTCATAAGGACATCCAATGCTGGTAAGTGATCATCGGAAGATGATGCTCCCGAAAAAAGGTTCTCATGCATAGTCTCCATCGCTTTCCCATCGTCGTCCTTTAGCGCATAACTGTAAAAAACATCACCTATTTTAGTTAGAGCAATTGCAATATTTTTAAGGGTAGTTGAATTATATACAGGAAATTCGCGCGCATACTTAGGATCTTTTTGTTTCATTTTAATAATGATATCCCTGCACTTCTCAAGTATTTCCCATATACTAGCTTTTCGGTCCAATGCCAATATTTCTATCAGCCCTAGTTTGTAATAGCAAAAGGCGTTTTGCGAGAATCGGAAATTCATTCCCCTTTTACTGCTTTCATTCGGGTCGGTTTTACTCCAAATATCATGCGTCAATTCTCGAATAGAGTCTCTGAAATATGCCCCAAAGGGCGTTAGTAGATCTTTCCATTGCGGATTCTTGAAAAAAAGCAAAGTGCCTATGTTAACAAAAAAGCTAGTTAAAATCGTTCTGTTGTATTCAAAACCATACTTTTCAAAAGCTTCTTTTGCTACTCTTTGGTAAAATTGCCTCCCTAGTAAAGTGACTAAATCCTCAAAATGTTTGTGTATAGCGAGAATTTTCATTGGTGTCACCCCCTCAATGCTCAACTTCTCCTGCAAATACAACTTCCCTAAGTGCCCCTGTACTAAAACTTGTAATAACTCATTTAAAGATAAGGGCATGTAATCAATGTCCCCAGTTGTCTTGTTACTGGAGTCATCAATTTGCCATTCTTTCAGAAATCTTTTCGAAGCAATGATCACATCAGAGTAATAGCCCAATGCTACTTCGTAAGATTTCATTTTTTCTCTGGTCAGCGCCAATTTTAACTTAAAACGGATAAAAGTTAGAAAGTACTCAATGGTCATCTCCTCGACCTTTGTTCTAGTCAAAGACTGGAGCCCATCGGAATAATCAGCGATAGCGTCATCATATTCTTGATCAAAGAAATGGGCATCACCTAACAGTATATTGAGAAATGAAAGCGAACGAATATGTTCGCCCTTCGAATCATAGAAATCTTTATAGATTGACCTCAGCTCTTTTATCTTCAACCTGATGTGAAGCTTAATGAAATAACTTTCATCAAGTGTGAAGTTAAATGCTGCAGATTCTTCCTCAATTGTTTTCGAGAGGTAGGCAATTTCATTAGCCGTTTTATTAAAGAACCGTTTTTCAAAAAGGCCAATCTCGGTATCTCGGATGTGAATTTGTTCCAAGAAAGTGACCAAATCTTCGATGAAGGTTCTTAAGAAAGGTGTTCTATTAGTAGACAAGATCTCCGGTAACAATTCCAAGTTCTGAATAGAAAACGCAAAAGGATGAAATTTAATCAAATGATCCATCAGATAGGGAGTAGAAACTAGCATATTGTCACTAAAGGCCTTAAAATATTGACTGTGCGTAAGAATAAACGGCCGAAATAGAAAGCTGATAAATCCAAATCGATGTTGGTTCTTGAATGAAAAGTACAAATAGTGTTTGCCTGTTTGCTCCTGACCGTCAGTTACAATAATTCTCTTGTTGGCATCTATCATAAGCGAGGTGTCACCAGGTATAACGCAATCTTCGATCAACTTGACTAATTTTTTCGGGGATCCATTACTTCTGTAAGTAAGAAAGATGATGAAATTTTGCAGCAGGAGAATTATTTTCTGCTTTTCTGCTTGTGTCAATTGAAATTTAGACAAAACATGGTCGTGATATTTCCGAAGAAATGAGTGGGAGAGTTGATCTTCTTCCGAAATGGAAACATTCCACGGATCTAAAAGAATCTTCTCCAAATAAAATTCAATAATATTAGTTAATCCCGCCCCTTCATTGTTAACCCTGTCTTTTAAAAAGCTATCGACATTAATAATTTGGTGAAAAATACTACTAATTGACGATTGTCGATCAGCAATATCAGCTAATGAAGCATCAAACATTTCACGGCCTGCGATAAAAATGAATTTTGCCTTTGCTTCAGTAATCAGCCGTTTTAGAGAAGATAAAATATTGATGATTAATTGCTTACGCTCTCTCAAGTCGTTTAAGTACGTTCTGGAATAATCAAACTCTTCCAGTTTATTCATCTCTTCATAATACATTCCCGCACCAACTGAAGGATCCATCTTGTCTAATTCATCGAAAGTAAAGATAATCTTGGGGAATGGAATGACAGTGCGCTTTTTAATGAATTTAAATAAAACTACTATTAGAGTCAGAATCAAAGGCAGAGAAAGCAAACCAGGGATAGTCAAGTAATCAACAATATTGTGCCAGGTGTAAAAATATGTTAAGCGATACAATGGCAGGAATGCATAGGAGAAATAGCCCAAGAGCAAAAAAAGGATGAGCCAAAATGCAAGTCTTAATTCCTTGAACCAAGTCAGAGAATTATGTAGTTCTCTCCAAACTTCCTGAGGATCATTGTTGAGTTCGAAAATCTTAATAAGCTCATACTCAATTTCCTTTGGTGTCGCTATAGGGGTTTTCTTAGATTTCCGGTTGCCAATATTTAAAAATTGGCGATTCCCTTCACTAGCAATGCTGCCTTCGTTTATTTCATCGACGATCTCAGCGCTGCATCGATCGTAAAGGTTATTAATTCTTTCGTTAATTCTGATTGCCGGAGATAATACCCGTAATAGAAACCTGGCAAATATTAGTAAGGAAAGAGCTATTACAAAAGCAATTATTCCCGTAGCTGCCAAGAAATATAACAATTGTTCGTTTTCGAAATTCGGATGGCCATAATACTGATATGGGAAATTGATCGCCAGCAAAACAATACTAAGGATAGTGGCA
>CAZHNG010000464.1:0-4610 GCA_964533785.1 uncultured Saprospiraceae bacterium | reverse complement strand
CAATGGGGGCAATGAGCAATGAACAATGGGGACAATGAGCAATGAACAATGGGGGCAATGGGCAATGAGCAATGGGTAATCAGGGTCTCATTCATTGCTCATTGCTCATCGTTCATTGTTCATCGTTCATTGCTCATTGCTCATCGTTCATCGTTCATTGCTCATTGCTCATCGTTCATTGCTAATTGCTCATCGTTCATCGTTCATTGCTCATTGCTCATCGTTCATCGTTCATTGCTCATTGTTCATTGCTCTGCTACTTCGCATATGGCCGGTCGTGGCTCAGCAGTGAAACATGCAAATGATCTCCCGTTCCACCATGGCGCAGAGCATTAAACCCCATTAATTGGAAGTACACTTTTACCAAAAAGTTTCTGAATTCCGACCTTTGGCTGGTGCGCAGGTCGAGGGCGTGGGTATAGCCGTTTTTTTGTTTGTAATGTAAGGAGTGCTTTTTGGAACGGAGTCCCATCTTTTGATAATCCTCCGGAAGGCGGTTAGCATCCGTAATGACCAATTTTTTGTCGAGATGAATAATAGTGCTGACACTCAGGCGCAAAATGGGATGTACCTGTGTAATCTCACGTTGAAGGGCCGTATTTTTCATATTATTACTTGAAACGTAAAAAATACCATGCAGGCAGTACAGCAAAACGATTAATATTGCCAGTAGCCCCCGGCGTTTAAAGGAGCGGACATCCCCAACGTCTCCAAAAATCCGGCCGTAAATAAAGGTGAAGTAAATGAATAAGACCAGCGCCGTCAGCAAAACACCTCCCAAAATAGATAGCCAGGGAAAAAAATGATAATGGACGTGGAAATACACGGCTCCCCTGATCAATAAAATGAAGGGCAGGATCAATAACAAAACGATTTTTGATAACTGGAGTAGGAACCAATACATTGTTACGGGTTAATACGAGTTAACACGAGTTGGACGGGTTCGAACTCGTTGAACCCGCTAACCCGTACTAACTCGTTCAAGCTTCTTGTCTTTTCAAATTATCCCTTTTCCATTTTGCGCCATGCTGTTCTACTAAGATATTATCGTAATGGTCCGCTCTTTCGAATAAATGTTGGAATAGCTGGTAGCCCGTATCTACGTTGAGGTGGCCATCGTAGATCAGTAATGACAGAACGATGTCTTTTCCCCGGACGCTAAAGGAAAGACCTTCTATTTCATAATTTTGCAGCAAGAGGTAGTCCAGAATTTCTTCCTGATCTTTTTCGGGTAGCGCGCAGAGGTAAGCATCGCCCATGATCAATCCGGCTTTGTCGTAGTAAGAAATATTGACCCTGGCGCTTCCCTGGTGGATCTCCCAGACGTTCGGGCCCCTTCTGGTGATCCTGACATCCCGTTCTGATTTGGCAATGATCTGTTCGATAGTAGAAGCAATGCCTACCGGTTCATAAACATCCACAAAAGAAGGCAATTCTAAGGGAGCTTTACAATCAGGACATTTTCTGATGGGCTTTTTTCCTTCCGGAATAAGCTTTGAACAAGATTCGCAGCGAACACCTTTGCGACCTAAACGCATAAACTCATCGGCTATTGATTGAATAACGCTTATTGGTAGCGCAAAGACCTTGGTCTCGTCCGCTGCATCGGTAATCACGTGCATATTCAGGCCGACAACCTTCCCGGAAGCATCCAACAGCGGCCCCCCAACACAATCGTAAGAAATAGCGCAGTCGTGGGCCAGGTAAGTGATATTATTTTCTTCGTATTCCTCTTCAATGAGGTAGCCTTCACAATACCGGCAAGAATCATATTCCGGCATACCCAGGGAAATCACCTTTTGGCCGATTTGCAGATCTTGGTCATTTCCTTGCGAAAGTCTTTGCAGATGCTGGTCCTTTGGAGGGTCTAAAAAAGCAATCCCGTTCAGACCATCTACGTACCTCACCTCTACCAATTGGGTATTGATGGCGGCGTTATCTATGATCACTGCCCGGTTTCCCTTCACCGCCTGAGCAGTCGTAACGATCAATTCACGCTGGGGCATCCACCACCCTACTCCTACGGAATAAGGTGTGGCGATCCTGAATACAAAGTTTTTGAACTGCTGATCCATACGAACTTAGTCAAAGGTTTGAATCCTGATACTAGAATATAGCCTCGAAATATAAGTATTGATGGGGAGAAAAACAAGCGGGTTGGAAGGGTGAACGGGGTGACGAGTTAGAGGAGTTCTTTGGGTTAGTAATTTTCTCCAAGTATCTGATTCTACTTTGTCATCTAGAACAAACAAGATTTTGAGTACAAATATGGAATGAAATCATTACTGTTTATTTGTTGATTCGTTTATCTGTTTATGCAAAAATTACCTGAAATGAATCAACAGATAAACACATCAACGTGACAGTTTATAGATAGCTCGAATTATCAGACGTTCCGATTTACTAAAATGACAAAGTAGTACGAACTAATTATTTGAAGACTCCTCCTCTCCTACCGGTTCAAAGTAGTTTTTTCGAGAGCAATGGTAGAGATAGGAATTAGACTTCAATTCCCCAAAATTTAAAATGTTTCTTTGATTGTTTCTCTTCCTCTGTTGACTTGATAATTCCTTTAAGGTGCTTTCTCAATTCCTTATGATTGGGCAGAACATCTTCTTGCAAAATTTTTTCTGCAGAAAGAATGTTTTTTAAAATTTCATTAATCTTAACAATATCATGCCGTAAATAGGCAATTTTTAGTGCTTCGGCGGTTACATCTTGAAGTTTTTTAGATCTTTCAATGAATTCTTTGACTTTTTCGTACTTTATTCACGGCAATACCCTCTAAAAACATCATAGATTTTCTACATTCAAGTGAGCGTTTATGGATACAACACAGACATCTAGCCTCCCAAATAAATTTGACGGTTACGGGAGAGAATCGATCGATTTTTTGCCAAAAAGCTTTATCTTGGTTGAGTATTAACCCTTAAAATAAGTTTTCCATGCTCGAAGTCGCTTTAAGTATCGTTTTTATTTTGTTGGTATTGAGTCTTTTTGCCACCACCTTGATGGAGATCATTGCGAGTATTTTTTCATTGCGCGGTAAACACCTGAGTCGTGGCTTGAAACGAATGCTCGGTAGTAACGGAGACCTTTCGGAATTCGATGCCTTCATTGATAACCCATTGTTCAAACAATTAAGGTCGAGGTTTTTGGTTTTTGACCGTCCGCCTTCCTATATGAGTTCCAAAATGTTCAGTACGGTGTTGTGGAATACGCTTTTTAAGGAGGAAGTCTATGAAGGCCAAAGAGAGGAAGAGCTCAAGGAAAAAGTTATGGCTAAAATCAATGGTATAAAAGACGAGAACCTGCGCACCGTGATGCAACAATTCATCAAAGACGCCAATTTTCAACTGCCCGACCTGAGAGCGAAACTAGAGGACTGGTACGATGAGATCATGGAGAGAGTGGGTGGCTGGTACAAAAGGAATACCCAGGCGATCCTGATCTTTGTCGGGTTATTTATTGCCGTTGCTTTCGACGCGGATACGATCAATATTTTCCACGAATTATCCAACAATCCGGCTACACGCACGGAAATCGTACAACTGGTTGATAGCTATTCCCAAAATATCAACGCTGCTGATGCCAACACTATGCTCACTTCACAATTCAAGGATGATATTGACCTCATTATCCAGCAGGAATTGGATGCCTTAAAACAAAGTTCCCAGGAAAAGCTGGGCCTGGGCTGGTATCCGGAAACCACCCCAAGCGATTTCTGGAGCTGGTTTTACAAGGTATTGGGTTGGATCGTAACGGCGCTTGCGGTCTCACTTGGGGCACCGTTCTGGTTTGGTTTATTAAAGAAGATCATGAATTTACGAAGTTCCGGTGGTGTGCCGCAGCAAATCGTAGTGGCTACTACAAGCGGAGGAGGAAGTACCAGTACGACTACTGTTCCTCAAACCGCTATTAAAGAACCTATTGACAGACCGGAAGATCCCGTTGGTTAACCCAAAAAACTCGGCATGCAAATATTATTTTTAAAAGATACTTATATCCGTATTACGCCAAAGGATCATTCCATTCCTCCCATCGGAGTAGCTTTTAAGGGCACCATCGTTGAGGTGGAAGAAGGGAGTTACCACGGAGTGGTTATCGATGGATACGATACCTATTATAAAGACCGGAACGGCTGGTATTACTGGAGCGGAAGAGTGCAAGTCATCCAATCCTCTGATTTTAGTCCTGCCCAACCCACTTTAAGCGAAGAAACCGCAGAATCCATTGATATAGAGACCGATAGCTTACCCTCGCCCGACTTGGAGGAAAAAGAGATTCCCGCAATAGTAGATTCTAATGAATTGGATACAGCCGTCTCGGAGGAACAAAATAATCCCACCGTAAAAATAGAGGATCAGGCCAAAGTAGAGCACGAAACAAGTACCGCTATCGACCCTAATGAGATAGATACTTCGGAAAATGTAGTGCCGGAATCATTTGGCACAACTTCCAAACCTGTGCAGGACAATAATTCACCAGCCCATTCCAGATCTCTTCAAGCTAAACGCCCCTTTAATCCTAAAGCGGCTGATTGGTGGCACCAACAACTTAAAATTGACCGGATCTTTTGGGAAACCGAACAACTCACCGGCAAAAACCTC
>CAZHNG010000463.1:0-4615 GCA_964533785.1 uncultured Saprospiraceae bacterium | reverse complement strand
AGGGGAAAACTCGAAAGTAGGCAAAAGTTTTACGAGCTACCTGGCTACCCAAACGCCTTTATTGGCCGTCTACACCACCTTCATTCGATCAAAGCGTTGCTGCAGGAAGATACTACCCGGCTGGTGACTTTGTTGGGTCCCGGTGGCATGGGAAAGACTCGTCTTTCCGTTAAGATCGGAGAAATACTGGCGGAAAGTTTTGAAAATGGCGTCTGTTTCGTACCTCTGGATGTAGTTACTGATCACGAACAAGTCCCTTTGTACATCGGAAATCGTTTAGGCTTGAAAGAAAGTTTTGGAAATTCCTGGATTGAGGAGATCGTCAATTTTCTTTCCGACAAACATTTGCTTTTAATTTTGGACAACCTGGAGCAGGTTTTGCAATCTGCTTATGATATTGCACGGATACTGAAGAGCTGTCCCAGGGTTAAAATTTTGGCTACCAGCCGGGAAAACTTAGGCCTTTCCCACGAAATTGAATATCATCTGGATAGTCTTAACCGGCCCAACCCCAACCTCGTTCCTGACCTGGAAAATTTATTAAAGTTTGATGCAATCGATTTATTCGTGCAAAAAGCCAGGGCTTCAGTTCCAAACTTTCAGCTTACTAGCGAGAATGCAGCTGCCGTTGTAAAAATCTGTGACATCCTGGATGGACTGCCGCTACCCATAGAATTGGCGGCGGCCAGGTTAAAGTTATTTTCTCCTGAATTGATCCACAAAAAACTGGAAACGGATACCAATATTCTTAAAAGCAAAGCCAGGGATGTTGCCGTACGCCATCAAACCATTAGAAACACCGTTAAATGGAGCTACGATTTGCTAGATGAAGCAGAACAGCAGCTATTTCAGCAACTCGCACTTTTTCGCAGTGGATTTACCCCAGAATCCCTGGAAGCAGTATGCCCCTTAGTTGATGCCATTGAAGTGGTAGAGTCCTTTATGAACAAAAGCCTCATCGTAAAAGATAAGGAGATTTATCTAGTTCCGCGTTTTCGTATGCTGAAATTGATCCGCGATTACGGTTTGGAGCAATTGGAAAAAAATCCTGCTAAGGAGAAGATCTACGATGCTTTTGCCAGTTATTATGGAGCCTTTACGGAAAAGAGTACGTCAAAATTAAGGAGTTCAGAACAAGCGAAGTGGATCGCATTAATGGAAGCCGAGTACGAAAACCTGTCGGTTGCCCTGGAATGGCTTACTTCTAACCATCCGGAATCAGCAGCTAAAATGGGTGCGGAGTTCTGGAAGTTTCATTTAAACCGAGGGTTTTTAAGGGAAGGCTTGGTTATGATAGAGCGACTTTTGCCTTTGCCAATTCAGAGTAAACTAATCCATGCACGACTTTTGGAAGGCGCCGGTGTTATTGCTCAAAATCTTGGTCACTATGCTCAGGCAAAAGATTACCAAAAACAATGCCTGGACATTTGTGAAGCACTGCAAGATAAAGCAGAAATTGCTAAAGCGCTTAACAATGTAGGCTGGGCTGAATGGAGAATCGGCAATTACGAACAAACGATCGCCTATGCTGAAAAAGCACTGGCCATCTTCCTGGAACTCAATGATCATTTAGGTCGTGCAAAGTCCTTAAATAATATGGCATGGGCGTACTTTTACAAAGGACTTTACGAGAAAAGCAAGGACATCCAGCAGGAAGTGTTAACTATTCATACCCAAATAAACAACCAAAAAGGTATCGCATTCGCCAAAGTCAACCTTGGATGGTCTATGATCTATTCTGATAATATACACGAAGCCGAGCAATTGATTAACGAAGGTAGCCGGACCTTTAAGCGACTAAAAAACCAACAATTGGTTGCATTCTCTTTGATAGTCAAGGCGGAATATTATCACAAAACCCAAGAATTTGTTTTGGCCCGGGAATTATTAAGTAATTATTGTTTACCTGATTTTGAAAAGATCGGTGATAGTTGGGGAATAGCTACTTGCCACAATCGCCTGGGAAGAATTGATTTAGAAACTAAAAAGCTGGAGGAAGCGGCGGCCCATTTTGAAAAAGCATTATACCTTTTCAGAAATTCTAATGACAAATTCGGCGAAGCCGAAACCTGTATGTGGAAAGCAAAACTCCACATGGTAAAGGATGATTTTTCAAAGGTGAATCACCTCCTGGATCATACCATTACTTTGGCTGCCAACATTGAGGCCATTGAATTACTAAAGGAAGGCCATTTTCTGAAAGCCATCTATACGGAGCAAAAAGATGCAGTTGGCTCCGCGATTAAATTTTTGACCATTGCGGATTATTATGCTCAAAAACAAGGAACGGACGTTTATCAAAAATTTCAGCTACAAAGCAAGAAACTACAGGAAAAACTAAAAGATTCTCTCAAGTCTTTGAAACATGATAGTACTCCCGGTTTTTCCATTCAATGGGAGAAAAATTCCCTCCCTATCCCTAGAGAAGAGTTACGGCGGCGTATGCAAATGCTAATGGAAAATGACGAATCATCGCTTCTCGATAAGCCCTTAACACACAACCTCCTGGCGGCCCACGGTTTTGAAGCCCCCTCGAATAAAGAAGAAGACCCTTTCGTACGTCAAGTGCGTAAGGTTATAGAACAACACCTTCAGGAACACGAATTTTCAATTCAAGATCTTTGTAGAGAAGTGGGCATCAGTCACTCTCAATTACACCGGAAATTAAGACATCTTACCAACTCTTCAACCACCAAATTTATCCGTTCTATCCGGATGGAAAAAGCAAAAGCATTATTGTTAGACCCTAAATTAACGGTAGCTGCGGTTGCCTACGATACCGGCTTTAAGGATCCGGATTATTTTCACCGTGTTTTTAAACAAACCTTCGATATGACGCCTACCGAGTACCGGCATGCTCAGGTGAATAGAATGGAACGCGAATGACGCGGATTGTGTGGATTTTCGCTGATTAGATTGCCAGGACATAATTGCTTACGATTCAAATAATCCGTGCAAATCCGCTAGATCCGTGTCATTCGCGTTCTATCTGCTATACTGGACAATTTTGACTTTTTACTGGACTGGCATTGCAATTACTGGACTGGCATTGTACAAGTATTGTAGAATCGACAGAAACAATTCATATTGAGCAGAAATCCAATAGACTTGTCCATACGGTGTATTCAAATTGGGAATCTGCCAACTGCGGTGAGCAGGGCAGGTGTAAGGAGCCATTTTAACTTTTGAAGACATCGTTTAGACAAATCTAATAACAATACAATCGGTAAATATTTATTTCAAAACAATTAAACCACATTACTATGGATATGCCAATCGATATCAAAACGCCGGGCGTACATCACGTGGCCATTAGAGTGAGTGACATAGAACGCTCCAAGACTTTTTACATCGATAAACTAGGATTCAGAGCTGTTTTGGATCAACCGGAGTTGGTCATCTTTTTTGCCGGTACAACCGCCATCGCCCTTAAAGGGCCCGAAGGAAGGGTCGCGGCTGGCGATCAATTCAACCCTTTCCGGGTAGGACTAGACCACATTGCACTTGGCTGTGACAACCGAGAAGAACTGGAACGCGTCGCGAAAGCTCTTGCCGACCACTCTATTGAAAATACTGGGATCAAGCTGGATGAAACGCTCCAAAAAGATTACATCGCTTTCAAAGACCCCGACCGAATTTCCTGGGAGTTCTATTCCATTTGAAAGCTTAGCTTGAATAGGCTATTTTAAAAAAATGGATTGTGTTTAATCCAGCAATTAGTCTAGAAAGGCATAAAGTAATGGTAAAACAATAACTTCATCATTTTGTGAGCGCCTCTTTTTGCGCCAGGCTTCGTTAAAAAGCCTCGTCGTCCGCCTGAGGAGGATGACTGCGTTTTTTGCCTTGCCTGACACCAAAATAGCCTGCTCAAAAACGCGAACTTATTATTTTACCATTACTAAGTTAGGTGAATTTGATGTTGTTCTTATAACTCAATCTTATCGCATAATTTCGAACGCCGGTTGGGATTAAACTTAGTCCTCATACTCTGGATAACCCTTAAATTACAAAACCAATCTACTCTTATTATTATAGCCGTACAGGATGATCGTAATTGAATGATTGGTTTTCACCCTGCCAAATAAGTTTGGCGGTTACACATTACTCTTCCTGGTCAGCCTGCATAGCTATAAATCATAGACTGGCTTATATTTACTGAGCAACTATATGCTAAGATCTCTGGCCAAATCGATCACCTGGCAGAGATCGAAGCATATAGAGTTTACGTGATATTCTCACTATAAAATCAAGATAATAAGAGAATCAATAGAAATAAAGAGCCGGACGTATTTTGATTACGGATAGTTCACCCACAAACCTCTAATACTTACAGTCTTGCTTAAGCATTGGCACCGGCTGCCACTTGATTAACATGCACATCCATCTGCGGAAACGGAATGCCAATATTTTCACGGTCAAAGGCCTTTTTGATCTCTTCGTGCATAAAAGCATAAACCTTCCAGTAGTTCTCCGTTTTGCACCAGGGGCGTACCGCAAAATTGACCGAACTATCAGCCAGTTCTGTAACGATAATGTCCACTGGCTGGTTATGATCAATATCCGGACAACGGTCTGCTACTCCTTGGATAACCTGACGCGCCTTATCAATATCATC
>CAZHNG010000462.1:0-4615 GCA_964533785.1 uncultured Saprospiraceae bacterium | reverse complement strand
ATTTTCCTGCGGGGCTAGGCGCGACGAGGGAGCATAGCCAAAGCTACGCGACAGAGGAGCAACAAAGGCCCGCAGGAAAAGAGGCCGCGAAATGGGCCGGTTATTTAGTTCCCGAGGCACTAGCTACTTACTTTTTGGAAAGTATATTGATAATCAATCTACTACGGTTATGCCCGATTTTTTGTACGACAATAAACTGTATTATAATCCCGTAGAATTTGCACTGGATAAAATTGGCGGCACCTGGAAAATGCCCATTCTTTGGCGTTTGAAAGGTAAAGTGCGTCGTTACGGCGAGCTCAAAAAAACAATGCCACGTATTTCTGATAAGGTGCTGACTTCTCAATTGCGGGAATTGGAGCGAGACGGTTTTGTGCACCGGGAAGCTTATGCGGAAATACCACCCAAGGTGGAATATTCGTTGACAGAACGCGGTAAACGTTCCATTCGTATCATTGATTTCATGCGGGAGTATGGGATAGAATTGATGGAAGAGTTTGGGGTGAATACTCCTGATCTCGATCGTAAGGAGTAGAGGGATTTAGGCTGAGGTTTTTAAGTTTACCTTTAGTAATGATTGTTAGGTAGATATTTATGGGCAAATGCCACACAATAAAAATCGTAAATGACAGAAATCGACTTGCTGATTGACTTCCACAAAGATGCTGAAAGGCAGGGGCCGGGCAGTGAAGCCGTAACCCGAAAAGCTTTGGAATTTATAGAATTGGAAGCGGATAATGCTTTACAAATCCTGGATATCGGTTGCGGAACCGGCGGGCAGACGATGACCATTGCTCAACGTACCAATAGTCAAATTACTGCAGTGGATTTGTTTCCGGCGTTTTTGGAAAAGTTGGAGGAAAAGGCAAGACAACTTGGATTGAGCCATAAAATGACGACCCTGAACCAATCCATGGATAGCTTAGCCTTTGATAATGAAACGTTTGATGTTATCTGGTCGGAAGGTGCCATTTATATTTATGGATTTGAAAAGGGAGTTACGGCATGGCGGAAGTTTATCAAACCCGGAGGATATTTAGCCGTATCTGAGATCTCGTGGCTTACAAATTTAAGACCCAAAGCAATTGAGCAATATTGGGCTGAGGAATATGCTGAGATCGATACCGTTTCCAATAAAACTAAAGTACTGGAAGAAAATGGCTACAGCCCCGTAGCCCATTTCATCCTTCCTGAATACTGTTGGATCGATAATTATTATCAGCCTATGGAGAGACGATTTGAAGACTTTCTGAAAAAGCACAATTATTCGGAAGAAGTGGAAAAAATGATTGAAGCTAATAGAGAAGAAATCGCCATGTATTTGAAATATAAGGAGTACTATAGTTACGGTTTCTATATTGCGAAGAAGATAGGTAATTGATCAATTTCTTTGTGAAAACGATCTCTGAAGTCTCCTGACCGTAGCCGTCCACGTAGGGCCCGCCACGTAGGGCCCGTAGGGTCAGGGTCTGGGTCTGGGGAGGCATAAAGAACATGAAGTGCATGGAGCCCCAAAAGAAAAAATTTCAATTTTTTCTTTTTTAACTCTATGTTCTCCTTACCTCTATGCCTGCCCGCCGAAATCCTTAGGTGTAGGCGGGGTTCGATAAAAATTTTAAGAGACGAAGTCTCGAAAAATCAAAGATTTCAAAAGTTCTCTAACCTGACGTCTTATTCAAAAACCACTTTAAAATAAGAAAGATTGAAAGCAATCACCTTCAAATCCTACGGACCGCCCAGTGTCTTACAATTGGAAGAAATCCCAAAGCCGGAACCCAACGACAATGAAGTATTGATAAAAATAGTGGCCACCGCCGTAAATTCTGGAGACTGGCGGGTACGCAAGGCCGATCCATTCATGGTAAGACTATTTTTCGGGCTGTTTAGTCCGAGAATGAATGTATTAGGCGTTGTATTTTCCGGGGTAATAGAAGAAGTTGGTAGAGGAGTAACCGGGTTTAAAGCCGGCGACCAAGTATTTGGTCTTTCTGATCAAAAGATGGGAACGTATGCGGAATATTTATCCTTTCCAGCGGATGGCCCCATGGCCATTAAACCGGAAAACCTTACTCACGCTGAAGCGGCTAGCTTGGTATTCGGTGGACATACGGCTGTCCATTTTTTAAGGCAGGTAGCGTTAGACGACAACAAAAGGATCTTGATCTACGGTGCTTCGGGGTCAGTAGGGAGCACGGCGGTACAACTGGCAAAATACCATAAGGCCCACGTAACCGGCGTATGCAGTACGGGCAATATCGATAAGGTCAGATCACTCGGCGCCGATGAAGTCATTGACTATACCCAAACGGATATTTATGCTATGGATCAGCGGTACGATGTAATCTATGAGACGGTCAACAAAACCGATGTGTTGAAGATGGCAGAGTTGTTGAAACCGAAGGGTACTTTGATCCTCGGTGCAGGGCTGATAAAAGCAATGCTGCAGGGGGCATGGGTTTCCGCTTTTAGTAAAAAGAAGGTCATCAGCGGAGTAGCCCAAGCCTCAGCTATGGATTTACAGTTTATCGCAGCATTGGCAGCTAACCACCAATTGGTACCGGTAATTGACCGGACCTATGATTTATCGCAAATGGTGGAAGCACATGCGTACGTTGAGAAAGGGCATAAGAAGGGGAATGTGGTGATAATGGTAACTAAAAAAGAGGATGAAGCTATTGAAAATTATGGCTAGATTCTGGAATTGACGGTTTGTTTCCTCTGATACGACGTGATAGTAGCAAAAATTAGCAAAATTCCTTGTGATTCAATTGACCTTAGTAATGAGTAAAATAGTATGGCTAAAAAAGAATTCTAATGGTTAATGCCGTTAGAATTTTTAGCGATAGGAGGGAAATTTGAAATAAATATTGTATTTTGCGTGAAAATTTCACGCAAAATCATTAATGATGTTAATTAGATTTGTAATTGAAAATGTATTCTCTTTTGGCGAAAGGAAAGAGTTTAACATGATACCTTATAGCCGTCTGGGAACTTTAGGTGATCATAAATACAATCTTCTTGGTTTTGATATTTTAAAAATGGCCTCAATTTATGGCGCAAATGGTGCAGGAAAATCAAACTTGATTAAATCTTTGTACCTATTGAAGAAGATTGTACTAAAGGAGGAAATACCTTTCCATTTAAAGAACAGTAAATTTAAATTCAACTCGGAAGCTGAAAAGTCAAAATCACAAATTTTTGTTGTTGAGTTTATTGAACAAGATATAGCTTTCTATTATGGAATCGAGTTTAATGATTCACTTATAATAACTGAGGAATTATATCAATCAGGATTGGGTAAGAAGGAAGATAGGTTAATTTTTGAAAGAAAGACAAACACAAATGAAGAAACAAATATTAAATTCTTGGACGATTTTGAAAAAGATGAGAAAAATCAAATTCTAAAAACTGTTTTAATTGAAGAATTCATCAAACCAAATGAACCTATCCTAAAGATTATCTCAAATCGTGATAATAAGCATTTAACGATTGTGAAAAAAGCTTTTACATGGTTTGAAAAGACTCTTCAAATAATTACACCAGAATCAAAACCAAGAGCTTTAGCACATAAGGTTGATACGGACTTAGAATTCAGGAACTACGCTGAAGATTTGATGTGTTCTTTCCATATTGGAATTAAATCACTAAAATCAGAAAAAAAGGGGATAAAGGAATTCTTTGGAGAGGATAATGAAAACGAACTCGATAGATTAATTAAGCGTCTGGAAGATACGCCTAATCAAATGTTAGGATTAAGTAGTCGAAGAGGAGATGAACTTATCATTGTAAAAGAAGAAGACGAAATTTGGGTCAAAAGGCTAAAAATAGGTCATACCGGAAAAGGCAATAAGCTTGTTTTATTCGACCTTGAAGATGAATCTGATGGAACTATAAGGCTTTTAGATTTTGTTCCAGCCTTCCAAAGTGTCATTTCTTCTACCAAAGTGTTTCTAATAGATGAAATAGAAAGAAGTATCCACCCACTGCTGATTAAAGAATTAGTTAAAAAGTTTTCCATGGATTCTAATACTAAAGGCCAATTAATTTTTACTACTCATGAATCGAATCTACTGGATCAGAAAATATTTAGGCAAGACGAAATTTGGTTTGCGGAAAAAGACAAAAATGGGTCTACAGACCTGTACTCTTTAAGTGAATTTAAAGAGCACAAAACAATTGATATTAGAAAGGGGTATTTAAATGGAAGATATGGCTCCATTCCTTTTTTAGCAAATTTAGTGGATTTGAATTGGCATCAATATGATTCTTACCAACAGGCTGTTTGATAGAGAACCACCAACAAAAGAAGCAAAAAGTATTTATATTTTCTGTGAAGGTTTGAAAAGAGAATTTGGGTATTTCGAATATTTCCGTGAAATGGATTCAAGGATTAACATCGAGGTATATAAACTTCATCCACATGAAAACAATTCTCCAAAAGGATTATTTGGAATAGCAAAGAAATGTGTATTACAAAGTAAAGAAAACCCTAATCCTAAATACAAATTTCAAAAAAACGATGAGGTTTGGATTGTTTTAGATGTTGATAAAGACAAAATGAATGGGTGCAGCCCGATTTTGATGTACAACGATCAGATGTAGTACAAGCGTCTGT
>CAZHNG010000461.1:0-4622 GCA_964533785.1 uncultured Saprospiraceae bacterium | reverse complement strand
TGTTAATTTTTAATTGCTGCCAATGGCAGAAATTGCGGGATTAACGAAGTGCAGTCCGCCTGAGGCGGATGCCGCTTGTAGCCGTTTGATGATCCCGCCGAACAAGTCTAATGAAAATTGAGTCCTGAATAGGGCAATACTACATATTCAAATTATTTTGCGTTCACTTCCAAGCCCTTCAGCCATCCTCAGTCTGGGATTCAGGTTTGAACAAAGGATTTGAATAATTGCAACAAAAGGACTAACCTGCCTGCTTAGCCGTGCCGTCACGGGCAGGCAGGAACACAAAACCCCCTCAAAATTTTTAGTGGGTTTTCGTGTATTTGTGATTTAGCGGCAAAACAAAATTCTAACGCGAGAATCGCTGAAAGTTCTTCATCCTAAAATTAGGAATAACTTATATTTATGAATTGCATCAGATAAGATATGGAATATAAACAAACCCGCCAGGGATACGTCGACGGACTACTAGAATTAGCTGCACAGATCCCCGAATTGGTAGTGCTTGATGCCGACGTTGCCAAGGCTACCAAAACTTTTTTATTTGAAGAGGCCTATCCGCAGCGCTTTTTCAATTGTGGGGTGCAGGAGCAGAATATGTTGTCCGTTGCAGCAGGGATGGCGCTGGAAGGCTTGTTGCCCTTTGCTTCGACCTTTGGTGTTTTTGCCACTTGCCGCGCCGGCGATCAATTGCGCAATTCCATTGCCTACCCCAACCTCAATGTGAAAGTCGGGGCCACCCACTGTGGTATCACTACCGGCGGTGATGGGGCCTCTCATCAAGCCAATGAGGACATTGCCATTGTGCGCTCTTTTCCGAATATGACCGTCTTGGTACCCGGAGATTACGAAGAAGCTAAGCAGGCGACCATCGCGGCCGCAAAATGGAAAGGCCCGGTTTATCTCCGCTTTGGACGGGATAATTATCCGGTCGTTCCTGAATTGCATACTCCTTTTGAAATTGGAAAGGCCAAACAATTGAGCTCAGGCAAAGAGCTGACCATTATTACTACTGGCATAATGGTAAGCGAAGGGCTGAAAGCGGCCCGGCAATTAGAAGGGCAAGGCTATTCCATACGCTTAGTTCATTTACCTACCGTCAAACCGATCGACGAAGCGGCTATCATCGCTGCCGCCCGGGAAACCCGCGGGATCGTAACCGTTGAAGAACACAATATTATCGGAGGATTGGGAGAAGCGGTAGCGGCGGTCGTAACCGAAAATCATCCTTGTCCGGTCAAAAGGGTGGGCGTAATGGATGTCTTTGGAGAGTCCGGTCAGGCTCAGGAATTATTAGATAAATACGGGTTGCGCGCTGTTAATATCATCGAAAAAGCGTTGCAGATCCTGCGAAATTAGTATGCTATGAAAGCACTTGTCAAATACGAAAAAGGCCCCGGCCACGTAGCTATTCAGGAAATGCCCACTCCTGAATGCCAACCCAACCAGGTGATCCTGGAGGTAGACTCATGTGGAATTTGCGGTACGGACCTGCACGTTTACCACGATACCTTCAAAAACTACCCGCCGGTCATTCTTGGTCATGAATTTTCTGGTAAGGTAGTAGAGACCGGAAAAGCTGTAAACGGCATCCATACGGGCGATGCATTTTCGGTATTGGGAGCAGTGGCCATTACTTGTGGGCATTGTGCTTACTGCCGGAGTGGGGAGTTTATGTTTTGTCCTAATCGCAGAGGCATGGGACACGGCGTCAATGGTGCCTTTACGCGGTACGTCGCAGTACGTCCGGATCAGTTGTATGCGATCCCGCAAGGGATTACTATGCGGGAAGCGGCCTTAGTCGAACCTTTAGCCGCTGCGGTACACGCCGTATGCGATGTGGCGCGTTTCAAACTTGGTGATATTGCTTTGGTATCTGGTCCCGGGCCGATCGGGCTGTTGGTATTAAAACTGTTGGTCGCCCAGGGGATAGAAACGATCGTCGCCGGAATCAGCCAGGACGAATTTCGCCTGCAAAAGGCTCTTGAATACGGGGCCGCGCATACCGTAGCCGTTGATAAAAGAGACCTATCCGCAAAGATCCAGGAAATTACAAAAGGGCGGGGAGTAGATATCGCCTTTGAAGTGGCCGGTGCCGAATCATCCGTACGCAATTGCCTGGATAATCTACGTCCGCTCGGCCACTACGTCCAAGTCGGCCATTTTGGTAAAGACCTTACTGTTCCCTGGGATCATATTGCTTTTCGTCAGTTGCGCATCGATGGCTCCGTTGGGTATACCCGTGAAACCTGGACCCAAACCATGCAGATCCTGGAACAAGGACAAGTGAAGGTGGGAGATACGATTACCCATGAATTACCGTTAGAGCAGTGGAGAGAGGGGTTCGACCTGATGGAACAAAAGCAAGCCATTAAAATTATTCTAAAACCTTAATATACTTATGGAAGATACATTTGCAGGGCGCGTTGCGATCATCACCGGCGCCGGCTCTGGTATTGGTTTTGAAATTGCCCGGCAACTCATAAAAAGGGGAGCTCAAGTTGTACTCAATGATATTTCCGAGGAATTGACCAAAAAGGCGGCAACGACTATAACAGCGGAAGGCCCGGGAACTTGTATCGGCCTCGCCGGCGATGCCGGTTCTTTGGAGCATATTGATAGCCTGATAGCCACCGCTGTCGATCAATTCGGTAGTGTTGACTATGCCGTAGCTAACGCCGGCATTACTCAGTTTGGTGATTTTTTTGAGCAGTCTTATGATTCCTTTCGCAAGGTACTCAACGTGAATGTCGAAGGCAGTTTCTTTTTGGCTCAGGCGGCAGCAAAACAGATGAGGAAACAAGGTAACGGTGGCAGGATCGTTTTGATGTCTTCCGTCGTCGGGGAACTGGCGCATCCTCACTTGACGGCTTACGCCATGACAAAAGCTGCGCTGAACGTGATGGCCCGCAGCCTGGTGTTGGAATTAGGCCCCCACAATATCAGCATCAACGCTGTTTCTCCCGGTGCCACCTTAACGGAACGTACCGTAAATGAACTTCCGGACTACGAAGGACAATGGGGAGCCATCATACCCAATGGCCGGGTCGCCACTACCGAAGATATCGCCAATGCCGCACTTTTTTTGTTGTCTCCCGCTGCCCGGCATATCAACGGCCAAACGATTACCGTGGATGGGGGATGGACGGGCATTGGGCATACGCCTTATTAAGGCTATACTGATGTTTCAAGTCTGCCGATGTTTCAAGTCTCCAGACTTGGAACAAATATACCACGGTCTCCGACCGCCTATTGATTTTTTACTATTTCATCTACTTCAATTCCTGGAATTTGAAGATCAATTCGGTTGTCTTTATACAAATGATCAACCTGCTTGTTCGTGCACATACCGCCTACTGCAGATAGATAAGTTTTATGTGATTTGAAAACAATTTCTAAAACAATTAATCTAAAAGAATGAAAAACCTTTCACTATTACTAACGCTCGTTTTATTTATGCAGAACTGCACCGACAATACCTACTACGAACTATCAGATTTTGCAACTGTTCCCAAAGCTGATGTTCACGTCCACATCCGCACCGAACGGAATGCTTTCGTCGAACAAGCCAAAAAAGACCATTTCAAATTAGTCAATATCGTAGTGGACGGTGCCGGCACCTGGGAATCAATTGAAGAACAATTCAGATTCGCCAAATATCAGCAAGAAGCTTACCCGGAACAGTTTCAGGTTATTACTTCTTTCAGCGTCGAAGATTTTCATACTCCAGGCTGGCAGGAAAAGACATTGAATTGGTTGGAGAGCTGCTTCGAAAAAGGCGCTATCGGCATCAAAGTCTGGAAAAACATCGGGATGGTACTGAAAGATACCAATGATGTAAATGTCATGTTGGATGATAATCGCTTTGATGCAGTGTTTGCTCCATTAGAAGAAGAAGGCAAAATTGTGGTCGGTCACCTGGGAGAACCCCTAAACTGTTGGCTGCCGCTTGAAGAAATGACGACGAACAACGACCGGAGATATTTCAAGGAGCACCCGCAGTATCATATGTATCTACATCCGGAATTACCCTCTTACGAAGATCAGATGCAAGCTAGGGATAAACGGCTGGATAAACATCCCGCCCTGAAATTTGTCGGTGCCCACATGGCCAGTATAGAATGGAGTGTGGATACTTTAGCCGCTTGGTTTGACCGGTATCCGGGAGCGACCGTTGATCTGGCCGCCCGGATGGGGCAGGTTTTTTACCAAACACAACAAGACCGTGAAAAAGTACGCGACTTTTTTATGAAGTATCAAGACCGGATAATGTACGCCACCGATATGGGCGACAGTGGTGGTGCTAGTCCCGAAAACTTATCCGCCAATATGCACCAGACCTGGTTGCGGGACTGGAAGTACTTTGTTACCGATGAGGTGATGGAAAGCGACTTGATCAATGAAACTTTTCAAGGTATACAACTGCCCAGGGAGGTGGTGGATAAGATCTATTACGGAAATGCGGCGCGCGTTTTCTTTAATTAAGAGGAGCTGGCTGCAAAATGAATACCATTTGGCTGTCTGAGATATATCGCAACTTGGATTAATACTACTTTGTCACTTTAAAGAAAAATCTATATTAACTGATTTTCAACTTGTGACGGACTTGGTTATGGATGACG
>CAZHNG010000460.1:0-4626 GCA_964533785.1 uncultured Saprospiraceae bacterium | reverse complement strand
GGAGAAAAACCTCCGGTTGTCAACATACGTAGTCTAAAATCACCTCCACCGTACAAGTCAAATTCAGAGTTTAGAGGTAATAAGTCACCTAATATTTGTTCTGCAAAAGAGTTACTTACTCCTTCACCAATAGGACGATCGTCTACATAATTCAACTTGGCTCCCACCAATCTAGGGCCGTTATTTTCATCATAAGGGCTGGAATCCGTTTCCCAGGTAAGTCCCACGGCACTCACCAGCTGTCCATTTGGTCCCACCAGCGTTAAAGGAGTATCATCTGCTACAATTTCCAATTTTACCGGAAAGCGAGCATTCGGATCGCTGCTGGGCAATCTATTTCCCCAGTCATTCCATACCACTACACAATTGCGCTCATTATTTTCCCAGTTGGGTTGTGAGCTGGCAGCTAGCGGTCTCATAATTTCTCCGGTATTCAAAGTAAATTGGAAATCGGTCAGATCAATGGTATTGGTCAATACGGGCCAACTAAACACGATAGGCAACCCATCCAATCCAATGGACCCATCTCTCAACGCTCCGTAGGGTGTTTGTAAAATATACACAAGTCCTAATTGTTGTTGGGTTGCTGCAGAAGTAAAAAATCCAGTATTTGTTGTATCACAATCAATATCAGACAACCAGGCACCTCCAGCTTGCCTGACTATTTCTTCGGTGAGCGTAGGCACAGGGATTCCACCAATATCACCAAAGCCCAATCCAGCGGAAAGAATTTTTGGTTCGTCAGACCAATAGTCTGCCCCAATCAAATCTCCATCAAAAAAAGTGGCTAAAGGCCCGATTGGTTCGGTAATTGTAACCTCCTGCCCTATCATAGTAGAAAGGGTGCTGAGCATAATAAGTACAGGTAATAGTGTATTCTTTTTCATTTTATATAGGTTTTAATATTGTACAATGGAGTAGCCATGCGTTAGTGCGGTGCACAGCGGTCTCGTGTCGGTTTGGCTTTGTAGCGGCCGACGTTTAGGAGTCATAGATCTTATGGCTTCTTTTCTAAACCGTCTTAATTTAAAATACTCACCCTAGCTATTGCTAGTACTGCGTATAGCTGCGTGTATATCTTGTTGTGAGAGAATTGCTCTTGTTTGGTACAAAACTAGGACAAATCGAAAGCAAAAAAAATTAACAAAGGATAAGAAAGTGGTCTAGCACTTTTTTGTGGCGATCCGTTTTCTAATTCTACTCAAAGAAACTGGAGTGATGCCTAACACATTGGCAATATATTTATCTGGCGCCCGGTTGATAATATTTGGATAATCTCTTACATATTTTTTGTACCGCTCTTCTGGAGAGAGGAAAACAAATGATTCAACCCGTTGATATGCCTGCTTCATTGCTTTTTTTCCAAGAAACCTTCTGTTCATTTCTAATAATTTGGGGTTTTTAGAAGTCATTTCGATAAAGGAATCATAGTCGACAGCATAGACTTTTGTATACTCCAATGCCTGATAGGAAAATTTTGAAGGCTCATTAAATAACAGTGAGTGTATATTACTGAGGACATGATATTCCGGATATAGTTGAAAAGTTATCTCCTCTTCCATATCATCAATAGCGTAGCTGCGGATCAATCCTCTTCTGATAAAATAAACGTCTTTATTTGTTGAACCCTCAGGTATTAAGATTTCTCCCTTTTTAATAGATTTTATGTCGACATTTCTCAGCAATACTAGCAACATTCTTAGGTTCATGATTCCCTGGCTTTAGGTTTTCTGTGCAAGAATTACAAACTGTAAAATAGTAATTTAATCTAATAGGTTTAGGACTTGCCCCATGAGTTTAATTATAGAAAATTAGGATTTCTCAACAAAAAATCCTTACTTTCGCATTATTATTAAATAAGAATCATTCTCATCTAACAATATTTATTCATGGATAGGCAGGAACTTGCGAACAGACTTTCGGAAAAGGGCCTCAGAGTTACGCCCCAGCGGATTGCTATACTTGAGACCATACTTAAATTAAACAATCACCCCACCGCCGAGCATATTATAGAATACACCAAGAAGAAACATCCCAATATTTCGGTCGGAACGGTTTATAAAGTTTTGGATTCATTTGTTGAAAATAGTCTACTAAAAAAGGTGAAGACCGAAGGTGGCATAATGCGGTATGATCCACTGTTGTCGAAACATCACCACCTTTATTGTAAGGAGACCGATAGAATTGAAGATTACGAAGATGAAAAACTGGATGAACTCATCCGGGATTACTTCAATAAAAAAGGCATAGAAAATTTTGATATTCAAGATATTAACCTTCAAATAACAGGAACTTTTAAGTAAACATTAAAAAATTATGGAAGTTAAAACAAATGGTAAGTGCCCCGTAATGCACGGGAGTATTACGGAGTCAGGGTACTCGGTTACGGAGTGGTGGCCCAAATCCCTCAATCTCGACATATTACACCAGCACGACACTAAAACCAACCCATTAGGAGAAGATTTCGATTATCATGAAGAGTTAAAAAAGCTTGACGTTGATGCGCTTAAAAAAGACTTGCACGACTTGATGACCGACAGTCAGGATTGGTGGCCTGCTGACTGGGGGCATTACGGCGGACTAATGATCCGTATGGCCTGGCACGCAGCGGGTACCTACAGAATATCTGACGGCCGTGGCGGTGGCGGTACGGGCGACCAGCGTTTTGCTCCGCTGAATTCCTGGCCGGATAACGTGAGCTTGGATAAAGCAAGACGACTGTTGTGGCCCATCAAGAAAAAATACGGCAACAAGATCAGTTGGGCGGACTTATTTATTTTGGCGGGCAACATTGCCTACGAAAGTATGGGACTGAAAACTTTCGGATTTTCCTTTGGCCGCGTAGATATCTGGCACCCTGCCAAGGACGTCTATTGGGGAGCAGAAAAAGAATGGCTGGCACCAAGTGATGAGCGTTATGAGAATGTGGATAAACCTTCCACTATGGAGAATCCACTGGCGGCAGTCCAAATGGGCTTGATCTACGTCAACCCGGAAGGAGTAAATGGCAAGCCCGACCCCATGAAAACGGCGGCCCAGGTGCGGGAAACTTTTGCCCGTATGGCGATGAACGATGAAGAAACCGCCGCATTAACGGCGGGTGGGCATACCGTCGGTAAAACTCACGGTAACGGCGATACCAGTATTTTAGGACTAGAGCCGGAAGCCGCTCCAGTAGAAGAACAAGGCTTAGGTTGGGCTAACCCTCATAAATCAGGGAAAGGGCGCTATGCGGTAACTTCCGGGTTGGAAGGTGCTTGGACTACCCATCCGACAAAGTGGGATATGGGCTATTTCGAGATGCTATTCAACCACGAATGGGAATTGAGGAAAAGCCCGGCCGGTGCCTGGCAGTGGGAACCCATCGACATCAAAGAAGAAGACAAACCCGTAGATGTCGAAGATCCTTCTATTCGCCGCAATCCCATGATGACCGATGCCGACATGGCCATGAAAGTCGATCCCATCTACCGGGAGATCTGCATGAAATTCTGGAAAGATCCTGAATATTTCTCGGATACTTTTGCTCGTGCCTGGTTCAAATTGACGCACCGTGACATGGGGCCGAAATCCCGTTACTTCGGACCGGATGTGCCAGAAGAAGATTTGATCTGGCAAGATCCCATTCCAGAAGGAAGTACCGATTATGATGTAGATGCCGTTAAAGCAAAAATCGCAGCTACCGGACTTTCTATCTCCGACATGGTAGCTACCGCTTGGGATAGCGCCCGTACTTTCCGTGGTTCCGATTACAGAGGAGGCGCCAATGGTGCACGTATTCGCCTGGCACCGCAAAAGGACTGGGAAGGAAACGAGCCTAAGCGTTTGGCACGTGTCTTATCCGTACTAGAGCCAATTGCCGCTGAATTCGGTATCAGCGTTGCCGATACCATTGTATTGGCCGGAAATGTAGGAGTAGAACAGGCTGCTAAAGACGCTGGGTTCGACATTACGGTACCCTTTGCGCCTGGCCGGGGAGATGCTACGGACGAAATGACCGATGCGGACTCCTTTGCTCCACTAGAACCGGTTGCTGATGGTTATCGCAACTGGATGAAAAAAGACTACGTCGTAGAGCCGGAAGAATTGATGCTTGACCGCACCCAGCTCCTGGGCTTAACGGCCCCGGAAATGACCGTCCTTATCGGTGGTATGCGGGTTTTAGGCACTAATTACGGTGGTACTAAGCACGGCGTGCTTACCGACAATGAGGGTGCTTTGACCAATGACTTTTTCGTCAACTTAACGGACATGGCCTACATGTGGAAGCCATCCGGAAAAAACTTGTACGAAATCCGCGATCGCAAATCGGGTGAATTAAAGTGGACGGCAACCCGTGTAGACCTTGTATTTGGTTCTAACTCGGTTCTTCGTTCTTACGCAGAGTTGTACGCTCAGGATGACAGCAAAGAAAAGTTTGTCCATGATTTTGTGAAAGCCTGGGTGAAAGTGATGAATGCAGACCGGTTTGATTTGTAATAATAGTTTACAAACCATATCTATCAAGCCCCATACATTCATATTTGGTAGGATGTGTGGGGCTTTTGATTTTTTAAAAATGACTTATCAATATAACTAGACTTTTGACGCTAGACTCTAGAAGTTAGACTAAAAATTCTAACTAAT
>CAZHNG010000459.1:0-4644 GCA_964533785.1 uncultured Saprospiraceae bacterium | reverse complement strand
AGACGCTAGATTTTAGACAACAAAACGCTGATATTCAATGGATACCAATTTTTCAAAATAAATAAACTCCCCTTGATTGTCAATTAGTTAGAATTTTTTGTCTAACTTCTAGAGTCTAGCGTCAAAAGTCTAGTAGAGTTTATTGGGTACCAATAATAAAAATGCAACACAAAAATTAAAGCTGTAATGATACTTTTTAAGCAGACTTCTTCTAGCTAAAAGAAATGAAGTTAGATTTATTGCCCTCTGGTGTCTGGCTACTGGTATGTATTCAATACACCCCTCAAAATTTTCAAAAAAATCTCCTTTATCCGAGGACATTTTACCAACTAAATACACATCTAAATGACAACTGTTTTACTGAACGATAGCGTATTGGAACAGATCAAAAACGGAGGCAGCCATCGTCAACGGGCGATAGCCTTGATTTACAACGATAAAAAATTAAAAAATCAGGTGATCGATTTTGTAAAGAAAAACAGCGGCAGTCGTGACGATGGCATTGATATTTTCCACGAAGGAATTATTGCCTTCGATGAAAATGTTCGTAAGCACAAATACCGTGGAGAAGGTAATCTGAAAGGTTATCTGTTTTCTATCTGCCGGTTCATTTGGCTCAACCGGTTAAAGAGAGACAAAAGAATGGTTTATACGGCAGAGACGAGCCAGTTGGATCATGTTCTGGAGGAAACCCCCGAGTGCTTAACCTTGAAAGATGAGCAAAAAGCTATTCTGGATCGATTATTAGGAAATCTGGGCGATAAATGTAAAAAGATCCTTGAACTCTGGAAACTCTCCTACAGCATGGAAGAAATAGCGACTCAGGTAGGTTTGAAAGATGCAGGAGTAGCAAGACGACAACGTTATAAATGTTATCAAAAACTGATGAAAGTACTTGACGACGCACCCAATTTGAAAAATGTTTTAAAGTAAATTACCATGAAGGATAATAATAGCAATACCGATTTAATTGAAAAATACCTGAACAATGAATTGTCGGAAAGCGAAAAAGTGGCTTTTGACAGCCGCCTTGCGGAAGATAAGGCTTTAGCGCAGGAATTTGAAAAACATCAATTGGCACATAAGGCCTTGGATTACGTAATTGCGAAGAACCTCAAAAAACAGTTGATAGAGCTGGAAGAAGAAGAAAAGATCGTATCTTTAAATATCCGTAAAAATAAACGGTTGATGATTATATCGCTTGCTGCCTCTTTATTGTTAGTAGCGGGATTTTTCTTCTTTATTCAATCTGATGGCAGGTTAGATGGGGCTGCACTAGCTGGTAACTATTACGAAGCCCCCAATTTAAATATTAGAAGTAGTGGGGAAAGCTCACAATTTCCAGCTCTTATCGAAGAAGGTAGGCAAGCTTTGAATGACAAGGATTATGGTAAAGCCATCGAAGCTTTTTCTTCTATTGCCAGTGAGGATGATTATTATATACAAGCACAGTTTATGCTTGGCCACGCTTACTTCCAGCAAAAAAATTATGCCGCTGCTATTCCCCCGTTCGATATCGTGAATAACAGCGAAGATTTCAGGCTGGAGGAAGCAGCTGAGTGGTTCGCACTACTAGCCTGTATAGCTCAAAACCTTGACTGTAAAGAAAGGCTTGAGCAAATTTTAAATCAAAAAACACACGCTTTTTACGAAAAGACCGTGTCGCTTAATAATAAAATGAAGTAAATAATATAAACGCTAAATTCTAACGTCTAACTTCTAGCATCTAAAAAAATCAAGTTATGAAAGTCCAGGTAATCATTTTAGCATTATTGATCAGTATTTGTGGTTGGAAAGTGGGATTTGCCCAAGATGACTTCTTTTTTGACGAATCAAGCCAGAAAGAGTCCTTTGATTTTGAAGGTACATTAATGAATGTTAGAGGAATCCTGGTGGAGAGCAACGATCAACAGCAAGCTGTACTCGGTAGGTCACAGAAAAAACTAGATAAAGCACTTCAGGGCTTTTTAAATACCGCTTTCATGGATCGGTACCGGGAAATCAAACTTGAAGCGGAAAGTTTAGCGGGTACTTTTAAAGCCCTTTCCCAAAAATTCTCCCCTAAGGAAGTTGGCCGGGTAAGGCACTCCTATAATAAAATCGCTACCAAATTTAATATTCTGCTTACAGAGGTCAAAAATGATTTCATGGACCGTAAAAAATTGAAATTAATCCGAAAGGAACCGGAAATGTATTCCAATTCTTTGCAGTTTAAATTGAGTGAATTGAAAGATGAATACTCCGAAGAGTTCGAACGTTCCGTTGCCGAAATTACCGGAAGCGAAGTATACGCAGCCGTACCACTGGGAGCTATCCTGGGTCTGATTAAACTGTCCATCGATTTCACCAACTTCCTGGCTTCTGCAAGCTATGAAGCAAGAAGAGTAAAGGAAGAACACCTCATGATGTACTTGATGGAACCCTATCGGTTTAGATCCTGGGAAGATATCCCGATTGGAGAAGGAGATTACTATGCTAATGAGAACAATTCGAATGAAGATCAGGGTGGCTATGATGATGCTGACTATTACGAGGACAGCGAATACGATGAAGAAATGGATACCGATTACCAGGACGCGGATGATTTTGTAGAGCCTGAGCCCGCAGATACCGTGCTAATGGGATCAAAAAGAGTATTGAAAATGAATCCTTTTGAAGAAACAGAAAAGGATAAAAAAACGGACTCAAACACCAAAAAGAAAAAGAAAACGGGCAATGATTAGCCCTTTCTGCCTTCTCATGGTATAATTGAATGGAAGTTTTTGACCTTTCTACAAATCCATTTTGTAAAAAAACAGACTGCGGCCTTGATGGTTTTTTAACCGGATTTAGGCCGCAGTCTATTTTTTAAGTTCTTGCCTCAACATTTTAAGTAGAATATTTAAATTTGGATCGTCAGTTTATTTCATGAATACTAAATCAATTCGAAATGAAAAGCTCAATCCTTTTTACAGTATTATGCGCGCTTGCGTTAGGTTTCTCTGCCTGTTCTGCTTCTAAAAAATTAGCTAAAAAACCGATGGGTTTTGAAGGCAACTGGGAAGTAGCCATCAAAGATACGCCGGCCGGGGATTTCAATGCCAGTATGGTGATCCAAAAGATGGATGACAAATATGTAGGCCATTTTACCAATCAAGGTAGCAAGGTGGATTTAGAGGACATTAGAATTGAAGACCGCAAATTGAATTCTTCTTTTTATTCTTCAGAATACGGCATGGACATTACCATTGAAGCAGAGTTACAGGAGGACAATAACTCGATCAGCGGCTGGGTGTTAGATAGTTACAAGTTGACAGGTGTGAGGAAAATGGAAGATAACAAATAGTTTGACGAGTTTAGAAGAGTTAACGCGTTCGAACCCGTCTAACGCGTTAACTTGTTATCTTTTTTCTTATTCTACTAAAGCTTTACGGCGCGATACCCCAAATCACTACTTGTGCAACTCCGGCACCACCCAACCGACCGTGGCCCCTACTGCAAACCCAACTAGTACATCTGTTATGAAATGTTTCCCTGCCTTTACCCTTAAATAGCCAGTGATTGCAGGAATTAGCGCTGCGGTTGCCCAGTAATAGGGTTTGGCATCATTGTCCGGGTAGAAATCATCCAGCATTTTGGCCGCCATAAAAGTATTGCTGGCAACGATAGAAGTATGACCGGAAAAAAAAGACCGTAAGGTTTCCCGGCTGTACAAGAGATCTTCGGGAATCAATTCGCCGTTGATTTGATTATAAGCATACGGCCTGGGCCTTTTGGCCAGCACTTTCGTCAAATTGGTGAGTCCGGCATTGATCAACATACCTTCGAAGACAATTAAGTAAGTCACGCCCATTTTGTGGCGACTATTATTACCTGCTAATAAGGGGGCAGCAATAGGAAAAAGCAG
The DNA here is from genome assembly GCA_964533785.1 of uncultured Saprospiraceae bacterium. Taxonomy (GTDB): domain Bacteria; phylum Bacteroidota; class Bacteroidia; order Chitinophagales; family Saprospiraceae; genus JANQRV01. The sequence continues at coordinate 758 of CAZHNG010000459.1, read as the reverse complement.
CGAACTACTTAAAAATTTATCACTCTTGCTATCAGCCTTTTTATCCCAGCGCTGTAGTACCTTATGATCTATTTTATCGATGAAATTCAACTGCTCTGGACTCAAACGTAATTGATCTTCTACGTAAAAAGGCCGGGATTTTACGTCAATAATGATACTGCTGGTAAATAAAACCGCGCCGCCTCCTAACAATGGACCATCCACTCTGGATGAAAGATTATAAGGACTTTGAGCTTGCTGAATAGGAACAAAAACTGTGTAAAAAACAAGAATTAAGAAAAATATTTGTTTATTCATTTGTCTCTAATTTTTTAGAATATGCAAAACTCCAATATGCCAGACTTGATTGGCAACATTCTCCAAATACAATATAACATAAAAGTCAAAACAGTTGTACCGTTACCAAGCCTGGAAGATGAAATTTATCTAGTGAAAGAAGAAAACGGTCAACAATTAAAAAATCAAGATCTTCAATGGGCTAAACATTGAGAGAAACAGAAAATTGCGGGACATTCCAGTCGATGACTTAAAATATTTCCAAGCTATTGGTGATATGGTCTATGCGGAATGGGTATTTAGAAGTGGGGTGTTCAGTTTGATGAGATGCCAGCACATACGTTTTTAGCATAGCTTAGAAGGTAGGAGGCACTTTGAAAGTGCCTCCCACCTTTCGGTTGCAACGCATCACGAGCATTCCTTTAGCCAATAGACTTGTCTAGACGGTGTATTCAAATTGGAAAAATGAGGAATTTTTATTT
>CAZHNG010000458.1:0-4645 GCA_964533785.1 uncultured Saprospiraceae bacterium | reverse complement strand
ATTAGTTAGAATTTTTAGTCTAACTTCTAGAGTCTAGCGTCAAAAGTCTAGATAAGTTTATGAGGTTTATATAAACCAAAATCAACCTATAAACCTTATAATCAAAACAAAATACAAGAATAATTGTCAATACATTTAGCGTCTAATTTAAAATATCAAACAAATAGAAATATTTACTGCATCTACCCTCAGTTTGAGTAGATGCAGTTCCTTTTTTGTATTTTTGTATTATTGTAGGATAATTGAAAAGTCCCTATGCAAAGGTATTTGTTCATTCCGTTTTTCATTTTTTTTACCGGTGGTATAGTTGCTCTCCAAGCCCAAAGGCTGAGTTATAAACAAGGGGAAATGATTATCCAATTGCAAAAAGGTACAGATGGTAAAGAATTTGCAAATAAACAACAACGCTACCGGGGAAAACTTACCTATTTAGAACCCCGGGATTTATTATCATCATCTCTCAATATCTGGAAATTCAAATTTGATTTTGCTGCCGTACACGACCGTAATTTTCTGTTCCAAATTCAAAAAGATCCTAAGGTGGTAGGGGCCCAGTTCAATCATTTTGTCCAATTAAGATCCACCACACCAAATGATAATTTTTTTGAAGAACAATGGCATTATATCAATAATGGCCAGAGTGGTGGTGCGATGGGAGCTGACCTGGATATTGATCTGGCCTGGGATCTAACAACCGGCGGATTGACGGCTGCAGGCGATACCATTGTTGTTTGTGTTATTGATAATGGACAGGATATTGATCACGAAGATTTTGAAGATAACCTCTGGATCAATTACGCCGAAATTCCCGGCAACGGCATTGATGACGATGGTAATGGATATACTGACGATTACCGGGGATGGCATACCGGAAAAGGAACGGATGAAATTGACGATGCTAATTTCCACGGTACCCCCGTTTCGGGGATTATCGGTGCAAAAGGGAATAACGGCCTTGGTGTAGCCGGCATCAACTGGGATATTAAACTAATGATCGTAACGGCGGGTTTCTTTGGTCAATCCGCTGACGAAGCACAATTGATCGAAGCCTATAATTACGCCTTAGTACAACGAAAACGGTACAATGAAACGGAAGGAAGGGAAGGAGCCTTTGTGGTAGCAACGAATTCTTCTTTTGGTATTGCCAGGGCGAATCCTGCTGAATTTTCCGTTTGGTGTGGTTTATTTGATGAACTGGGCAAAGAAGGAATCCTGGGGCCTTCCGCTACTGCGGATACCAATATTGACGTTGACATGGAAGGAGACGTCCCAACGGGCTGTAGCAGTGATTTTGTTATTTCGGTAACGAACGTGGACGACAATGCCGCAAAGGTAAACAATGCCGGGTTCGGTGCCCAAAGTATTGATCTTGGAGCTTTTGGAGGCAGAAGATTTGAAAACAGTGCCATCTGGACCACGAGTGAAGACAATAGTTATGATTATTTTGACGGTACCTCTGCTTCAACGCCTATGGTTAGCGGAGCTATCGCACTTTTGTACGCTGCTCCTTGTTCTAGTATCAGTACTTTGGCCAAAGCTGATCCTCCTGCCGCAGCTTTACTGGTAAAACAGTACATTCTGGATGGAGTGGTACCTAATCCCACCCTTGACGGTATTACGCTTACCGGTGGACATTTGAATATCAACAACAGTATGCAATTGCTGATGCAGAATTGCTCAGATTGTATTGCCAGCACCAGTATCGAAGTTGAGAATACCAAAGATGTTGAAGTAACCGTTAACTGGAATACCAATCCGACGATCAAGCGAACAGACCTGAGGTGGAAGAAGATCGAAGCGGTAGAATGGAATGAAGTGGATAGTATTTCAGCGCCTTACATTCTAAAAGGTCTAACCCCGTGCACGGCCTATGAGCTTCAGCTCCGCGAATTTTGTGAAGCGGAAGCCCTGGATTTTTCGGAAAGTATTAATTTTCAAACGGAGGGCTGTTGTGCTGCTCCGGCCCAGGTTACCTTTGAAATTATTGAAGAGAACCTGGTCTTGGTTTCCTGGCCGGAAGTATTTGGAGCTGTGAACTATGATTTTCGCTACCGGGAATTAGACAGCCAATCCTGGTTGGGAAGAACCAGTTTTGGAACTAATTTTTTAATGAATAACCTGGACAGTTGTACCACTTATGAGGTTCAAATCGCCGTTTCCTGTGACGGTGCTGATAATTTCGGCGCATTTAGCGAGGCATTTATGGTGACCACTTTGGGATGCGGTTCTTGCCTGGAAGCGGAATACTGCGAACCAAATAATGTAGATTCCTCCGAAGAATGGATAGCCATGGTGAAAATCGATGAATTTGAAAATCGCAGCCAGTCAGACGGAGGGTATGGAGATTTTACCGGATTGTCTCTGGAGTTAGAACAAGGGCGTAATTATGAATTTACCGTTGAACCGGGCTTTGCTCCCGGCATCAGCCGGAGTCAGTATACCCAATTATGGATGGACCTGGATCAAAACGGAAGTTTTACAACGAACGAACGATTATATGCTTCTGTTGATCCTTCCAATGAAGCAGTGAATATTAGTATGTTCATTCCAGAAGGGACAAAACTAGGAAGAACGAGATTGCGCATAGGCATGCATTTACAGAATGGGGTTAGCGCCTGTTCTTTTGCTTCCAATCAATTTGGAGAATTTGAGGATTACTGCGTTGATATTATAGAAAGGCGAACGACGAGTGTAAATAATGCTGCGGTAGAGGGATTAGTATTCAATGTATATCCGAACCCAGCTTCTCCGGAGGAAGTGACCCTGCAAACACAATTTTCGCAGCCGTTGAGAGATTATTACCTGGAATGGATCAGGTCTGATGGCACTTTCATTAGAAGTATTCCTGGTAAAAATCATCCTGCCAACGTACTTCAAAGCCAACGGCTTGATATTAGCGATTTTGTTCAGGGTATTTATTTTCTGCGCCTGCGTTCAAATGGTCGAAAAACGTTGGTCAAAAAAGTGATCGTTACAAAATAAACTTTGATAATCAATTGTTAATATATCAACTTATGAAGTATACTTTAGTATGGGGTGCTGTTTTTTTTCTGTTTTCAATAAGCATTTTTGCGCAAAAGGATTATCCTGAATTGGAAATAGAAAAAGCAGAAGTAGAAGGACATTTAAGGTTTTTAGCATCAGATGCCTTGCAGGGACGACGAACCGGAGAGCCCGGCAACAATATCGCAGCCAATTATATCGCCCAGTATTTCAAAACTTATGGTGTGGAGATGCTTGACGAACCAGGGGTAGAAGGTTATTATCAGCCTGTGGGGTTTGTTGCAACCAACCCGCCAAAAAAAGGAACCTTGGAGATTGGCAAAAAAGAAACCTATGCACAGAATGAAGATCTGTTATTGCTTTCCGGAAAGAGTACGAAGATTAAGAAAGCCCCTGCAGTATATGCCAGTTATGGCTGGATAAGCGAGGATGGCAGCCACAATGACTATAAAGATCTCGATGTGGAAGGGAAAGTTGTTTTTGTTATTCCCGGTACTCCCGAAGGACAAGATCCCCTTACTGTGTTCCAATCTATGTCGAAAAAAAGAGAATTTGCTGCTCAAAATGGTGCGGTGGCTATTTTTGAACTATATCGGTTGAGCTCCTTTCCCTGGGACTTTTTCCGCAATTATTTTGGAAAAGAAACCCTTCGCCTGGCAGCTGAAAGCAGCAAAGAAAAACCAGAAATTACTTACGGCTGGCTGAAAGAAAAATCTGCAGAAACTTTTGAACGACTGGCCGAAGGAAAAAAAATGAAAATCAACCTGGATAACGGCGGCAGTACAACAAAGACGGTGATGTCTCAAAATGTAATTGGGGTTATTAAAGGAAGTGATCCTGCTCTGAGTGATGAATACGTTTTATTAACCGCCCATTATGATCACGTAGGAACCGGTAAAAACGGAGGGGGCGCCTACACTGCCGAAGATAGTATTTTCAACGGAGCAAGAGACAACGGGATGGGCACCGTTGCTTTATTATCTGCAGCAAAAGCATTGGCGAAAAATCCTCCCAAACGCTCCGTAATTGTCATGGCCGTTACCGGAGAAGAAATAGGCTTATTGGGAAGTGCTTACTATGCCAATAATCCGGTCATTGACCTGGATAAGACTATCTTTAACCTGAATACCGACGGAGCTGGCTACAATGATATAAAATACATTGCCATTTTAGGTTTTGGAAGGACCGGTACCGACGAACAAATCACTAAAGGCGTTGAAGCATTAGGCTTAGAAGTATTTGCCGATCCGGCTCCTGAGCAGGGTTTGTTCGACCGGTCAGACAATGTGAGCTTTGCCAAGAAAGGAGTGCCTACTCTTACCTTTAGCCCTGGCTTTACGGGTTTTACCGGCGATATTATGAAGTATTATCATCAGGTAAGTGATGAAGCTGATGCGATCGACTTCAATTATTTATTAAAATATTGCCAGTCTTTTGCCCATACTGCCCGGTTAATCGCTAATATGGAAGGGAAACCTACCTGGAAGGAAGGGGATAAATACGAAGAAGCCGGAAAGAAATTGTACAATAATAGAGATTAGAAATTGCATACCATCTGTTTTAGGAAAATCGAATTGTTTTTTCTATAATAGACTTGTTCGGCGGGTCATGAACGAGCGAAAGTGAAGCAAATTTTATGCTG
>CAZHNG010000457.1:0-4652 GCA_964533785.1 uncultured Saprospiraceae bacterium | reverse complement strand
CCGCTATAAAAGAGACCGCGAAATGTGCCGGTTATTTAGTTCCCGAGGCACTAGGGATAATCAATCACCACTAACCCGCTAACTTCTACAAACCGCCTCAGCCTCCATTTCCACTAAATACCCTTCCCCTACCAAGTCAGCCCGAATAAGGGTATTGGCGGGTTGTACGGCACCAAAGCGCAGACCGTGAGCCCTGGATACCGATTCCCAATCTTCCATGTTTTGAACGTATACCCGCGTACGAACAACATCCTCCAGTTTCCCTCCCAGTGATTGAATCGCCCCTTCAATCTTATCGATGATAAAGTGAGTCTGCGTCGCAGGATCATTTCCTCCTATAAGTTTATCACCGTGGGTAGCCGTTGTTCCGGAGACTAGAATGCGATTGCCGATACGAACAGCACGACTAAAACCGGCCAGATCCTCCCAGATGGTTCCACTCAGGGCTTTCCAGCGGTTATCCCCCTGTTCTTTAACGGGATAGGGTGCCGGTAAATTCGTCAAGTGATGACTAAGGTCACCAGAAGCCGTTAAAAAAGGTGGTTTACGGTATTCATCACCACAATCGCCCGGAACAGGGAATGCCGCCAGTGCTTTTCGGATGCTCTTTCGGTCCGATTCCTCCAATTCCAGTTGTAAAAGCCTTAAATTATCAGGAATGTGATTACTTTTGCCTAAGCGCGCTCCAATGATCACTCCTCCTACTGCTGGTTGATCCAATATGTATTTTGTAGCCACATTCGCCATGGAAACATTATGCCGTTTGGCAATTTCGTTCAAGGTACCTAGCAATTGCTGGTATGGTTCCCAGCCTCCGGCTATATCGATGAAGCGTTTGTATTTCATTTGCGACCAGCTTTTCATCTGATCTGCCGGTATTTCGGGACGATCAATCCACTTTTCCGTCAATAATCCGCCGGCCAAGGTGCCGAAAGCCAGTAATTTTATGTTGTGCTTTTCGCAAAGGTTGGTCATCGTTTTCGTCGCCCGCTGATCAAGCAACGAATAGCACACCTGATTAGATACCACTTTTATCCCACTTTGGAGAACCATATCCAGATGGACAGTGTCAAAATTGGTCAACCCTAAGTGGTGAATCAGCCCTTCATCCTGCAATTCTTTTAACCAAAACAGGTCATCCAACCAGGCAGGATCAGCGTAATTCCAGGCATGATATTGCAATAGATCCAAACGTTCCGTACGTAAGCGTTTTAATGATAGCTCTACTGCTTTACGCACCATTTCTTTACTACCTTTTCCCGGTTCTGGCACCCATTTAGTGAGTAATTGCACCTTGTCATGCCCTACTTTTTCACCGAATAAGCCGGCGATCAATTCCGCTGAGCCGTAGTGATCTGCCATGTCAAAAGTAGTTAGCCCAGCATCCATGTAGGCGTTCATTTCCGCTGCTGCTTTTTCTGGGTCAACAATCTTGCCGTCTCGTTCCATATCGGCAATTTGCCAGAGTCCGGTAAGAATTTTTGAAATGGTAAGATCGGGAGCCAGAGATGTAGTAAAATTCATTTGTGATTTTTTTTCAATGAACGATGAGTAATAATTTCCGGCAATGACGGCACTGAACTTGTTAACCCGTCTAACTCTTACAACTCGTCGACCTGTTCCTCAATACGGAGGCAACTCCTTAAATGCCTGCTTCACTTGCACACCTTCACTGCTTAGTTGCCTCACCTTCCAAAGAAAAATGAGGGATGCAAATACCATTACCAACAACCAGACCAATGTAGGATGAAAGTACCAGGCTTCTACTTCCGATTGAAAATCCTTGATCGTATGTACTACCAAAAACAGACTTAGCAATACTGCTCCGGGAATTGCGATCGATAATTGTGCAACCCGGGATTTGAAAATACTAATCGCTTTTGCCAACGTTGGATTGTAATGAGGCAAACGAATTACCGTGATGCAAATGAGCAAAAAGTTAACGAGCATAGAAGTGACCATAATGTCAATACCTAAAAAGAAGTCGCCCGCCCAATGACTGCCCAGAATACCAACCGTAGCCATGCCACCACTGATCAAAATAGCAAGGACCGGAGTCTGATACCTGGAGTGAACAAGGGAAACCTGTCTTGGAAATATACCGTCTTCTGCCCAGGCAAACATCAATCGCGATACGGACAACAACATAGCAGGAAGATCATTGATCAACGCAATAGCCGCTCCTAAAGTGATAACAACTGCCCAAACCGGAGCTAATACGTATCCTAATAAACCCGGTGCTGATAAATCCTTGTTTTGTGCTTCTTCTGCGATAAAAGACCAGGGTACCGCATGATAAACAGCCGCCGTAAAAATAAAATAATACACACTTACTGCCCCTATTGCAATGGCGATCGCCAACGGCAAAGTCCGACGGGGGTTTTTTGCTTCTCCACCCGCCTGAGCAATAGAATCGAAACCAATAAAACTCGAGAATAATAGTGCTGCTGCAGTCAAAAAGGTAACAAAAAGCGGACTTCCTTTTCCAACAGGTAAGCTACGACCTTCTTTTTGCATCAAGCTACTGGCAAAATCGGAGTGTTCAAAGGAAAAGCCAGCAAAAATAACGATTGCTCCCAGGCCAAACATCACGATCATCAATGGTATCAAGATCCTTTCGTAGAATTTGAGTCCAATTATATTGACACCTACGAATAGCCAAAGTAATGCTAGTGCCAAGCCAACCCTTACGCCCCCTAATTCCAACCATGCCCCCCATGCTTCCCAGCCCACAGCAACAGCCATATCCCGAAAAAAGGGTATGATGATATACGAGATCACCCCAATGGCAATTGATAAGCCAAACCACTGAGAAAAACTAGCCACAAACCCCAAATAGGGATGCAACCCTCGACTTGCATAAAGATAACTCCCACCCGCACGTGGCATGGCCGTTGACAATATCGCATAGGATATGGCCGCCAAAACAGCCGGTACGGCCGCAAACAAAAAGGCAGGCAATACATTTGGCCCTATTCCAGGTACACTGCGCTGGACCATAAAGGGCACCACGTAAACAGAAGCCCCCAACATAGAGCAAATACCAGTAGCCGCCAGGCCGATCAGCCCTAACTGTCGACTTAATCCCACCGTTATTACCTGATTCTTCTCCTGAACATTATTTTCCATGTATCATTTTTCATGCCGTTTTTTCTTTCTGATCTTTCCAGTCTCCAGACTGCAAAGCAATATCCAATGGTCTCTGACCATAAGTCCACCTCACAACTCATTCCGCAATCGACTTTCCATACGATTGATACGCTGTTCCAGGCTTCGTAAATTGACATTCATATTCTCGTAAGAAACATCAGCTATTTTTTGGGCTTTTTTAGGCCTTTGCTTTAAGAATTCATCATAGATCTCCGTTAATGCAGGACGCATTTGATCCAGGTGAATATTTTTCAAGGCAAAGTCGAAAACATCTTCCACCCTTTTGGCCATCCGCTTGCTATTCCAGTAGTTTTCCACTCCTTCGATCAGTCCGGCCCTTTTGTTGTCCAATTCTTCATAGATGGCATTGTAGGCTTTTATGTCGTTGCCGTAATTTTCGAGACCTTTAGGGGAACTGAAATAAGATTGAATAAAAGGCAAGTGATTACGCAAGTCTTTGGCTTTGCGTACGTAGGAGCGCAAACCGCTGGTAATGTCATCGAAATATTGCTTTTGCCGCAGATATTTTTCCTCAAGCGCTACGACCAGTTTTTGCGTTAGATCATCAACTTGTGCTTCCAGGTCAGTAATACGCGCATCTTGGTTGCTGATTTCCTGGCGTTGCTCTTCGGTCAACTCCTCGTAGTTACTGATTTCCCGTTCCATTTGTGAACGGATCTCTTCGAAGTACACGATGGTATCCACCAATTGATTGTGCAAGGCACTCAACTGCTGTGCAGTTAGTTGATTTTTTGCTCGCAGGCCTGCCACCCTGTTCTCTAGATCTGCAATGCGCCTTTTAAACTCCTCACTTTCATTTTCCAGATTGACGACCAAAAATTCAATGAAAAGTTCTTCACGGGAAGTATCCAGCTTAATCTTGCTGTCCAGGGGTTTAAGGGTTTTATGTTCTTGAGACAATAAGGAAATCGAAATTTCCGGATCTATATTCTCCCTTACGGGATAAGTAAATATCTTTTGGCCGCTGTCGTCCGTCGCTACCTCACCCAGATCCGTGATATTTAATTTTGCATTTGGTAAGGGCTGTGTTTCATTACCTACCTTTTCTTTGATACTCAACCGAATGTCGATGTAATCAAGTATTTGTGCACCGGTCAGCAAGGGGCAGAACAAAAATAGGGTGACTAACAGTTTTTGGATATGGAACATAGTAATTGGTTTTAGTTCGCGAAGCATTGATCGATCCAAAGCGGAGATAAAAGTAAAAAAAGTTGTTAATTTGCTATAATAGAGATACCAGATGCTAGGTGTACTGTCGGGTAAACTTGGGGTCAAAGGCTTTTACTCACCGCTGAAGAACTGCTAAGAAAAGAGAACTTTGCGTTCTTTGTGGTGATTGAATTTACCCCCTATTTTAGAGTTTTTGGACTTTTGACGCTACAGGCTGGCCAGAAATGATCCAATCTGCTAATCCGCCTCAGGCGGATAGTAGATTTTACTTCGCTGATTTTCAGTCTATTAAGATTTACTAGATATTGAAA
>CAZHNG010000456.1:0-4654 GCA_964533785.1 uncultured Saprospiraceae bacterium | reverse complement strand
AAAATCAAAGATTTCAAGAGTTCTTTAACTCGTTACTTAAATTAACTCTTAACCTTACGGCTATGGCCTAACTCGTTAACCCGTTCACCCCCGCAAATACTCGTAAATCTCCCGAGCCGGCTCCGCATCATAAGTATCCTGCCTGATCGTGATCGCCGCCTTTTGGTAAATGGGTAAACGTTCTGAACGTTTACGTTGAACGAAATCCCGGAGCTCACCGGTAGATTTATTTTTCAGCAGAGGGCGTTTGGCGATCCCCGGCAATAGCCGTTGAACCAAAACCTCTACGGTAGTGTCTAAAAAGATAGTGGCGCCGTTTTCGTTCATCCATTCCATGTTATCGAAAAAGCAGGGCGTACCACCACCGCAGGAAATAACTACCTGCGAAGGATGGTGTTCTACCACCTCACGTAATAGTGTTCGTTCCAGCGCTCTAAAGTATTTTTCTCCGGCATCCTTAAAGATTTCAGCGATCGGTCTCCCTTCGTGTTCTTCGATCCATTGATCTAAATCAACGAAGGGACAACCAAAGAGAGCTGCTAATCGTTTTCCAGTATAGCTTTTGCCGCTTCCCATGAAGCCAATGAGGAAAATGCGCATTAATTTGTTTTAAAAGTTATAGATTTGCAAATTAAACAAGGATTCAAGCAATGTTAAAGAATTTATTCTCAATTTCGGGGCTCTTTTTCTTTTTAGGAATAGCCATTTGTTTTTCGGCATGCAGCGGATCCCAAAACCTGGGCGAAGAAAAATCCGTTCAGGAAATTAAAGATGCCGCAAAAATTGATAATGCTTCTATTATTCGTAGCCCGGTAACGGCTAATGAACCCGCCGATACCGTCAATGTAGCTAAAATAAGTTTTGCCGAATCTTCGTATAATTTTGGTGAAGTGAAAGAAGGTACCATCGTTACCAAAGCATTTGAGTTTACGAACACGGGTAAAGTGCCTTTGTTGATCAATAATGCAAAATCCACTTGTGGATGTACGGTGCCTAAGTGGCCAAAAGAGCCTATTTTACCCGGAGGAACAGGTTCGATTTCCGTAAGGTTTGACACTAAAAATAAATTCAAACAACAAAGAAAACCTATAACAGTCATGGCTAATACTTATCCCTCCAATACGGTGGTTTATCTGGAAGGATTTGTTGTTCCGAAGGATGAAGCAGTGAATTGAAAGAGTGAATTAAGTAAGTAGATGCAAATTCGTTTCAAGATCATACCATGTTATTTAATAAAAAAATTGATATGTTACTTTTTGATCCAATATTTTTACAGGCAGCACCAGGAGGTACGGACTGGAGTTTCTACATTTTTCCGGCAGCCATGCTCTTGGTATTCTGGCTTTTTATTATTCGCCCTCAGTCGAAAAAACAAAGAGAGCAAAAAAACTTTTTGGGCAGCTTGGAAAAAGGCGACCAGGTCGTTACCACGAGTGGTATTCTGGGGAAAATTACTAAAATAGAAGAGGAGATCATTACTATTGAAGTAGGGACAAAAGTATATTTGAGGGTTACGAAGAGTGCGATTTCCAAGGAATTGACTGATGCAGTTTATGCCACTGCTTGATAACATAAAGACATACATACACCGGACGCGGATGAGGATCGGCGAGGATCGCTCCACTTTCATCGTATGCGTCCTGATTGCCACAGCGTTCTGGCTGATGGTTAAGCTTTCTAAGTCCTATCAGGTCGATAAAATTATATATTTTAGTTATGACCATCCTGCGGATCAGGTTTTCAGCAAATCTCCGCCGCGAAAGGTTGCAACGGAAGTAGAAGGAATAGGGTGGGATTTGATGTATGATTTTTTCCTTAGAAAAAGAGTGGAAATAAACTATAATTTGAGCGGAGAAAGCAATGTGTTTCTTACGGAGGCCAGAATGCGGAATGATATTGAGAGTGCCTTATCTTCACGAGATTTGAAACTGTCCGTTTTTAATCAGGAAGAAGTTGATCTGGGACTTGAAAAGAAAATTGAGAAGGTCGTCCCCGTTGATCTAAAGCTTAACATTCAATTTGGAGCTAATTCGCAGTACCGGCAAAAAGGTCAGGAGCAATTAGAACCAAGAGAAGTAGTTGTAAGCGGCCCGGTTTCCCTGGTCAATGAAATCAATTCCTGGCCTACTGACTCCTTATACGTACAAAATCCAACAACATCCATTGAAAGGATCGTAGGCTTGCAGCAACCTCCTTCGGAATTATCCCTCGATATTACTAAGGTTAAGCTTTTTATACCTGTCGAACGATACACCGAAAAATCATTTTTTATTCCGGTGGCTATTAAAAACGGGCCGGACAGCATTAAAATTTTTCCCCGACAAATCAAGGTGAATTGCATTGTCGGTTTAAGTCAGTACAATGAAGTTAAAGAGGAAGATTTTGTACTGGAAGCCAATTTTACCGGTGTGGATATCGAAAATAGTACTACCGTTCCTATTATTTTAACGGAATATCCTCCCTTCGTAAAAGATGTGTTTTATTCGCCCAAATCCGCTGAATTCTTTGTGATCAAAGAGGAGAAAGAAACTGCCCTCAATATAGAACAATTACCGCCAAAACCAATGGCCGTTCAAGTAGAACAAGATTCCCTACTCCAATAATGCAATAAAATGGATGAACAATCGAAATATAATTTAAGAGGTGTTTCGGCAAAAAAAGAAGAAGTCCATCAGGCTATCAAGCACTTGGACAAAGGATTATTTCCTAATGCTTTTTGTAAAGTCCTTCCCGATATTGCCGCTGGTGACGCTGATTTTTGCAACTTGATGCATGCGGATACCGCCGGCACCAAAACCAGTTTAGCTTATCTTTATTGGAAAGAAACGAAAGATAGCGAAGTCTGGAAAGGTATCGCCCAGGATGCCATCGTCATGAACCTTGACGATATGGCCTGTTGTGGTTGCGTGGATAATATTATTCTTTCCTCCACGATTGGACGCAATAAGCATCTGATCCCCGGTGAAGTTATTAGCGCTATAATCAACGGTACGGCTTCATTTTTGGAAGGATTAGATGATCACGGTATCCGTATTCTATTAGCCGGTGGTGAAACTGCCGATGTAGGAGACATTGTCCGTACGGTTGATGTTGGCATCACTGCTTTTGCCAGAATGAAAAAAGCGGAAGTCATAGAAAATAAAATACAGGCAGGAGATTGTATTGTCGGATTAGCCTCCTACGGCCAGGCCAGTTATGAGTACAATTACAACAGCGGTATTGGCAGTAATGGGCTTACTTCTGCCCGGCATGATGTCCTGAGCAGTTATTACCGGGAGCAATATCCCGAAAGCTTTGATCCGAATACTCCGGATGCCGTGACGTATATTGGAAGTAAGCGGCTACAGGATGTCATAACAATGGATGGAGTATCCTATCCTGTTGGAAAATTGTTGTTGTCTCCTACGAGAACCTATCTTCCCGTTGTGAAAGCCTTGTTAGCCAATATCGATCGAAAAGCCATACACGGCATTATCCACTGCACGGGCGGAGCACAAACCAAAGTGCTGAAATTTATTGAACGGAAAAAAGTCATCAAGAATAACCTTTTTGACCTGCCGCCCGTTTTTCAGATGATCCAGGAGGAAACCGGAACCGATTGGCGGGAAATGTACGAAGTATTCAATATGGGGCATCGCTTGGAGTTATATCTTCCGGAAGAATATGCCCAAAGGGTGATTGATATTACCAGCCATTTCAACATAGCAGCTCAAATCATCGGACACGTTGAAGAATCTAAGTCCAATAGGGTAGTGGTAGAAAGCCAATACGGCCATTTCGAATATCAATAGACTTTTTCAGTAACATGAGCAGAAAAGAAAAAGCTTCTCTTATCCAGGAAATCCTTGATGATTTATATCCCGAGGTGCCCATACCGTTGAACCATAAAGACCCTTACACTTTATTGATAGCAGTGTTACTGTCCGCCCAATGTACCGACGAAAGAGTGAATAAGGTTACACCTTTTTTATTCAAAAAAGCGGATAACCCTTTTACTATGGCCGAATTGCCGGTAGAGGAAATCAAGGCGATCATTCGCCCTTGTGGTTTATCGCCCCGCAAGTCGAAAGCGATCTCTCAATTATCGGGTATTTTGGTTGATAAATACGAAGGCGCCGTTCCTCAGTCTTTGGAAGAATTGGAGACTTTACCGGGCGTAGGACATAAAACGGCTTCCGTAGTAATGAGCCAGGCTTTTGGAGAACCTGCTTTCCCTATCGACACACATATCCACCGCCTCGCCTACCGTTGGACCCTCAGTACCGGCAAAAACGTAGAAAAGACCGAACGGGATCTGAAAAAGGTTTTTCCGCGCGAATCCTGGAATAAGCTGCATTTACAAATCATTTATTTCGGCAGAGCGTACTGTCCGGCCCGGGGTCACGATCCGCTTGCTTGTCCGATCTGCAGTAAGTACGGCCGGAAATCGTTGTTCAAAAAGAAAAAATAAAAATTCAGCAAGGGCTATGCAAAAAGACAGGCTCGACGAGATGTCGCACCTGCGGCGCTCAATCCGTGTTTAGCCAGTACTTTCACCAAGATTTCGCTCCGCTGGAGCTTTAATCTAAAGAGTAGGTGGAGCCCCCATTGTTCAATGCTCCATTGCTCATTGTTCATTGCCCCCATTGTTCATTGTTCATTGCCCCCATTGTTC
>CAZHNG010000455.1:0-4681 GCA_964533785.1 uncultured Saprospiraceae bacterium | reverse complement strand
CCGAAAGTTGAGCTGTTTCGATATGGACGCAGACATTCCTTTGAGTTGTGTGCAATTATGACAACTGACAAAACCATGGACTTTCCGAGTTTACGGGAGGGTATAGAAATGGAAGAGTTTCATCAAAATTTAAAAAATAATGACCCATGAAAATTTTTATTAATTTCTTAGACCGGCTTTTTTTTGTAGTTATTCTAGTGATTCCAATTATACTGCAAAGTTGCCAACCTAAAACAACAAAAGCTGAAAAGTATGAACCCGAAATACTTCTCTCTTGGAACGAAAAGATTATGGAAATGGCCATTGCCGAAGACGGATTATTGACCCTCAAGGGAGTTCGTACCGAAGCTATGATGCATACTGCAATTCATGATGCTTTGAATAATATTCGACCAAGTTATGCGACTTACTTATTTGAAGAAAGAAATACAAATGCCGAGCCAATAGCTGCTGTAGCACAAGCAGCGTATGAAATCTCGGTAAGTCAGTTCCCTGATAAAAGAACTGAATTAGAAACGGAACTTAACAGGTGGTTGGAAACGGTAGAGAATAATCAGGCTAAAATAGAGGGAAAAGAATTGGGTAAAAAAGTAGCCTCCAGAATTTTAAGCTCTCGTGCTGATGACGGATGGAATGATGAAGCAGATTATACATGGCATCCAATGGCGCCCGGGGTTTATGCGGAGTTCAACGAACACAGTGGTACGCCCGAAGGATTCATTTTTGGTTCCGGCTGGGCGAAAGCCAAGCCGTTTTTACTCACCAGTCAGGATCAATTCAGGTCTCCACCACCGCCTGACATCAAAAGTGAGGCTTATACAGCAGCTTTCAATGAAGTTAAAGTTTATGGAAGCTATGAAAGTAAGGAGAGGACAAAGGATCAGGAACATTTAGCCATGTGGTGGAAAGACTTTGTAGAAAATTCGCACAATAGGCTGGCGAGACAACTCATCGTAAAAGAAGGGTTAAATCTGTGGGATGCTGCACGCGTTTTTGCAATGCTAAACATGTCCATTTATGATGCTTACGTAAATGTTTTTGATAATAAATTTTATTACAATCACTGGCGGCCCTTTACCGCTATTCGTTGGGCAGCCCACGATGAAAACCCCGATACTGAACCTGATCCGGAGTGGAACAATTTGCACAAACATACTTATGCGTTTCCTTCTTACCCATCCGCTCATGGCACGGCAAGTACAGCTGCAATGACTGTTTTGGCTAACACTCTTGGAACTGGCGATAACTATAATTTTACTATGTTAACTGAAACGGTCGATAAGTCTGGGCCTTTCTCAGAAAAAATGAAGATGAATCCCCCAACACGTAGCTTCAATAGCTTTTCACAGGCTGGATTAGAGGCATCGATGTCGAGGGTCTATTTGGGTATTCATTTTCGCTACGACTCAGAAGAAGGATATGAATTAGGCGCCAAAATTGGTGAGTACGCATCTCAAAATTATCTAAATGCATTAATGGAATAGTCATGTTAACCTCAATAACAAAAAGCACTATTTGCCCACTGTATCTGTATTTAAATTCAATCCTATGATATAATTTGATATGAACTTTTTTTTTAAAACAAAGCGTCTTGAGCTAAGGCCATTTAAAACTTCAGATGCAGAATTATTTCTTGCAATCAACATTGACCCCTACGTTCGAAAGTATTTGTGGGATGATGAAGTTATTGACGCAAAAACGGCTAAAGAAATAATATTCCAAAACGAGACGCACTTCGAGCATGATAAATATGGGCTATGGAAAATTCAACTAAAAGAAAATGGACAAGTTATTGGTTACGTAGGTTTGTGGTATTTTTTTAATGAACCACAACCCCAATTAATTTATGCCCTGTTGAAAGAATACACAAAAAAAGGATATGCTCAAGAAGCGAGCAATTCAATTGTAAAATATGCTTTTAATGAGCTAGGTTTTAAATATTTGATAGCCGCTACTGATGAGCCACACCTTGAATCACAAAAAGTAGCAAAAAAATTAGGAATGTCATTTGTTGAAAAAAGATATGAAAACGAAAAGGCAACGATGTTTTACAGATTAGTTAAATATGATGAACATTAAATTAGTAAAAAGCACACAACACTATATAAGCGTAATGCGGGCTGAGCTGCTAAAATTGAACATTTTTGCTCTTAAGAAACTTTGCGGTGGGTGGACAGTGAATCGCTTTGAAATCCCGCACTACGCTTATACTTTACCGTTACCAACAATTTAACTCAATTAAGGTATATAACTCACATAAATAACCCAAGATGAGATTCTCAATCAAAACCTTTCTGATACGAAATATTTCAATACTATTGTTTATTTTCTATATCGCTCCTAATCCAACAATTGCTCAGGATCGTGTTTTATTAAATATTGAAAGCATATCTAACGGATCATTTAGGTCTAAATCCCCAAGTAGTGCGGTATGGTTGAGAGAGGAGGTCGGTTACACGAAAATAGAAAATGAAAGAAGAACATTGGTTCTCTATAAACCCGGTGATAACATAAGATCGGAACTGATGTCAATGGAAGCCATTGATAATGGAGATAGTACTTCGGTAATCTTGAATTATCAGTTTTCACCAGATGAATCAAAAGTTCTTCTTACCCTCCGAATTGGTGAAAATAGGGTTTACTATATCCTTGATCGGGCTGACGAATCTATTACGAAACTTGACATAGAGAGGTATTCAAAGGACATTCAATTACCAAAAATATCTCCTGACAACAATCATCTATCATTCATTTATGAGGCAAATATATTTGTATATAACATTGATAAAAGGGAGGTTATCCAGTTAACCAAGGATGCTACGGACAAAATAATCAACGCAACAAGTTCCGTCAGGTTTGCCTCGGTTGGCAGTACACGAGAATATCAGTGGAGCCCGGATAGCCGATATATCGCTTTTAATCAATTTAACACTGAGGGAGTCCGTTCATTTTTTATAATTAATAATTTGGATTCTATCTATTCCACAGTAAATGAATTTCAATATGTCAAACCCGGAGAAACATTGCCTTATGTAAGGACTGGAGTTATTGAAGTTTCAACAAAGAAAACAACGTGGTTGAGTACTGAAGAAGACCCCAGAAATAGTTACATCACTCACATAGTATGGAATCCAAATTCTAATAAGCTATTCATTCAACAGATGAATCGTAAGCAAAATATCATGAACGTACTAAGTGCGGACATTGAATCGGGAACTACTGAGCAAATATTTACTGAATCAGAGGATACATTTCTGGAACCATTCAATCTACAGTGGATTAATGACGGTCAAAAATTTCTTTGGATGAGTGAAAATGATGGTTGGCGCCATATATACACTATATCCGCAGATGGAAAAAATAAGCAATTGATTACACCTGGTGATTTTGACGTATCACACTTGATTGGAGCAGATCAGTTCAATGAGTGGGTCTATTTTGAAGCTTCTCCAAAAAACACAACACATAATTACGGGTATCGTGTAAAGGTTGAAGGATCAGGGAGTTTAGAAAAACTTACTCCGGAAGATTTTATTGGGACCAATCATTATCAAGTATCCCCAAATGGTAAATGGGCCTTTCGATCTTTCTCCAGATTCGATACACCTTGGGAAGAAACTTTGATAAGATTGCCTAACCACACTGAGGTCAAAATTATAGAAGACAATGCAGAATTAGTTCGCAAAATTGAGGCGATTAACCCTTCTCCGGTAGAATATTCAAAAGTTAAAATTGAAGATGGGGTAGCATTAGATTCATGGGTGATAAAGCCTTCCAATTTTGATCCCGAAAAGAAGTATCCTGTAATCTTACATGTGTACAGTATGCCGGCAGTGAAAATGACAAACGATAGTTGGAAATCCAATCACTATTTTTTTTATCAGCTTTTGGCGAAAAAAGGATTTATTGTTATGGGCATTGATGGTCGTGGGACTCCATCTCTGGAAGGTCGGGCATGGCGAAAATCTATTTACTTGAAACATGGTGTTTTACCTGCAGACGATATTGCCAAAGCAACCCAAATAATGCTCAAGGAGAGGCCATTTATGGATCCAGAAAGAATTGGTGTCTATGGTTGGAGCGGAGGAGGATTAATGAGCTTGATGCTTATTTTTCGACATCCGGAAATTTTTAATACAGCGATTGCGGGTGCTTATTTGAGCCACCATAAATATTATTATGCAGGATTTACAGAAAAATTTCTTGGATTACCACAAGAAAACGCTGATGCTTATGAAGAAACTGCTGTGTTAAACTATGCGAAGAATTTAAAAGGCAATCTTCTACTTATTCACGGTACGGGTGACGACAATGTTCATTATCAAAATACCGAGGCATTGATTAACAAGCTTATAGAAGAAAAAAAGAGATTTGTTGTCCTGCCATATCCGAACCGAACTCACAATATGGCACAGGGTAAAAATACAAAATATCATCAGTTGGATACTTATTATTGGTTTTTCACAGAACATTTAATGTCAGATGAGTAATTTGAAATAATTGTTGGTAACAATGTATAAGCGTAATGCGGGCCGAACGGCTAAAATTGAGCATTTTAGCTCTTAAGAAACTTTGCGATAGACGGACAGTAAATCGCTCCGAAATCCTGCACTACGCTTATACTTGACCGTTGAACAATCCCTACCGAATTCCACTTAATCATCCTTTTGTTTTTCAATGA
>CAZHNG010000454.1:1541-4693 GCA_964533785.1 uncultured Saprospiraceae bacterium | reverse complement strand
AATTGATAATGAATCGACTACACTTATGTTAATTTTTAATTGCTGCCAATGGCAGGATTGCGGGATTTAACGAAGTGCAGTATAAAATTTGCCGCTTGTAGCCGTTTGATGATCCCGTCGAACAAGTCTAATGTATTCAACTATGATTGATATCACATACCCCACTGATTTTCTATACCCCTGACAATTCAAGTTTATACGTAAATTTGAATAGGATACCAAATGTAGGATTTCCGGATTAAGTTTACCTGTCCAACCGAAGCACTAGGTTTTAGCCGTAAAGAGGGTGATGGGTGAGATAAACGAAGAGGCTATTTTATAGTATTACTTACTTAATTCATAAAAAAATGATTGGATTGCCGAGTGGCATTGAAAACGAAAAAAAGCTTAATCGTGCGAAGGTTAATATATTAAGTTATATTCCGGGGATGGCAATAGTGTGGATAATTTTCAATTCCATTCATTTTAATTCTGCAGCGGGCATCTGGAAGGTAGTCAATTACCAATTTAATCTTCCGTCAGGTGTTTTCATCGAATTAAGTAACGGCACCTTATTTATCCTATTCACCTTAATGGTTTTACTGTATGAATTATTTAAATCTACGACTATATCCAATATTGCCATCGTTGAACAGATCTTTTCTTTGATCGCCTTCATGGCTTTTTTGGTTCAATTCCTCGTTTCCAAGGTAGCAGAAGAGCCAACTTTTATTATTATTTCAGCCATATCATTTGTGGAATCCTTGGCTGGTTTAGTGATATTGATGAAAGTTTCCCGTAGAGACATCTCGTTTAATTGATAATTGTACTCATAAATGTTTAACCTATGAAACTGAAAATAAAAATGCATCTCGTCCAGAAAGTAAAATATGTTTATCCGGAATTTGAAATCGATACGGCAGAATTCCCCGAATTGGAGGGTAAAACGCTGGATGAAATCAGATTGTACATCGAAAAACACGGCCATAGCCTTCATCCTATCCACGAAGGATACGATAATTTGCTCGATGAATTGAAAAGTCAAGTCAAAAAAATCGTGGTAGATACTTATCCGCACGAATCGAAATTCTTCATTACCGCAGAAGATGAAATGTATGAAAGATAATGCGGAGATTAAAAACTGAGGCCAAGGTGACCTTAGCCTAAACCTTAAACTCAACCTTAACCTAATCCTATGCCCAACTACGAACGCATACTGGTAGCGCTTGATCTTTCCGATAAGGACGGCCAATTACTTCAATTTGCCGGCTATTTAGCTAAATTTTACGGAACCAAGAAAGCGTACTTCGTTCACATCATACCGGACTTTGAATCTCCGACGGGCTCTGTCAAAGCGCTATCTCAGTTTTTCCCGGGAGACTCCCCTATTGATGAAAAGATCAAAAGTCATATCGAGAACAAAGTAGCGGCTCAAATCGACCGGGATAAAGAATTGGCAGTAGACGTCGAAGTCATCGAGGGAAAACCGTACCAAAAGCTCCTCCACTGGCTCGAAGTCAAGTACATCGACCTGCTGGTCGTGGGCACTAAAACAAAGAGTGAAGGCAGCGGTATCACACCGAAAAGAGTAGCCCGTAAAGCGGATACGGACATTTTTTTTGTTGGAGAAAAGCCCGTTTTACCGGTTAAAAAGATACTGGTACCCATTGATTTTTCGGAAAATTCAGCAAAGGCGTTGCAATCGGCCATGACCTATAAAGCCAAGGATCCCGCAGTGGAAATTACGGCCATCCATGTCATGGTTACGGTAACCATCGCTCCCATCGTCGGTATCGTTTATACCACCCAAAATTTATTGGTACTCGAACAGCGGGTTAACAAAGCCTTCCAGCACTTCCTGGAGGATTACCAAATCAATAAAAGTATGCTTCATTTTGACAATATCGTTAGTGAAAACACCAATGTCGGCCGCACGCTTGCGGAATACGCCAAAGAGGAAAAGTTCGACCTGATCATTATGGGCGCCAAAGGCCACTCGGCCCTGGACGGCATTTTATTGGGTAGTGTTACGGAGAATTTGGTGGATTATAATCAGGAGGTGCCGGTGTTGATCGTGAGACAAGATAACGAGATAACGAATTAGACGAGTTCAACGGGTTAGCGAGTTATAGTGCTTCATGTTCTTCTACGTATGCCCATACCCATAGGGGCCCTACGTGGCGGAGCAAATTAATCCTCAATTCAATGATCCGGAATCATAACTTCTGCAAAGAAGTTTATGATGAAAAACTCCATGCCCTCCGTGGTTAATTTATTCGAACAAGTTGAAGAATTTTAACAAAGCAGTTACTCAATCTAACCAAATAACCTTATAATCAAGCCTAATGGATTTCCATAATCCATAAAGTACAGAGCTTGGCGAACCTTGGATTACCTGGAAGTCGCCTCAGGAATTAAGTAAATGATAGTTTAGGCGAAATTATTCCTAAAGCAGAAAAAAGAACCATTCAATTCGTAACTCCTATCCGTTTCACTATCTGTGAGGTTACCAGTGAAACCAACGAAAAGACGGCTACCCAACCCAATTCTTCCCATTGCAGGGGAACGAGAGAGAGGATCTCTCGTAAGGGTGCCAAGAGGTAGCCCAGCCAGGTCAGTAGGAGGCAGAGGAAAATAGCCCCCCAAACCCAGGGATTTCGGGTCACTTCATTATTAAAAAAAGAGATATTTCGTTTGGGCAGGTTGAAGATATTCAGCAACTGCCCCACGACCAAAGTATAAAAAGCCATATTGTTGACCTTTTCAGGTTCCAGCTCCAGATACAGATGAGCAAGGATGGTAATGCCCAATACTCCGACGGTGATCCCCAGACCATATACCAGGGTGGATACCCAAAACTGACGAGGCATGATGGGTTCACTTACTGGTCGGGGCGGATACTTCATGATGTCCTTTTGACCTTCTCCCAGGCCAAGAGCAAGGGCCGGAAACACATCGGTAACGAGATTGAGGTAGAGGATCTGCAAAGGAAGAAGCGGGAGAGGAAGATTCGATAGGGAGGCGGCGGCCACGGCAATGATTTCCGCCAGATTACTGGAAAGCAGATAGACCACGAAGTTTCGAATGTTCTCAAAAATGATGCGCCCCTGCCGCACAGCCAATTCAATAGAGGTAAACTGATCGTCCCGGAGAATGACATCAGCCACCTCTTT
>CAZHNG010000454.1:0-1531 GCA_964533785.1 uncultured Saprospiraceae bacterium | reverse complement strand
CTTTGGCTGCTTCGGTGCCCCGAATACCCATGGCGATGCCGATATCTGCTTTCTTCAGGGCCGGGGCATCGTTCACACCGTCTCCTGTCATACCTACGACATAGTTGTGCTTTTGGTAAAAATTGACGAGGTCCAGCTTTTGCGTTGGTGTCACCCTCGCAAAAACAGAGGCATTAAGCAAACGTTCTTTCACCTCTCCGTCAGCTTTCACCAGGTCACCAAGTTCTTCCCCAGTGACTAATTTTTCAGGTGACGCCGATTTTTTGAGTAGATCTACCGCCTCGGCAATACTTCTTGCTGTTTCCGGGTGGTCACCAGTGATCATGACCACCTGGATACCAGCCCGCTGACAGGTTTGGATGGCCTCCTTTACATCTGTTCTGGGTGGGTCAATGAAGCCTACCAGCCCGAGAAAAGTCAGATTTTCGAGCAGTTGTTCTTCATCGAGGGGATGAGCAACTTCCTGGTAAGCGAAAGCAAGCGTACGCAAGCCCCTGGCCGCCATCTGATCAGCTTTATCCAACCACTCCTCTTTATCCTTAAATGGTTCTGCGTTACCGTTTGAATATATTTCATCGCAATGCTCAAGCAGACTCTCCAAGGCTCCCTTGACACTCACTCTGTAAACGTCATTAAATCGATTGAGCGTAGCCATCATTTTGGTTTCCGTATCAAAGGGCAATTCCACTTCTTCAGGATGCGCTTTACGGATCCTTTCAATATCCATACCCGCATCCTGGGCGAGCTCGATCAGTGCAATTTCAATGGGATCGCCCTGCAGTTCTTCACCCTCCGCTACCTGAACATTGTTGCAAAGCACCCCCGTTTTTAAGAGTTTTACAAAAACTTCTTTCTCTTGATTATCTTTGAAAAAACCGCCCTTTTGTTTGTCTGGCAATTCCAGTTGCTCATCTGCAAAAAGAAAAGACCGGGCCGACATTTGATTTTCGGTAAGCGTTCCCGTTTTATCCGTACAAATGATCCCTGTTGAACCAAGGGTCTCCACCGACCGTAACTCTTTGATAATGACCCGGTCTTTGGCCAGACGCAACATCCCCCTCGCCAAAGCAATGGTAGCCACGATGGGCAAACCTTCAGGAATAGCGGCCACGGCGAGAGCAATAGCCGTTTCTATCATCTGCTTAAGTTCACGCCCCTGTAAATAGCCGGATATCGCAATGAATACGGCCAGGATGAGTGTCAGCCATATTAATCGTTTACTCAAAGCGGCGAGTTTCTTTTCTATGGGCGTAGACTCCTCTTTCGCCTGTCGAGTCATCTGGCTGATCTTACCCAGTTCTGTTTGCTTCCCAGTACTGGTAACCAATACTTTAGCAGTACCCCGTGTAATCAATGTACCATTAAAAACCATATTGGAACGGTCGGCAAGCGGTGTGTCTTTCGCAAGGACTTCTGTGGATTTTTCCACCTGCATACTCTCTCCGGTTAAGGCGGCTTCTTTTACAGCTAGGTTCTCATGTTCTAAAATGCGGGCATCAGCCGATACGACGTCGCCGCTTTCCAAAAGCAT
>CAZHNG010000453.1:0-4709 GCA_964533785.1 uncultured Saprospiraceae bacterium | reverse complement strand
CAATTAGTTAGAATTTTTAGTCTAACTTCTAGAGTCTAGCGTCAAAAGTCTAGTGAAACGATACGGCAAAAAAATATTGTAGGAACAAAGTTGCAGAAATGAATTTGTTTTTTCATAATTTACAACATTGTTGCAAGGGGAGCGGCATTAATTGTCACTACTTATGATGAACACCAATTTAAAGTTAGATGAAAAAGTAATACGTTGGGCCCTACTGGTCGTGGTGATTATTAGTATTCGGTGCAGTACAGATCAAACCTCGCCCCCGGCTAAGGTGAATGCTCAGTATCCGAACACTATCGATAAAGGAGTGCTCAATAGTCCGCTTACCATTGAATATGCTAAGAATTTTTCGGTATCCACTTTTGAAAATTACAAAGTAGTTCATATTCATTTCAGTAGTGAAGATCGAAATCTCCTTTTCAACCAAAAAATTGTCTTGGTACAGCGAGGAACCACTACTCCAGATCTTACCGGAGAGCTCGCAAATGCCTGGCTAGTTGAAGTCCCCCTCCAAACGGTAGCAGCAAATGACGACGGTGAAATTACCCGCTTGAAAACACTCAATCTAACGGAGAACGTAGTTGCCATGGGGGGAGGAGGTATTTATGATACCGAATTACGCAAGCGCTGGGAAGAAAAGCAAATCGCTTCCATTGGTTACAGTTTCCACCGACCGCCGCAACCAGAGATAATCCTCACCTTAAAACCGGATTTACTGCTCCTTTATGCTTACGATCAACATCGACTGGAAAGCGTGGCAAAACTACGCCAGTTGGGCATCAATGCCATTCCACAATTTGCCTGGGCAGAACCTTCTTTTCTGGGTAAAGCAGAGTGGATAAAGTTTTCCTCCTTGTTTTTTCACAAAGAAAAAGAAGCCATTGAAACTTTTGATCGTATCGCTGCCCGGTGTGAGGAACTCATTCAATTAGCCAGTACGCAAAAGCCCAAGCAAAAGGCTTTTTTAGCCTATCACCCCTCGGATGAAAGTGACTGGAATGTCCATCGGAACGATTTCTACGCTTCATTTTTAGAAGCAACAGGAGCGGAAAATGTATTGAAAGATAATGGCCCCACTCATGCAGTTGGCATGAATAACGAAAAGCTATTAGCCTTAGCAAAAGATGCGGACGTATGGATCGTAAATAGTACTTCCGATCAGGACTGGCCGCCAGCTAACTATTTACGGAGCTTCAAAGCTTATCGAAATGAAAGGGTATTCCATTACCAAAAACGCACCAGATATGAACATGATGCTTACGATTGGTATGAGACGCCGGAGGTGCGTCCGGATCTGGTACTGGAGGATTTGGTATCTATTTTTTACCCCACTCTTTTGCCCAATCATGAATTGCTTTTCTTTGAAAAAGTGAGATTGACAAAATTATGAAGGATCAGCTTAAATGGATCTTGATTTTGTTGCTAAGTGCATTTATCTGAATTCGGCAGTTGTATCATCATTTTAAACGCTGTAAAAATGAAGGATACGATTGGTATCAAACGGCACCGATGCATCCGAATATTTTATTGAAAGACTTGGTGAGGGAATTTCATGCTGACTTGCTACTAGGCCACACCATATTTTTTCTGGAAAAGATTCATATAAAATGATTTACAGATTACTTTTTTTGATTACGATCCTATTGTTGACCACTTGTAAACAGGGAATGGAAAAAAAGCTGACGGGAGAAGATTCCGGCTCAACCACGGCAGCAGATGGTAAAGACTATTTTCCGCATAAAGTACAGCCGGAATTTGCCCGACATTTCACGGTAAGCTATCACGGAAATTACAAAATTGTAAAAACGGACGGGACTTTCTATCAGGGGGATAAAAATACTGAGGGGGATGTAAAGCAGGATGTTCTGGTGTTGGTCCAGAAAGGAACCAACCCACCTCCGCTCACCGCAGATTTGCAGAAGGCCCAAGTCGTTTTTATCCCTGTAGAAACCGCAGCCGTTAATGTTCAACACTCCGAAAGCTTCTTGCGGGAACTAGGTCTGGAAGATCACATCAATGCTATTGGGGGGCTATATTCTTATGACAATGAAATGAGGAATAAGGCATTGACCGGAGTGATCGGCCAAATTGGCTATAGTTGGCATAGTCCGCCTGACATTGAAATATTACTTGAAAGACAACCGGAAGTTTTTCTGATGACCCTAGCCAGCATGGAGCATACCGCTAGTTTAGAAAAGTGCAGGCAATTAGGGATTCCCACCGCCGCTGTTTTCGACTGGGCAGAACAGGATTATTTGGCCCGAGCAGAATGGGTCAAATATTATGCTTTGTTTTTTAATGCCGAGGAAAAAGCGGAGATGGTCTTTCAAGAAATAGCGGATAGGGTTCAGGAATTAAAAGAAATGACTTCAAACCTTGCAAAGTCGGAGTCAGCGATGTGGGGGTATTATATTGGTAAAAACCGGTGGCTGATGCAATTGACCAGTTTTGCGGGCCAATATATGCGTGATGCAGGATTGGAAAACATTATTTTAAAAAGCACCAAACCTGATGCCAATGGTGTTCAAACCTTAGAAACGGAGGAATTATTAATGAAAGGTAAAGATGCCGCGCATTGGGTCATTGGAGATATTCATGCCTCTCCCTTGCCACCAAAGGAAATAATGGCTTCGTTCCGTTCCTGGGAATCCGGTCGATTGTATCAAAACCTGCAACGCGTAGACCCCAAAACGAACACCTCAGATTGGTACGCTACGGCAATTGTTCGTCCGGATACGGTATTGGCCGATTTGATCAAATTGGCCCATCCAGAATTGCTGCCCAATCACCAACTCGTTTTTATGGGATTGTATGACAAAACGACGCAAGGAAAAGCTTTCGAAGACGCTGAATAAAATACCTACAATGAATGAATCAATTACCACTTCACTAAAAGATATTCAACCGAGGACTTATTTGTCCAGCCGCTCAAGATTATTCCTTTTCCCAATATTAGCCGTTGGAGTGATCCTTTTCTTTTTATTGGAATTGGGAATTGGATCGGTTCATATACCGATTTCTGGTGTAGTAGCAGCTTTATTCAATTTGGAAGGCGCTGACGACACGTGGGCAAAAATAATCAATGAACTGCGCTTACCTCGAACCATAGCAGCGGCTATCGGAGGAGCAGCTTTAGGTACAGCCGGTCTACAATTACAAACACTATTCAGAAATCCCTTGGCCGGCCCCTGGGCCTTAGGATTAACGGCGGGGGCACAGTTGGGGGTAGCTTTAGTGGTAACCGCAGCTGCCGTCGTAGGATCCAGTTTTCTAGAGAATTTTGCTTTTTTGAGCAATTTAAGCATAGTAGCGGGTGCCATGCTAGGCTGTGTGATGGTTTTGTTGTTAATTGTTGCTATTGCACGCCGGGTAAGCACGATTACGCTTCTAATTTTCGGACTGATGCTGGGATATCTCGCTCAGGGATTGATTAGTGTAATTTTGCATTTTACCAATCAATCACAGGCTAAAATTTTTGCCGGCTGGAACGATGGGAGCTTTGCCGGAGTGTATTGGGAACATTTCCCGATTTTACTCCCGCTAACCGTAATTGGTTTAACCAGTGGTTGGTTGATGACTAAACCATTGAATGCTTTATTGCTGGGTGAAAACTATGCCCGTAGTCTTGGTATTTCTGTTCGACGTACGCGTACAGTGACCCTTACCAGTGCGGTCTTACTGGCTGCTCCGGTAACGGCCTATTGCGGTCCCATTCTTTTTTTGGGTTTGATCATTCCGCACTTGGCCAGAGGGCTTTTTAATACCTCCGATCATAAGGTACTTATCCCAGCGGTAATGCTTTTAGGTGGGGTCATCGCCTTGGCGGCCGATCTTTTTGTTCATCTACCCTGGGAACGACATTTTTTGCATCTCAATGCGGTCAATGCGCTCATTGGCGCACCGGTAGTGATGTGGGTGATCTTACGAAATAAGCGCATGCATGGATTTGAATTTTAAATAAAAGTTGAGCTATGAAGGTACTCTATAATCTCAAACTCTCCGTGAGGAGTCTGCTGAAAAAACCTTTGTTTTCAGGGGTTATCATTTTTACCATTGCCATCACCATTGCTGCTGCTTTGGCTTTCATCGTGCTGCAACCCATCAACAAATTCTTGTATGAAGTAAATTTGTTTTACTTACCGGTCTATTTGATATCTGCCATAATCTTGTTATCTGTTTGCATTTTGGCTACGCTATTACCAGCTTGGCGAGCTACAAATGTGAACCCCGCAACTGCATTAAAAAATGAATAAGAGATGAAGAAAGTTATTCAGATAAAAGATTTAGCCATTGGTTATTCTCAAGGTCGCAAAAAGAAAGTAGTGGCCCAAAACATAAAGGTGGATTTATTTGAGGGGGAACTGGTTTGCCTGCTTGGTCCTAATGGGGCTGGGAAATCTACCCTTATGCGCACTATGTCCGGCTCGCAAAAGCCGCTATCCGGGAAGGTATTGTTGGGGCGAGATAACATCCACAGTTTGCCCGCAAAGCATCTGGCTAAAAAACTGAGTCTCGTTTTAACCGAGCGGGTGCAGGTTGGATTGTTAACGGCCTACGAAGTGGTAGCGCTGGGGCGATATCCTCACACCAATTGGACCGGAAAGCTGAATACTAAGGATCATGAAATCATTCAGTGGTCAATTGAAATGACCGGTGCAAATGATCTGGCTGGTCGAGTACTCACAGAACTAAGCGATGGTGAACGC
>CAZHNG010000452.1:0-4726 GCA_964533785.1 uncultured Saprospiraceae bacterium | reverse complement strand
TGAATATCAGCGTTTTGTTGTCTAAAATCTAGCGTCTAGCGTCAAAAGTCCAATTTAAATAAGGCGGTCAGTAATTACTTTTTGTTCTATGAGATTGAAGCAATTAGAGATAAAAGGATTCAAAAGTTTTGCGAACGAAACCACCATTAATTTCAATGAAGACGTCATTGGTATTGTCGGCCCGAATGGATCGGGAAAATCCAATATAGTGGATGCCATCCGATGGGTACTGGGGGAGCAAAAGAGTAAAGAATTACGCTTGGATCAGATGTCCAATGTGATTTTCAATGGTACCAAAAAAAAGAAGCCCGGCGGAGTAGCTTCTGTTTCCCTTACCTTTGAGAACACCAAAAATATACTACCTACCGATTATCAGTTGGTGAAGATCACCAGGATGTTATACCGGACGGGAGAAAGTGAATACCGGTTGAATAATGTACCCTGCCGTTTAAAGGATATCACCTCACTTTTTCTGGATACCGGCATCGGCTCCAATTCCTACGCAATCATAGCTTTAGGTATGGTGGATGATATTCTTAACGATAAGGATAATTCACGTCGACGCATGTTTGAACAAGCCGCCGGGATCTCTAAATATAAAGTCCGTAAACGAGAAACGCTGAACAAACTTAAAAATACGGAAGAGGATCTTAACCGGGTAGAAGACCTGCTGTTCGAGATCAATAATAACCTGGTCGTACTGGAAAAACAGGCCAAACGGGCAAAAAAATACCTCACTTTAAAAGAACAGTACAAATCTCTCAGTATTGAGCTTGCGGTCAAAAAGATCAAAGAGTTTAAAGTTAAACAAGCGGATCTTAATAAAAAACTAGAAACAGAGGAGGACCGTTACCGGGATTGTGAAATACATACCCGTCAATTAGAAGCCCGACTGGAGTCGGAGCGAAAGTCAATTTTGGACGAAGAAAAAGCATTATCCGAGCGGCAAAGGGGATTGAACAAACTCACCGGACAAATCCGCGGAAAAGAGAATGATAAGAAAATGCTGGTGCAAAAGCTACAGTTTGTAGAGCAGAATAAGAGCAAGCTAGCTGCTTCTATTGATCATGCAAAAGAAAAAATTCAGCAGTTAGAAGAAGATGTAGAATTCTATCGCTCCAATATCCATTTGGAAAAACACAAAGAAGCTAAGCTCGAAGAAGAACTGGAAGCAGTAGAGGCGGAAATGAATGAGATAAAATCCAGTCATAACTCCTTAAAGGCCGATCTGGACCAGGTAGTGAATGCCCAACGAACCATTGAGCAGGAAGTATTTGAACTGGAAAAACAAAAGGCGATCAATAACAATCAACTGGAAAGCCACCGTCAGGTTATCCAGCAAAATAAAAATGAGATTGAAAGCCGTATAGTCGAAACGGAATCGCTGCGTGAGCGGGTGTATGGTTTTGAAAAACAGGAAACCTCCCTGAACGAAGTCCTAGCAGAATTGGAAAAACAGGAAGTTGAGCGAAAAGCACAATTAGAAGAAAAAGAAACGGAAAGGGAAAAGCTGGTCAACGACATTAGGGTAGTGAATCGCGAGCTGGATGCCAAACGCAATGAACACCAATTGACCAAGAGTATGATTGAAAATCTGGAAGGTTTTCCGGAGTCGATCCGCTATTTAAAAAATAATAAGCAATGGAGCAGTAAAGCCCCTTTGTTGACGGATATCGTGTATGTGAAGGAAGAATATCGTGCTGCAATCGAAAATTACCTGGAGCCCTACCTGAACTATTACGTGGTAAAGGATTACGAGGAAGCGGTTAGTGCCATTCAGTTATTAGGAGAATCCCAAAAAGGGAAGGCCAATTTCTTCATTCTTGATGCTTTTACGGAAGCGCCGACCTCTGATGGTCATGCCAATGGGATAAAAGCCATCGACCTCATTGAGACTGATGAGCAATATTTATTCCTTTTTCGGCATTTGTTGGCGAATGTTACTTTGGTTGAAGTGAACCGGATGAAGGAAAAACTACCCACGGGTGAAATGGTAGAAATTGCTAAAGACGGCAGCTTTACCAAGAGCAAATGGAGGATCTCGGGAGGTTCCGTTGGTTTGTTTGAAGGCAATAAAATCGGCCGGAAAAAGAACCTTGAATTTCTGGAGAAAGCTATTAAAGAAAGAGAAAAGAAAGCGGAAAAGTTCGAAAACGCATTGGAAGCGGTTAAATTCCAAATAGAAGCGCTCAAGCAACAAGACTATCAACCGGAGATCCAGCAAAAAAAATCGACAATCAATCGGCTGGCACAAGAAAAGATCTCTTTTGCGACCCGGTTAGAAAACTTCGAACAATTTATCGGGCAAGTGGAAGACAAAAACACTGCGGCAAAAGAATTAATAAAAAAACTGGAAACTGCCAATGCAACAATAGATAAGCAGTTGGCTGAAAAACGGTTGCAAGTCGTTGACGCTAAATCCAATATTGCCAATACCGATAATGCTTACCGGGAAATTGCCGAAAAATTGAGTAAAGCCTCTTCGGCCTTTAACGATAAGAATATTGAATTCATAAAGCAGCAAAATAAAGTGAGTAGTATTCAACGGGACCTGTCCTACCGCGAAAAGGAACTGGAGAATACTAATACCAACCTGGAAAAGGACGAAACTACGCTTGCGAATTCCGATAAAGAAATTCATCAGATCCAGGATGATATTGATCGCTTGGAACAAGAGCTGTTAGAGGATTACGAAAAGCGTAAAGCTGGGCAAAGTACGCTTTCGGAAGCCGAACAGCAGTATTTTAAAGCCCGCGGAGCTATCAACGAAGTTGAAGATGAATTGCGTAAACAGCAAAAGATCCGCATGGATGCCCAGGTACTGATCAATCAGCTAAAAGATAAAACCAATGATATAAAATATGAGATTAGTTCTATTTCCCAACGCTTACGGATAGAATTTGAAGAAGATATTAATTATCACATCAATCAGCCGGTAGAATCTTCCCTGGATCAGTTGGAAATACAAGCAAAGGTTGAACGCCTGAAAAGCCGGCTCGACAATTACGGCGAGATTAACCCCATGGCGGTTCAGGCTTACGATGAAATGAAGGAGCGTCACGAAAATATTACTCAGCAACGCGATGATATTCTGGAAGCAAAAGATTCTCTACAAGAAAC
Source organism: uncultured Saprospiraceae bacterium (assembly GCA_964533785.1). Classification (GTDB taxonomy): domain Bacteria; phylum Bacteroidota; class Bacteroidia; order Chitinophagales; family Saprospiraceae; genus JANQRV01. The sequence goes on along the minus strand of CAZHNG010000452.1, from coordinate 1,606 downwards.
CATCAAAGAAATCGAAGAAACGGCTACCCGGCAATTTTTGGAGGCTTTTGATCAGGCCCGGCTGTATTTTATCAATGTATTCCGCAGTCTTTTTACAGCAGATGATAGTTGTGATCTGCTGTTACTTGATCCGGAGAATCCGCTGGAATCAAAAATAGAAATTGTCGCTAAACCCAAAGGGAAGCGCCCGCAATCTATCAATCAATTGTCGGGAGGGGAAAAAACTTTAACCGCAACAGCCTTACTTTTCTCACTTTATCTACTAAAGCCGGCCCCTTTCTGTATTTTTGATGAGGTGGATGCTCCTTTAGACGATGCCAATATTTCAAAATTCAACAATATCATCAAGAAATTTTCAAAGGAATCTCAATTCATTATTGTTACGCATAATAAATTGACAATGGCGGCAGTAGATACCATTTATGGGGTCTACATGGCAGAACAAGGTGTATCTGCAGTAAGTGCCGTCGACTTCAGGAGCTTTGAACATTCGGGGACTTTTGAGGTGATGGATAATTAGCAATGGGCAATTTGCAATGAACAATGAACAATGAGCGATGAACAATGAGCAATGAGCAATGAGCAATGAACAATGAGCAGTGAGCAATGTGTTCAATGAACAATGCGATTGGGGATGAGTAATTTGTAGAATGGGGGATTGAGGTATCAAATGTCGTTTTATGAAGACATATAGATTTATATTACTGGTGCTATTATGCTATTGTCTACCTGTTACAATGGCGTGTGCGCAGGAAGTGCCGGATACTTCAAATATATACCGGATAGAGATGGTAAATGAGAATGTTTATATTGGAAACATTATCAGCAGAGATACCGAAATAATTGTTTTTGAAACGCAGGATTTGGGCATCGTTAACTTGCCTGTCAATCGCATTAAGAAGATTGAAGTGATCCAGAAAGGGCGGATCATTAAGGGAGAATATTGGTTTGAAAATCCGCAAGCAACGCGGTATTTTTGGGCACCAAACGGTTACGGATTAAGAGAAGGGGAGGGGTACTACCAAAATGTGTGGGTATTCTTCAATCAAATCAGTTTTGGGATAACGGACGAAGTTTCACTGGGTATAGGAGTCCTGCCTTTATTTTTAATTGGAGGAGGGCCAACCCCCGTTTGGATAACCCCAAAGGTTTCTATCCCCATTTCCCAAAAGGTACATGTGGGTGGCGGTGCTTTGATCGGTACCATTATAGGAGAAGATACCGGCGGTGCATTTGGTATTGCTTACGGGACGTCGACGTTTGGAACGCGGGACAAGAACTTATCTGTCGGTTTGGGGTACGGATTTGCAGATGGAGACTGGTCGAGGGTACCGACAATTAACGTAAGTGCTATGATCCGTACCGGAAAAAGAGGGTACTTCCTTACGGAAAATTATTTGATCGGTGCGGGAGATGAAACACTGGCCTTGCTTTCAGCCGGAGGAAGGAGGGTAGGCAAAGTATCCCTGGATTATGGCGTTATCGTACCATTAGCTTTAGATCTGGATTCCTTCGTGGCTATTCCCTGGCTTGGGATATCGGTTACCTTGGGGAAGAAAGATTAGAAAAATAACCACAACACTCAATAGACATGAAAAACATTACC
>CAZHNG010000451.1:0-4727 GCA_964533785.1 uncultured Saprospiraceae bacterium | reverse complement strand
CGAAGCTAAGGGAAAATCATCAATAAATCCACAGATACCTTACCCGACATTCATACGTTGACAGACCACTAGTCATAACATTTTTGATCTTTGCCGTAACACAGAGACAATAATTTTCTTTTTGAATACAGTGTAGGTCAGCGTCCAAAATAAATATGGGGACCGTTAACCTGCTCAGATGTCCCCACTTGGACGGCTATGGCGCTACTACTTCCAATAGGCAAATCGCGCTTTTGCACCCAACCGCCGTCCGATCCGCAACACCTCATTCCACTTGACCATTCGTTCGCTGTGCCGGAAGGAGCCTACTTTCAATTGTCCGGCATTAGTAGCAACGGCCAGGTGACTGATGAAAGCATCTTCTGTTTCCCCGCTTCGGGCGGAAATAACTGGTTTCCAGTTGGCGGCCTGGGTAAGGCGAATGGCTTCTAAGGTTTCCGTAACGGTGCCGATTTGGTTGAGTTTGATGAGCACTGCGTTGGCCAGTTTCTGATCGATACCCATTTTGATACGGGCGGGATTGGTGGTAAACAAATCATCACCAATAATTTGCAGGGTATTACCGTACCGTTCTACCCAATTTTTCCAGTTTTCTAAATCGGTGTCGGCGAAGGGATCTTCCACGGAAATAATGGGGTATTTTTCAATCCAGCTACTCAAAAGATCAAAGAACTCAGATGAGGTGTAGGTCCGGTGATCCAAATTCAAGCGGTAGGTTTGAGTGTTTTCATCATAGAGGTCACTAGCTGCAACATCCAAGGCAATTGAAGCTTCTGTTCCCGGGTTATAGCCGGCTTCCTGAATAGCTTGGGTGAGGGTGTCTAAGATCTGTTCGTGACTTTCAAATGCTGGCCAATATCCCCCTTCGTCCGCAGCGCCGTAGTAGCGACCCGTTGCTTTGAGGATCTTGCCGGTTGCCCGGAATACATTAAAGGTAATCTCCAGCGTTTCTTCGTAAGAACTTGCACCGTTGGCGATCAACAAAAAATCCTGTACATCCACCCGCCACTCTGCGTGGGCGCCGCCACCTATGATCTGGATCTCCGGAATGGGTAGTAAGCTACTTTTTTCGCCTCCTAATTGCTGAAACAAAGGCCGTTTTCTCGCCTTAGCTACTGCCGCTACCACGGCCGTAGAGACGGCCAGCATGGCATTGGCGCCTAGCCTGGATTTATTCGTCGTACCGTCCAGCTCGATCATACGGTGATCAATGGCAGCTTGTTGGGAAGCATCTTTGCCTATCAATGCCGGAGCAATGATCGTTTTGATATTTGAAACTGCACGGTCTACAGATTTGCCCAGGAAACGTCCGGGATCACCGTCGCGCAACTCATGGGCTTCGTACTGACCCGTGGAAGCCCCTGAAGGTGCAACCCCACGTCCGGCGGCGCCATTCTCCAGCATAACTTCGGCTTCGACCGTAGGATTGCCGCGGGAATCAAAAATGGTGTAGGCTTCTATTGATTGTATTTTCACGGTATTGAAATTAAGTGAATGGAAATTGTACTCAAAAGGCCCTTTTAAACCAGAGGTTAATAATTGATGCTAGCTCAAATCTTCCGGCCGATAACTGTTTCAGCGTAAAGGAACGCGTAAAGTCTTGCTCCTCCTCATTAAGGTATTCCACCGGCGATTTCCCGTCGACCCTCGCCAGTAAAAGCATAAGGACCAGACGGCTTACTTGTTCCAATAGATTTTCAAAATCATTCATCGCTAACCCACGCTCCTTCTGGTAGGCCTGTAAATAGACCTCAGCAAGTTGTCGGAACGGCTGGTTTTCAGGATAATGGTATAAACCTTTCAACATCAGATGACACAAAAGAAAACTTACATCAAAAGTGGCGTCACCGTAAAATGCGACCTCACAGTCAACCAGCACCATACGTTCTCCAGCCACCAGGATATTCTTGGGACTAAAATCACCGTGGATCAAACAGGTATTGTTGTGGATCAGACGATGGGCTTCTTCAAGGATAATATCCGCAACTTCAACATGTTGTTCAGCAATATGATAAAGATAGGGTGCTACCCTCAGCTGGATAAAATTTTCTGCCGCCGCAAAGTTTTGGGCTGCTAAAGGATCGCCTGAGGAATGCCGGTGAATGCTCCCTAGTAAAGTGCCGGCCTGTCTGGCGTATTCCAGGTGACAGCTTTTTTGCATCAACAACTGCTTCCAATTCTTAAAGCCTTCCAGGTATTCCATAACGAAATAGCCGTCGCCCTGGCTTAGGATCTGAGGTACCGATCGGGGGAGAAAAGATCCAACGTATCGAATATAAGCCGCTTCGTAATGATTGCGGGAAAGGTCAGCTTTCCAGTCGGCTTCTACTTTCAATTTTTCCAGCGCCCGCTTTACCACGAAGGTTCGGTCCTCGTCTATGATTTTATAAATATCGCTGGATACGCCGCCAGTGAGCGACTGCACTTGGGGGGTAGAAGAACGTATAATGCCGTCTTTTCGCAATAATTCCAGAAACTGGTTGCTAATCACGATTATCGTTTTGGTCAGTAAAGACATATCATGCAACGTCCCCAAAAGAAACCCCCGTCGCCCGTGCCACATTCACCAAATAACCATCCGGAGAAACAAATTTACTACCCTTGGTAGCTTCAGTAAGTGGGACATCTGTGATCTCGTGATTTTGGTAGGAAACCATCTGTCCGAATTTACCTGCTTCGATCAGTTCAAAAGCTTTGACCCCCATGGCGGTAGCTAATATGCGGTCAAAAGCAACAGGGGTGCCGCCACGTTGAATGTGGCCCAGGATGGTTGTCCGTATTTGTGGTTTACAGCCCATTTCTTCCAGTTGCATACGCAGATAATTGCCGATACCTCCGAGCTTGATGTGGCTGTCGCCAATATCGGTAGCTTTGCGGCCGACTACGGTGCCATCTATGGGTTTGGCGCCTTCGGCAATGACGATGTTGACAAAGCCTTTCCCTTTTTTGTAGCGTTTGTTGATCCTTTTCAGGATTATTTCCGGATCATAGGGAATTTCGGGGATCAAGCAAATTTCTGCGCCTCCGGCAATAGCCGTATGCAAAGCGATCCATCCGGCGTGGCGTCCCATTACCTCCATGATCATTACCCGGTGATGACTTTCTGCGGTGGTCACCAGCTTATCAAAACTTTCGGTAGCAATTTGTACGGCAGTAGAGAAGCCGAAAGTGATATCGGTTGCTTTCAAGTCGTTGTCAATGGTCTTGGGAGCTCCGATGATATTCAACCCTTTTTCGAACAAAGCCTGGGAAATTTCCTGGCTTCCGTCACCACCAATATTGACGACAGCGTGAAACCCAAGATCGTAGATGCGATCGGTGAGTTCCTGCGTTCGATCTACGGTCGTCCAGCTACCGTCTTCCTGCTGGATGGGATAGGCCAAGGGATTGAATTTATTGGTGGTCTTCAGAATGGTCCCGCCTTTGACGTGGATACCGGCAGTTGTCTTTCCCGTCAATTTTAGCAATTCCGGCGGATCATTGTATACGCCGTTGAAGGCCTCATTACTTCCCCAAACTTCCCAGTCGCCGGCCCGTTTGGCAGCTTTGGTGATCGCACGGATGACAGCATTCAGTCCGGGGCAATCACCACCGCCGGTCGCAATAAGTATCTTTTTTTTCATTTTTATTTACGCGTTTAAGGTGGGAAAATAGGTAAAAATTGGCAAAATTGATTTTATCATTGTGTAAATTCCATATCGCTTGACCGGAATAATAAATCCGCACTCATTAAAATTTTATTGCGGAGTCGGTAAGGATAGTCAGGGTGTTGATCCAGAAAGCGCTTTACGATCATTGCGGCTTCTTTAGTATTATGGCCGCTCAATGTTGCTGCTACCCACCGTCGCGGAAAGAATATATCGCCGGTGGTCTGTATATCTTCAAGCCATTTCAAACTAGGTTGAATATATTGCAGGGATTGTTGGGCACGCAAAGGATGGTGGAGATAGTTGAGTGCTGAGCCTACCCAAGGTTCAATTTGGCGATTTTCTGCATATTGTAAACGATAGAAAAAACTATCCCGTACAGATTGATCAGAAGATAAAGCCGGCATAATGAATAACCACCGCTTCTTACGGTCCGGGTTTTTGATCTCTTCAGATTCTTGGTCGAGAATTTGTAGAGCTTTTTCAGGAAGCCTCAACGCAAGAGCTGCTGCCAGGTCATTTCGGTTGGACTCAGAAAGGTTCAACCCTGGGATGACCAATCGCCGTTCATAAATAGCTTGCAATTGACCAATGGCTTCCCGACTAAGCGCAATATCCTGATAAGTGGAAAAATAAGCCTTTTTAGCACCTGCTTCTTTAGCAGCAAGCAACTTTCTCCACAATAGATTTTCCAGTGTTGGGGCGATATTTGCTCGTTGTTCGTCATTATGAAAGATCCAGAAAATAGTACTCAATTGGGAGAGTAAAAGCTGCCGGTTAAGTGTTTCTTCTTCTATTTCAAGGGATTGGAGGAGGTTGTCTAAATACTTTTCTCTCACGCTTTTTTTTCCTCTCAGATAAGCTTCGTATAAAGCCAATTGGGCGGCGCCTCTCAGTAAGGGGTCTTTTAGGTTCCGACTGTTTTTCAATAAGTAAGCAGTGCTGTGCTCCTCCAGGTCGAAATAACCATAACTAATGGGAGCACTATTGGGGAGTACAGCCAAGGGAACCGGCATGCCGTTAATTGCCGTTGCATTAGTTTTTACCCCAATTATAGATACGTCGATGTTTGCCACATCG
>CAZHNG010000450.1:0-4740 GCA_964533785.1 uncultured Saprospiraceae bacterium | reverse complement strand
TGTTGGGCTTGGTAGCTAAAAACGGAATTTTGATTGTAGATTTTACCAATCAACTCAAAGCCGAAGGTAAGTCAAGTTATGAGGCATTGATGATGGCTGCTACCTTGCGCTTGCGTCCTATCTTAATGACGACCATTGCCATGGTATTAGGTATGTTGCCCATTGCCTTGTCCTCAAGTGCAGGTTCGGAATTCAAGTCTGGTTTGGGACTGGTTTTGGTTGGAGGACTTTCTTCTTCCATGATGCTTACCGTATTCATCGTGCCCATGGTGTATCTAACAGTAGATAATCTTGCAAACCGTTTGGGTAACATCAAACTATTCAACAAAAAACCGCAGAACAGTCCGGTTGTATCCTAATTTAAAACACAATTCTAAGCCTTTGCCATGGTAAAGGCTTGGTTTAAAATCCATTAGTAATGACAAAGACATTTTTTATTCTCTATATTCTTTTTTTAGGCCTTTCCATTCAAGCACAAAACAGCGTGGTCGTTCAGGTAGAAAATCTAAGAAACGATAAAGGTGTTTGTCGTGCTTATTTGTTCGATCAAGCAGAGTATTTTCCTAATGAAGTAGAAAAAGCCATCGCCTCTAAAGCCGTAAAAATATCAGGAAGTAAGGCGTTACTAACTTTTGAAAATGTAACTGCAGGCACCTATGCTATTTCGATTATTCATGATGAAAATAATAACGGCAAATTGGATACTAACTTTCTAGGCATTCCAAAAGAAGGATATGGGGCTTCCAAAAATCAATTGCCTCAGATGAGTGCGCCTAATTTTGCTGAAAATGCTTTTTCAGTAGACAATCTTAGAGAAAATATTATAATAAAAATATCATACTGAAGCTGCTCTTCCTCACTTATAGCTGATAATTGGTAGTTCAATCATTAAAATGCTTCAATGAAGCAAAGCCCCTCTTCTCGTTACTTAAGTTCAAGTAGCCTTAATTGATTGTTAACCCCACTTTTAGCTTTAGTAACAAAAAAATTGAACATGAGCTGGAAATGTCCAAAATGTGAGAGAACCTTAAAAAATGCAAATCAATGGCATTGTTGCGTTAATCAGGATATTGACAATCTATTCAAAAATAAAGCTGATGAATTAGTTTACGCTTTTGATAAATTACTTTCATTCGTTGTTGACCTTGGAGAAATTGAAATCAGTGCAACCAAAAACTGCATTGTATTTTTTAAAACGCAAACCTTTTTGGTAATCAAACCAATGAAAACAGTACTGAACATAAAATTTTATCTACGAGAACCTCTTGACCGCTATCCTATTTTAAAAACTGCACGATATGGAAAGCAGTTTGAACATCATGTAAGAATATCGACCATCGAAGAAGTAAACGAAACAATTTTCGCATATATAAAACAGTCTCACGACTTATTTAATAACGAAAAAGGAAAAATATGAACAATTACAAAACCGTCTTAAAATTTTTAGGAGACCTAAGCAAAAACAATAGCAAGGAATGGATGGATGCAAACCGTGACAAATATCTAACTGCTAAGGAGTGTTGGCTAAATGAGGTAGAAAAAATATTAACAATATTGTGCAAATATGACTATGAACATTTTAGTCTATTAGAACCAAAAAAATGTATTTCACGAATCACGAATAACAGAATGTTTAATCCCGATTTGCCAACATACAAAACCTACTTCACCTTTTCTGTTATGGACAAGTCAGTGTAATCGGCAACTAACAATGCACAATTTTTCGCAATTCCGAATGCACAACTTTTAGCAAAATAGAGTGCACAGATTTTAGCAAATAACAGTACACAGTCTGATCATCCGATCAGGCTTTTCCTTTAGATAATAATGGTAAGAATTAGCCCAACAAACGAGGAGTTTGTTGGTGCTAGGCTCATAAATTTCAGTTATTGGGATTTTCACTAATAGCCGGAATAATTATGAGTAAAAAATTAATGCAACTATTGATGATGTATCACGAAGTACACAAACTTAGTCGGGAAGGATTTAGCATGGCCTATATCAGCCGCCATCTGGGGATGAACAGGAGAACCGTAAAAAAGATACTAAACATGAGTGAGGAAGAATATTTAGATTATAAATCCAGTCACAATCAGCGTAGTAAATCATTGGAGGATTACGAAGAGTTTGTGCGCATGCGCTTGGAGAAGTGCCCGGAAGCTTCGGCTGCGCAAGTACACGATTGGCTAAAAGAGCACCATAAGGATTTGATCAAAGTCCACGAAAAGACAGTGTTCAATTTTGTGTTGTGGGTAAGGAACAAACATGGCATCCCCAAACCTTTTCACCACCGGGATTACCGGCAGGTTGAGCAGTTGCCTTATGGTCAGCAGGCTCAGGTAGATTTTGGAGAATACAATATGAGCACCGAAGAGGGCCATCGAAAAAAGGTTTACTTTTTATCGATGGTGCTGGCGCGGTCGCGCCAGAAGTACGTTGTTTTCCAGGACAAGCCTTTCACCACGCTTGCGACTATCGAGGCCCATGAAAAATGTTTCCAATTTTTCATGGGTACTCCGGAAGAACTGGTCTATGATCAGGATAAATTGCTACTCCATGATGAAAACAAGGGCAACCTGGTATTAACACAAGGCTTCAGAAAATATGTTCAATACCGCAAGTTCAAGTTGTACTTCTGCCGCAAAGTAGATCCTGAAAGCAAGGGTAAGGTGGAGAATGTGATCAAATACATTAAGTACAACTTTCTTCGCGGCAGGACTTATATCGATATCAATACGCTAAACGGTCAGGCAGTGGAATGGCTGGACCGCACGGCGAATACCAAAGTACATGCCGGCACGAAGAAAATACCACAAGAAGAATGGCTGATCGAACGCGAGGCTTTAAAGGTCATCAGTGGCGTTTTTGTGCTTGAACAGATCCCGGAGCAATACACCGTCAGAAAAGACAATACCATCTCTTATAAAAGTAATTTTTATCCATTGCCCCCAGGTACCTACCAGGGGCCAGGAACCACCGTCGGCGTTAAGGTTGAGGAGGAACACATTGTCATTTACAAAGCGGATAATACTCAAATAGTCCGCTACAAGATCCATAAAGGCAAAGGCAGGTTGATTGGCAATAGCAACTTCAAACGGGATTATTCTTCAAAAATTGATCAATTAATCGAAGAGCTATCCGAACAATTTGACCAGGCGCAAGCCGCTAAAAATTATTTTGAGCAAATCCGCCAGGATAATCCCCGCTACATCCGGGACCAGTTGCTCCTGGTGCGCAAACTGACCAATGCTTACGATATGGATATCATGAATCAGGCTTTGAGTTTTTGTATAGAAAACAAAATCCTCAAAGCTACCGATCTGGAAAGTTTAGTCGAGAAAATGGCTGCCGAAAGTAATAAGGAGACTTCCAGTGAAACGCCCATCGTTCCCATCAGGACCATCAACAATGATTCTTTCAGAATCACACCACAGAAAAGCGATATATCTGATTATCAAAACTTAATGAAATAGACTTATGGAATCAAAAACACAAACCATCATTGATTATGCCTCCACGCTCAAGCTGGGAGGCATCAAAGAACAAATACCAGACATCATCAACAAAGCCCAGCAAGAAAAAAGCTCTTACTCCGATTTTGCGCTGCAAATGCTTGAATTAGAAGTCAATCACCGCTCTAAACGCGATCTGGTACGGCGAATTAAAATGGCACAGCTTCCTCTGAAACACGAGCTGGATCAATACGATTTTTCTTTTACCAATGGCTTGACCGAACAGCAACTTAAGCAATTAAGAGAATGCAATTGGCTGGAGCAAAACTTCAACCTCGTACTTATGGGGCCATCCGGAACCGGTAAAACCTATATCGCTGCCGGGTTGTGTAATGATGCCCTGCAAAAGGGCTACAGGGCTTACTTCAGAACCATCGAGCAGATTATAGAAATGCTCAAACTCAAAGACATTACCCGGTCTGCTGGTGCTGATTACAAACGATTGCTCAAAGCTCATCTGTTGGTTATCGATGATATTATGATGTTTGCCCTCGAAAAAACTCAGGCAGTAGCCCTGTTTAATTTTATCAATCATTTGCACGAAAAAGCGTCTTTTATCATCACTACCAATAAAAGTCCTGAACAGTGGGTCAAAATGCTCGACGATGAAGTAATCGCTACCGCTTTGTTAGACCGGCTTCTGTACCATTGCGAAGTCATCAAATTATCGGGTAAGTCATACCGGATGCAGCACCGAAAAACCATTTTTGAACAAGCCGGATAAACGATCTGGCTAAGCACCGTTCTTTGAATTTTTGTATGTTTGATTAGAGGGAAAGTTGTGCATTGTTATTTGCTGAAAATTGTGCACCTTATTTGCTAAAAGTTGTGCATTCGGAATTGCGAAAAATTGTGCATTGTTAGTTGCCGATTACAGTCAGATATTTTTTCGCCACTTCATCTTTCAGTTGGAGTAGAAAATTCATTCGTGGGATGTGGTTATCACAATCCAGACAAGCAGACTTTGAAAAACATTAGAGAAGCCATAGATTATGACGGACAATCATTCAAAGAAATTCTAGAAAATAAGGAATTCAAATCTTTTTTTGGTGGTTTAAATAATGTTACCAAGCCTTTAAAAACAAGCCCAAGAGGATATGCAAAAGACCACCCTTATGTGGAATATTTGAGATATAAAACGTTTGTTGTAGCGAGAGATTTGACGCAAAAGGAAATAGTAAGTGACGACTTTCTTAACATCATAGAACAATCCTATATTCTTACCGAA
>CAZHNG010000449.1:3079-4742 GCA_964533785.1 uncultured Saprospiraceae bacterium | reverse complement strand
GCTGGCCAAAAAGCCTCGATTTGCTAGATTTTCAAAATCTAGTAAATCTTAATAGGTTGAAAATCAAAGAAATAAAATCTACTAAATTTCAAAAATTTAGCAGATTGGATCATTTCTGGCCAGCCTGTAGAGTCTAGCGTCAAAAGTCTAGTACTTACCTAATCAAAAAAAATTAAATATAGCACTATGAGTCAAGCAACAGTATTTAATCAGCACACGCAAGAATACGAAGAATGGTACGAGAGATATAGTGAAGTGTACGAATCTGAATTATTAGCCATTCGTGAACAAATGGGAAAACTCCCCGAAAATATTCACGGAATCGAAGTAGGGTTGGGTACCGGACGCTTTGCTGCTCCACTGGGAATTAAGGAAGGGATTGAACCTGCAGAAAATATGGCAGCCGTAGCTCGACGCAGAGGAATTGAGATCATGGAAGGCACGGCAGAGCATTTGCCGTATAAAGCGCTACATTTTGACTTTGTCCTTTTTGTTACTATCTGTCACTTTGATAACCTATCGAGGGCCTTTAAAGAAGCTCATCGTGTTTTGAAAAGGGATGGTTCTATTCTGGTAGCTTTTATTCGCGAAGATGGCCCGATCGGGCAATCCTATCAAGAAAAACGACATAAAAGCACTTTTTATGAACACGCGAAATTTTACAGTGCGGAAAAAGTTACTGAACTGTTGAAAGAAGCCGGATTCAAAGACTTTGATTACGTTCAAACCTTGTTTGGGGGATTGGATGAAGTTGATGAAGTACAATCTCCGGAGCCAGGATTTGACCGTGGCAGCTTTGTCGTTGTTAAAGCAACAAAAAATAGATAAGTCTAATAGATTCATTCGATCAGTAAAGGTGAATTTTCATTAGGATCTTTTGCGAAAGGGAACAAGGGTACAATGGAATAATGCGGCAAATGGAGGGTTTATGCTCAATTGGTGCGTTGTAACCTTGCACTTCTGCTTCAGTTCCGGGCTTTTCAATTCAAGTTAAAAAATGAATGATTTGATCTTCAAATCCGAACGAGTTTAATATCAATTATAACATATGTATCATAATAGAATAGAAGCTGCAGGCGTAATAGCCCACGGGCTACAACAATACAAGGATTGCAATGGTGTGGTAGTGGCCATCCCAAAGGGAGGTCTGCCAATAGGGCATGTCATCGCTGAAACACTGAACTTACCACTCGAAGTTGTTTTGTCAAAAAAAATAGGCCATCCCAACCAAAAAGAATATGCCATTGGCGCGGTGAGTTTACAAGGACGAATAATAACGGATGACACCGGTATTACACAGGAATATATAGAGAAGGAAACCAGAAGGATCAGGGAATTACTACAACACCAGCAAGCTGAATATTACGGTGACCGGCATCCGTCCTCATTTACCCGGAAGATCGTGATTGTAGTGGACGATGGGGTCGCTACCGGAAATACGATCCTTTCCACCGTTGAATTAATTCAGGAACAAAGTCCCGCCAAAATCATCATTGCGGTTCCGGTAGGCGCTCCGGAATCTATTGAGATGCTAAAAGCTCACCCTCATATTCAGGAAGTTATTTGTCCGGGACAGCCTGCTAGTTTCGGAGCGGTAGGGCAGTGGTACGAAGACTTTCACTCCGTTAGCTCAGAAGAGGCCATTCAGTATTTTCGCAAATCC
>CAZHNG010000449.1:0-3069 GCA_964533785.1 uncultured Saprospiraceae bacterium | reverse complement strand
CGCAAATCCTACCATGGTGAGGAGTGAGTGTTCATGTCCTGAGTGATAAAAGTCACAAGGTTGACTGATAATAAACATTCTTTTCCTTCGGATAAATGCCCAAATTACACCGAATTTTAGTCACCGCAATTATGCAAGACAAATTAGACGAACATTGGGTTTCCCTCGATACAAGTACTTCAATCTGGCCGCATTTTTTTACCGTAGCCCCATTGGTAGTCATTGGTACCAAGGAAGGGGAGGGCTATGATCTGGCACCCAAACACATGGTAACCGCATTAGGTCACGATAATTACTTTGGATTTGTGTGTACTTCGGAGCACGCTACCTATCACAATGTGTTGCAGTACAAAGAGTTTTCGGTCAGTTTTCCCCAACCGAAACAAGTTGTTTTGGCCAGTTTTGCCGCTATGCCTCGCAAGCAGGAGGAAAGTATGGACAAACCTATTGTCAATAGTCTGCCGACCGTGCACGCTCAGCAGATAGATGCGCTTTTTGTACAAGATTCCTATTTATTTTTAGAATGTAAGCTCGACCGGATAATTGATGACTTTGGGAAAAACAGCCTGATAACGGGACATATTATCGCCGCGCATGTTCATCAGGATGCTTACCGGGCTTCGGAAAAAGATGAGGCAGCCATGATCTACGATATGCCTTTACTGGCCTATATCGCTTATGGCCGGTTTGCGGAAATTCGAAAGACACAGGCTTTTCCTTTCCCTAAAGATTTTAGCCATTTTAAGTAGAAGAAAACCAACGAGTGGCAATGACGAAACAGAATACACACGAAATCCTGACCTACCTTTCTCAACGAAAATCGGAGGCATTGACTTTTTTAAAATCGTTGGTGTTGGAAGAGACGCCTTCGCGAGTACCGGAAACACAAGAAGATATTTTTAAAATACTGCAGAGAAAACTGCAAAGCCTGAACTATTATACGAACCGGGTTCCGGGGCGCCTCACAGGCGGTTACCTTTATGCGAGGCCGCAATGGCGGAAAAAACATCAGCCTATCCAACTATTAATCGGTCATTGTGATACCGTTTGGGAGGTAGGTACCTTAGACAAAATGCCGCTTACCGAAGAAGAGAATAAAATGAAGGGCCCGGGTGTCTATGATATGAAAGCGGGACTGACCCAGATGATTTTTGCCGTGGAAACGATCCAAGCACTGGGGCTGGATATGAGATTAGCGCCGGTACTTATGATCAATTCTGACGAAGAGATCGGAAGTAAAGAATCTACGGCAACGATACGGCGGCTGGCTAAAATTGCCGAACGTGCCTTTGTAATGGAGCCCCCCCTGGGTCTCGAGGGAAAGTTGAAGACCGCCCGGAAGGGATTGGGGCGTTTTACGCTGACGGTTTCAGGTGTAGCCGCCCACGCCGGGCTTGATCCCGAAAAAGGGGTCAACGCCATTGTAGAATTATCCCATCAAATTCAGGCCCTTTTTGCCATGAATGACCCGGAAAAAGGCATCAGTGTCAACGTAGGAATGATCGAAGGGGGAACTTCTGCGAATGTCGTGGCTCCGCAAGGAAAGGCGGTGGTGGATGTCAGGGTGCTTAATCAGGAAGACGCCGAGCTGATCACAGAAAAAATATACAACCTCAAGCCAACGATGTCAGGCACGGAGCTTCACATTGAAGGGGCGATCGGACGTCCGCCCATGGAGCGTACTGCTCGCAATCGCAAACTCTGGGAAATGGCGCAATCCAAGGCTTTGCTTTTAGGCCTCGAACTGGAAGAAGGTATAGCGGGAGGAGGATCTGACGGCAACACGACCAGCCAATACACGGCAACTTTAGATGGCCTCGGCACTACCGGCGACGGTGCACATGCGAAGCACGAATATATTTTTACGGAGCAATTAATTGAACGCACAGCTTTATTAACGCTTTTGTTGGCAGATTAGCAGCAGCTAATTAAACAACTTTAAATATGCATGATACTGATAAATACGTATTTGGTTCCTTAACCCGGATCTCTGATCTGGAAGAATGCGATTTTGGTTACGAAAAACTAGGGCATAACCATTGGGCAACCGGAGATTACGTACTATGTGAAGTCACCAGATCGGGAGGAGCGGAATTAAAGGCAGAACTACCGAGTGGTAGAATGATGGAGTTGATGGAAGGCGATTTAATGATCGGAGCATTAGGGGTGCGACATGCTACTTTAGAAGCTACCGGTACCTGGAAAGCGGTAGAAGCTGATGGACGCATGCATTTGTTAACCGGAGCAGGGTTAATGGGCCGGCTAACCTCTAAGTCTGCTTTTGTGCCTAACCTCGTGAGATTACAATACCTTGGCCATATCATGGTAGATGGCCTAAAGAAAAATATGCAGGAGTATGTTCCCGTAGTCCCCGACATCCCTTTTAATATACCTATTATCTTATTGGTAGGGACTTCTATGTCGGCAGGAAAGACCACCTCGGCAAGGATCATTACCCGGCAATTAAAACAAATGGACCTGAAAGTAGTGGGGGCCAAATTAACAGGAGCAGGTAGATACAAAGATATTCTGGCGGTCAAAGACGCTGGTGCGGATGCCATTTATGATTTTGTAGATGTAGGATTACCTTCCTCCATTCATCCCCGGGAAGAATTCCAGTCTAAATTAATGAAATTACTCCATCTGATCGCAGGTACTCGAGCAGATGTGGCCGTTATTGAAATTGGAGCTTCACCGCTAGAACCTTACAACGGCGATTTGGCCATACAGGCGATCAAAGATAAGGTGAAATGCACAGTCCTTTGTGCCTCCGATCCCTATTCCGTATTGGGGGTAATGAAGAGCTTTGATTTTGTACCCACCATCGTAAACGGGCCGGCGGTCAATACCTTAGGGGGAGAGGAATTGATCCATAAACTCTGTGGGGTACGTACGTTAAACCTGATCCATAAAGAGAACCTGGTTAAATTAAAGCAAATATTAATGGAGAAATTGGAATTAGCTCAGGCTTAAATGCCGGATTCATTACCGCACACTTTTTACAGATCGACCTCGCTAGTGCCTCGGGCATTAAATAACAGGTATAGTTCGGGAGGCTATTTTCTTGCG
>CAZHNG010000448.1:0-4747 GCA_964533785.1 uncultured Saprospiraceae bacterium | reverse complement strand
AAAACTCAAAAAAACAAACCTCCATGCCCTCCATGTCCTCCATGGTTAACCAAAAATTCAAAAGGCGAAGCCTTGAAGAATCCCCCTCCATGAACTCCATGGTTACCCACCCCAAATCACAACCGAGCCTTCAACCGCTTCACCTGCTCCACATCGATCTTAGCCAGCACCTTATTATCCGGTTGGTTGTTTACAACGGTTTCTACTTCAGTCAATAAACCCCGCAACTTTTTAGCCGTCGTGCGGTTGACCGCTTTTTTAGGATTTATATCTTCGGTGTCCAATAATTTCTCCAGATCCGAAATACTGGTCAGTATAGTTCTGGAACTCTTAGAAGAAATGGAAGTACTGCCATTGCCCGCAAGTTGATTATCCAGCTTCGAAATGATCTTTTCAAAACTCTTCTGTAGATCGACTTTAGGGGCATCGGAGTTACTCTTTTTACCTCCTTTTTTCTGGGTTTCTTTTTCAGCTTGCAGGCGTTGTTGTTCTTTCAGAGCCTCCTCAAGACGCGCCTGGAAACCTTTCTTTTTCTTTTTAGGTTTTTTCCGGTAAGCTTCCAGTTCTTCCCTGATCTTATCCTGATTGATGATGTAATTTTTCGTTACGATCGTTTGGGTTATATTGATCAGGTTACTGAACAACAGGTAACAGGTCAATCCGGAAGCAAAGCTGTTAAAAAAGCCCATGAAGAACAATGGCATCACGTACTGCATGTATTTCATGGCCGGATTGGCCGACATATCCATGTGGCGGGTGTTGTAGTAGGTGTAGATCAGAGTGGTTATTGCCCACAATAAAGTAAACAAACTGATATGGTCGCCAACGCCAAAAGGTATGGTAAACGGCAATAAAAAGAAAGAATCGTAAGAAGAAAGATCCGATGCCCATAGAAATTCGGCCTGCCGGAATTCTATCGAAGCCGGGAAAAAGCGGTACAAGGCAATCCAGATAGGCATTTGCAGCACCATCGGTAAACAACCGCCCAGCGGATTCACCCCGAACTCCCGGTATAGTTTCATTTGCTCCATTTGCTGCTGCTTGGGATCATCTTTGAACTTATTCCGCATACCTTCCAGATGCGGTTTAAGCGCCCCCATCTTGGATTGTGAATAGAGCATTTTGTAGGTTAATGGATACAAGGCCAACTTGATCAAAAGGGTCAATACCAGGATAGTGATCCCTTCCCATCTGAATAAATTCAACAACAAATTAAAGATCGGACGAATGACCCAGCGGTTGATGGTGCCCAGAATACTGCTGCCAAACGGAATGACCTGATCCAAATCATGGCCCATATCCCGCAGGCGGCTGAATTCGTTCGGGCCGATATAGAAATGCATGGCAAAACTCTCACTACTGCTGTGCTGAAAAGGGATCTTAAGCTGGCTTTTCACAATCTTCAAATCTTCATCTTTGGATTCCAACATGACCGTCTCTACGACACCTTCCAGGAATTGACTTTCCGCGATCAAGCTGGAGTTGAAAAACTGGTTGACGTGGGATATCCACTTCACCGGTTCGTCCAGCTCTTCTGTATCATCCGCACGACAGTTACAATAGCTCGGATGATCGTCCACAACTTTGTAATAACCACTGGAGAAGTTGCGTTCGTAATCGGTATTGAGTTCCAATTTATCCAGGTAATTGATCCAATTAAGCTGAATATAGTCCTGATTTTGCGCCAATACATCGTCCAGGCCTTCGAACTTCAGGTCGTAATCCACTTTGTAAGTCCCGGGATAAACGGTGTAGGTTTGTTCCAGATAGCGACCACTACCGGCATCAGCCCGGAAAGTGATGCTGTTGTCGTTCTTTTCGGCGGTGAAGATGAGGTCACTGGAATTGACAGTGCCGTTATTGGTGGTGGTTAGCAAATACTCGAAAGTGTTCTTTGGATCTTCCAGTAATTTAAGCGGTACATTGTACTCCTTACGGCTGGTATCTTCCAGGACTTTAGAATATTCTTTGAGTACAGCTTCTTTGATGACGCCCCCTTTGGTTGAAAACGACAAGGTCAACAGGTCATTTTCAAGAGTAACGATCTTTTCCTCACCTTGGGCAGCATTCGCAAAAGCGCCGTATTGTTGAACTACGCTGGCCGAATCCAAGACGGGCTCCGGCGTGATCGGCGTAGTATCTGCCAATACCTGGCGCGCTTTCTCAAGCTGAGCGATACTATCCTGAGCTTGGGCGATAGAATCCTGTATCCTTTGCTGGGCCTCGATCTCTTCCTGAGACGGCGCCATGATCTGCTGCCAAGCAATGAATAGTAAAAATATAAGGGTTAGTCCAATGACCGTATTGCGATCCATTTATGTACACTTTTTTAAAACTCCGCAAAGGTACTGTGATTCCGTTATTCTTCCAAAATCAAAGACGAAACGGGCAGTTTTTTATACGGATAAACTTTCAGCGCTACCTCCAGGCAATCCATAGCCTTGTTAAGATCTACGGTATTCAGTACAAAAGCGATCCTTACTTCGTCTTTTCCGCGGCCTGGCGTTGCGTAAAAAGCGTCACCCATAGCCAACATGACAGTATTGCCCTGGTAATCAAAATTTTCCAACAACCATTGACAAAAATGGTTGCAATCGTGAATAGGAAAGCGGGCAAAACAATAAAAAGCACCACCGGGTAAGTACGAAGTTACACCCGGCATTCTTTGCAACCTGTTGAAAACAACCTGCCGCCGCCGATCGTATTCTGCCTTTACTTCCTGAATGTATTCCGCTTCACCGCCTAGAATACACTCGGCCAACATTTGTCCTAAAGCCGGAGGGCTCAGCCTCAATTTGGCGTAGCGGGTAATGCTCTCCAAAACCCCTTCGTTACGCGTAAGTATCGCTCCCACCCTGGCACCACAAGCACTGAAGATCTTGGAGATAGAATCAATAACGATGGTGTGATCATCCGCACCGGCCAGATTCAGGATCGAATCAAAACGTTGATCGTCGTAGCAAAATTCCCGGTACACTTCATCGGCGATCAAATACAGGTCGTATTTTATCGCCAGCGTTGTCAATTCCTTTAATTTAGAAAGATCGTAAAATGCGCCGGTCGGGTTGTTCGGATTGGTGATCAGGATCGCTTTGGTTCGTGGCGTGATCATCGATTCGAAAGTTTCGATGGAAGGCAAAGCAAAGCCATCCTCGATACTACAGGGAATAGGCCTGATCTTCACAGCACAGCTGTGTGCAAAGCCCAGGTAATTGGCGTAAAACGGCTCGGGTGTCAACACCTCATCCTCAGGATTCATACAAGCCTGGAATACGTATTGTAAGGCTTCGGAAGCACCATTCGTTACAATGATGTTGTCGGGATCCAAGTCTAAATTAAACTTCCGATAATAGGTCGCGAGTTTCTTACGGTAACTTAAATTACCCACAGAAGGACAATAGGCTATGATGCGCTTATCGATCTGATTAAATTGCTCCACGGCGTACGGTGGTGTTAGAATGTCGGGTTGGCCAATGTTCAAGTGAAATACATGCTTTCCCTCAGCCTTTGCCTTTTCTGCGTAGGGGATTAACTTTCGGAAAGGAGAGAATGGGACGTTTTGGCCTCTTTCTGAAATTTTTGGCATAATCTATTGGTAGTTAAATGTCGTAAATGTAGAATCCGGTAGGGATTCGTATACTGTAATAGCTGTCAATTGTCGTTGTCCACGGTCACCGCTCAGCAGAATATCACCGTGCTGTTTGTAGTCAACCCATGGTGTTGAAAATAGGGGTTCCGGATCATCGGCATTGCGGAAGAAGGTCCACTTTTTCACCAGGTTGTCCGCTTGATCTACGTATACGAGGTATTTATTTTGCGGTGTATCCCCTACATCCTCAAAGGTAAGTTGCAATACATCAGCCGGAGCACCGCCGCTAATAGTATCTTCACCGACATATTTCAGCGTCACCCCTGAATCTTTCAATTTAAAAGGCATCACCAACCAATAGGAATCGTTGATCCAAATGCTTTTTCCCCGTTTGACATACTTAGCGGTGGAATCTGGCTCGGTGAATAGTTCGCCGTCTTTCATCACTTGCCCTTCCTCTTCGAACACATTGATCTGATATAAGGTACTATCATTACTCTGAATGCGAACATTACCCGTTTGTTTATCCCAGGTGAGGTGCCGGGCGCCGAAAAAGTTCCAGCTGATAAACCGGGTATTATCCCAGCTATCTCTCCCTCCCATGGCTTCCATAACTTTATCGGTAATTTCAATCGCTTTTGGGTCAGATCCTTCCTCATTAAACCCCGGAGCAGGAGGGTTGGCTACCGCTGTCATTTCGGTATCCTGGGTAGTTGATGCAGAAGTGTTGGATTCACAGCCTTGTAGTAATAAGAAGACCAGACTAAATGCACATGCGATTGTAATTATGTTTTTCATAGTACCTATTTATTTTAAGTAAAAATCCCCGCCATTTTAAATTGGCGGGGAAATTACGAGCTTTTTCGGGAAGTATTCACCTCCTCAACTAAATATTTCTATGATTTTAATCACAATCAATTTTACTTTGTTACTTCAAAGCAAATCCATACCCACTCATTTTCAACAAGTAAATGAATGGGTTATGGAAGTTGAGGCCGTCTTAAAAGTAAGGTTGTAATGAAATGCACAAAATTTTATTTTAAACACATCTTTTATCACAACAGGGATTACATTATTTGACAAACGTCTGTCATCTCAAATGAAAAAATATCTATTAATGTATTGATACCAACTCCTCTCACAAGTGCACACAATCTT
>CAZHNG010000447.1:1385-4802 GCA_964533785.1 uncultured Saprospiraceae bacterium | reverse complement strand
AATATCAGCGTTTTGTTGTCTAAAATCTAGCGTCCCCGCCTGCTGCCTGCCGACCCTGCCGGCCGCTGGCACACTAATCTCTATACACGCAATTTTATTTAATTTTTGAAAAAACAAACAAATATTAACGAAATGAAAACCAACTGTTCAAATGAGCAAAACCAGTAATTGCGCTACATGCAGTTGAAATGATCAAAAGTTTTTCCAATGAATTGAATATTACTATACAATATTCAATACAATCAACTGATTCTCATTTAAGATGACAAAGTAGTCCTAATTCCTGGTGCACACAGTAAATCAGGAATTAGGACTTAAAAAACTTTCTTAGTCGATTCTTTTTATGACCCCCATTTTAGTCCCCTTCTTATTATACAAATCTCCTCCTTTAGCAATGTATAGGTCATCCCCTCTTTTTATTCTGATTACATTCGGGAAGTTTTCGTCCTTATAATTGCGTTCGATATTACCCAGCGGATAAATATTACTGCCCCTTACTAATACAAATTCCCCACCATTGGTTACGAAATACTGGCTATTCGGATTAGGATTAAGCTTGACGTAATAAGCGGCGTAGGACGGATAACTTTTTGCCACAATAGGCTGATTAATTTCAGCAGGTTGTTCCTGGCTCTGCTTATTATTTTCTGTGCCGGCAACGGGAGGTTTTTCCTGGTACTCCTCCTCACTAGCTGTAGAAGAGGGATTCTCCGCCGGAGCAGTAACACCACCGCCGTAATCTTTGATCATTTCATCAGCCGCATCCCAACCTCTCTTGATGGCATCTAACCTGGCTCCCTTTGCAGGATGCGAAATAGAGCCGTAAGGACTGGCTAATAAATTCATTGCCGTTTGTGCATCCGTGAGATCTGCGCCTAATTTACGCAATACAAAACCGGAAAACTCATCGGCTTCCAGTTCCATACGGGGGCGGCTACCTTTATTGGAAAGCGTATGGCCGTTGAGGTGGTGTCCTAACTCGTGGGCCAGAATACTGATGGCCGACCAATTATTATTCGTGCTTTTGTGTACGGATTTGATGAATTTAGGATTGTATAAAATATAGCGCTTCATGCCGATCACTACCGCAGCAGCATTAGGAACATCGGCAGCCTGGATCGTAAAATTTGGTCTCAGGCCAACGACCCGCATAATATCATTCATTACTTCACTTGCTTCGGAATTGGAGGTAAATTCGAGCATATGTGGAATAGCCACCTTGGTTACTTCCAGGCCGCAACTGTAACCCGTTTCAAGAACCGTTTCATCTTGAGCCAGCAAACTGGTGGAAATAGTAAACGTAAATAGGATAATAAAAAGGAAGAATTGACACTTCATTATTTTATGGTGTTTAATTTACCAATGGAAGAACTTGTGATTCATTTTGAATTAAGCTTAACCATCCGGAAGAATAAAGGGCAGTTTAGCCATAATTTGCAAAATATCCAAAACACGCACATATAACGTATATAAAGACCAACAAAATTGCGGGGCAACATTTTTTTTTAATTTTGATAACAATTTTTTTCTAATACGAAAGAAGTGAATTTAAGAGGTTTTAGTGGCTTTTTCACATAAAAAACTAACCAAAAGCATTTTACAAATTAAAATAAAAAAAATTTGTCTGCAGTATTAAATTAGATTTTGCATTTCACATTGTTTTTCTCATTTTTGCCCTCCCAGCATTTCAAACTAACAGGACGGGATTACAGCTCTACAAGATTATAGGTTTCGTATACCCGCCGTTATATTTCAGTTCCGTTTATTCTAACTTACTGGTACTCATTCTATTATTTATTTTTAAGTACTTTTAACAATCATTATGAGAATGGTAAAAGATCATGTTACCGTGTGGGATCGTTGTCTCCAGACCATACGCAGGAACATCAATGCACAAAGTTTTAAGACTTGGTTCGAGCCCATTAAGCCAGTACGTTTAGACGGAAGTAATTTAACGATTTTAGTCCCTAACAAATTTTTTTATGAATGGCTAGAAGAACATTATGTTTCTCTTTTAAAAACAACTATCAGGAAAGAATTAGGTGAAAAAGGCAAATTGGAGTACCAAATATTTACGGGAAAAAACGGTAAGAACGGACAAAATGAAAACAAATCCAGGAAGGCCAAAGCTTCAGGATACAGTCCCGGCTCTATTTCTTCGGAGAATATAAAGAACCCCTTTGTCATTCCAGGCATCAAGAAAATAAAGATAGAGCCCCAATTGAACCCTGAGTATACCTTTAATGACTATATAGAAGGTGATTGTAATCGTTTGGCAAGATCGGCGGGTGTTGCGATCTCAAAAAATCCCGGTTCAACCTCCTTTAACCCTTTGGTCATATTCGGTAATGTTGGCCTGGGCAAAACCCACCTTGCTCAGGCAATCGGTAATGCCGTAGTTTCCAAATTCAAAAGCAAGAACGTCTTATACGTTTCTACAGAAAAATTTACCAACCAGATCATCCAATCCATTAAGAACAACGCCGTTAATGACTTGGTCAATTTCTACCAAATAGTAGATGTGTTGATCGTCGATGACATCCAGTTTTTATCCAACAAACAAAAAACCCAGGAAATATTTTTCCACATATTCAATCAATTGCACCAAAGCGGCAAACAGATCATCCTAACTTCGGACCGCGCCCCGAAAGATATTGAAGGTGTTGAAGAGCGCCTGATCTCCAGATTCAAATGGGGATTATCCGCCGATTTGCAATCCCCTGATCTGGAAACCAGAATGGCCATCCTGGAATCGAAAATGCGCAGTGAAGGTATCGAAATTTCCAATGAAGTCTCCGAATTCATTTGTTACAATATAAAAACCAACATCAGAGAATTGGAAGGGGTTTTGATCTCTATGATCGCCCAATCTTCGCTTAATCGGAGAGAAATCGATATCGCCCTGGCCAAAGAGGTCGTCAAAAATTTTGTCAGCCAGGTCAATAAGGAAATCACTATCGAATTTATTCAAAAAATGGTGGCCGATCACTTCAGCCTTACGACGGATCAAATTCAGGGTAAGACCAGAAAAAGAGCCATTGTCGAAGCCAGGCAATTAGCGATGTATCTGGCCAAAAAACTGACGGGCAAATCCCTTAAAGCCATTGGAGACAGCTTTGGCGGCAGAGACCACAGCACGGTGATCTACTCCTGCCGAACCGTAGGAGATTTAATGGTTAACGACCAAAAACTAAAGGATACCGTGGTGGAGCTGGAGAAAAAGGTGAAGTTAAGTACGGTGGAGCCTTAATAAAGGAAGCCAAGACACCTAATCATAAACTTAAAAGAAAACGAACGAATTATCCGATAATTTTACTACAATCACTTTTTTTTGTGCAAAGGGTTACTTATCTTTGCAATCGCTTTTGAGGAGGGCGTAAAAAGAGGAAGAAACACTATATTTGAGACATACAATAT
>CAZHNG010000447.1:0-1375 GCA_964533785.1 uncultured Saprospiraceae bacterium | reverse complement strand
ATATCATTACGAAAACTCACATAAAAGAGGCAATAAAGGTTGCGGATGAATTTTGAGGTTGTGTGCCCCGACAAAAAACTTTACTATGTTTGACTTTGAAAGGCTAGAAGTATACGGTTATGCAAGAGAGCTGGTAAGAAAAGTGCTCTATTTTATAGCCACTAATTCAGACTCACTCGAGCCCCATTTCGCGGAAAAACTAAAAAGTACGATCACTTCAGTCCTTTTTAATTTAGCGGAAGGCACAGGAAAAATGACACACGCGGACAAACGTCACTTCCTCACGATCTCGAGAAGTTCTGTTTTTGAAACGGTTGCTGTTCTCCACGTTATGTTGGATCTTAAAATGATCACCGAAGAACAATACAAATCATTTTACGATGATCTGGAGCAAGTTTCAAAGATGTTGTTGGGTATGATCCGTTCTTTTTCTAAATAAACACGAATTCTGCAATGGCAGATTTTCAGTATAAAAATTAACCGCTCACGCTTTCTCAACTCTCATTCCCACACATTCTAATGTCTGGCGTCTCCCCGACGATAAATGTCGGGATGAAGCGTCTGGCATCTTATTATACGGGGTGTGGTCAGCCTCCGGCGGATAAACTCCGTCCGGTTAGCGCATCCCGATGAAATCGGGAGGGCCGCAGCTTCAAATCCTCTTGATCTTTGAAAAAAATTACTTATTTCTGCATCGGCAGAATACTCGGGGTGTGGCGCAGTCCGGTTAGCGCACCTGGTTTGGGACCAGGGGGCCGCAGGTTCGAATCCTGCCACCCCGACAACGACGAAAAGGTCATTCCGCATCGCGGAATGGCCTTTTTTGCTTTGAGAAGTGAGTCAAATTTTATTTGAACGAACGGATCAACGAAAGTTAATCCTGCCACCATCTATGGTGGTGAGTCAAAGCAATTCTTTCAAATGCTTTACTGTCATGGATAAGCTTTCCTTTTCAAGTCTTTCTAACACAGCTTTGGGCGTCTTAGGCTCCTTTTTATATCTCGAAACCATTTTTAAAAAGGCCGCTTTTGCAATCTCTTGCTGGTTTTTAATCAGCAATTGCAAAAACCGATCTAGTGAAATTGCTTCAATATTGAATTGGGCTAGATAATCAGCAGGAAAATCTTTCAAATTGTTCGTAACGATATATTGAGATTCAGATCGAATCGCAGCATCAAGAACATGCCTATCCTCCGGATCCGGGAGTTCAAGAGATGCCTCGAGCGATTCAAAATCATAGACAATAGACTCAGGGAAGAAGGCCTTTATAATTGGAAATAAAACACAGGCATCAAGTACAGCTACAATGTTCATTCATTACAGGAATAGCTGTGATCTCATTACTTTTATCATCTACCTTCTTTTGTCCGATACA
>CAZHNG010000446.1:0-4809 GCA_964533785.1 uncultured Saprospiraceae bacterium | reverse complement strand
GCAATGAACAGTGAGCAATGGGCAATGAACAATGAGCAATGAACAGTGAGCAATGGGCAATGAACAATGAGCAATGAACAGTGAGCAATGAACAATGAACAATGAGAATAGTAGGAAACATACCGCATCCCACCTGGAAGATCACCATTTTTCACTGGAACAGTAAGTACTCCATCAAGCTGGAAAATGGCCCTTATGAGCAGATCTATAAATTTCGTGACGAGGTGCCGTTGGATAAGGTTAAACAATCGGTAGATGAAGCGTTTATTCGTCGGGCGGCCCAGGTGTTTAAACACATGCACGACAATAAGACGGAGGCTTTCCAGAAGCAGCAAAGAGAAGATCTGTTCGGGCCGGAGGAGATCATTTGAGGGGATGGAACGCTGATGACGCGGATTGGGAGGATTTTTGGGTTAAACTGGCAGGCCATTTTAAATAATTTCAAAAAATACGTAGAAAGAAATTAATACCTCCTCGTAAACTAATCCGCGTAGATCCAAAAATCCGCGTCATCCGCGTTCCCAAAAATGCATTTTCATCCCCTCATGTGAAGCCACAAATCCCAATTTCTCATAAAACCGCAAAGCATCCCGTCGTTTCTTATCTGTTGTCAATTGTAGTAGATGTGCCCCTCTTACTTTAGCCCTTTCGATGGCCCAACGGAATATTTTCTCACCAATACCTTGCCCTCGATGATCTTTACGAATACGAACACCCTCAATTTGTGCACGCATACCTCCTTGGTAGGTCAAATAAGGCAAAAAACTCAACTGTAATGTACCGATAATCTCCCCTTTATCATTTTCAACGACCATCAATTCCTGGTTTTCATCTTGATCAATGCGGTCAAAGGCTTCGTAATAAACTTCCGGTAACGGATCGCGAAAATCTTCCCGCAATTTTCCCAATTCATCGTCTGCCAACATCGCTACGATAAATCGGACATCGGCTTTGGTTGCTTTTCTGAAAATCATTGTTTTGTTTTAAATAGGATAGATACCAGAGATCAGACCCCACCTGCCTGCCATACTGGCACCCACCTACTGTGACCGCTAGCCCGCCTGCCCAGACGGGCCCTACGTGGCTGTGCCAGCGCTAATCTGTATACACAGGATTTGTTTATTTCTATTAGAATCAATTTTATTGTTTGACATTAAGCTCACTGGACTAAAGCTTTATATTTTCTAGGTTCTGAACATCTGTTTTCAGGCCTGAGATTGGTGTAATGTTCTTTTGGCATTGCCCCAAAAGAACCAAAAACTCTAGGCAAATTCAATCCCTCTGTCTTCGCTATAGCTACGACAGACAGGTCCGGGGAATTTGCCGGGCAGCCCGCGGTGTGAGATAGAGAGAAGAGTAGGAAATCGCGTGTGCTTATATTCACTTCATTGGAAAAACTTTTGATCATTTCAACTGCATGTAGCGCAATTACTGGTTTTGCTCATTTGAACAG
The DNA here is from genome assembly GCA_964533785.1 of uncultured Saprospiraceae bacterium. Classification (GTDB taxonomy): domain Bacteria; phylum Bacteroidota; class Bacteroidia; order Chitinophagales; family Saprospiraceae; genus JANQRV01. The sequence goes on along the minus strand of CAZHNG010000446.1, from coordinate 3,356 downwards.
TTGGTTTTTATTTCGTTAATATTTGTTTGTTTTTTCAAAAGTTAAATAAAATTGCGTGTATACAGATTAGTGTGCCAGCGGCCGGCAGTAGGCGGGTTTCAATAAACGCCCATCACTCCACCACCAACACAGCATTCACATTCCCCCCATTCACCACCACCTCCGTATTATTCGGATCGATTGTCCACACGCCGTCGATCACAAATTTATATTCGTATTGCCCAGGCTCCAAATCGACCCGGCACACCCATTCCCCGTTGCGTTTCACAAAAGGTAGCGATAAAGTATTCCAGTCGTTGAAAGTGCCTGCTACCGTGACCAACTTCGCATGAGGATAACTGCTTAACCGGAATACGTGATTTCCAGTCGGTTGGTCGAGTTGATGAAGAATTTTTTTGGCTACTTCATTGTTGGCATTCCTTGCGTGCGCTTTGGCGTAGTATTTTTTAGCACTGACCTGATCTCCGCTTCGCAAACAAGCTTCCGCGTAACTATCGTAGGTGTTCGCAGATTGAGGAAAAGCTTTGATGTTGGCCAGCAGTACCTTTTTAGCATCTGCGTAGCGACGGTAATTCATCAACTGATAACCGACTTGGTTCATTTCCCACTCTTTGATCTGAGAAGTATCCTGGTGCTCTTGATTCGAATGTAAAAAGGGCTTAACGCCGTTATCATATCCTTTTTCCAGGATAGCTTTCAACAATTGTTGCCGGGGTGAATCTTTTGTATTGTAATCCATTAAGGCGAAAGCCGGGCATTCTTCATCCTGAAAAACGTGTTGTATGACTTCTGGTACAAAACGCAGGCCGTTATTGCTATTCGTAAAGTAGACCATCCCCTTCTTTTGCTCCGGGTATGCGATGACAAAAGCCCGGAAGGTACCGTTATCACCCCATTGCCAGACGGCGGTACCTTTGGCGGTTTCTTGAAGCCCCCAGCCTAATCCCCAGGCCAGTTGTTCGTGTTTTTCGATGTTGATTTGCGGGGAGTAGATCTCCTTAAAGGTTGCGGGTTTTAGATTTTGTGCGTTGAGGAAGGCGATCAGAAAGCGGCCAAAGTCTTCCGCCGTGGTGTGCAGGGAATATGCGGTATTCCCTTGTTGCGGCTTATTTTTGGGTAAAGCAAAACCTTCATTGTTGTGCGGAGCGGCGTAGTTATCGTAAAAGGCCTCTTGCCAAACGTAGCTGGAATTATTCATCCCCAGCGGCTGGAATACCATTTCCTGCATGATGTCTTCGATCGGTTTTTCCAGCATATTTTCCACCACTTTCATAAGGTAGACGAATCCTTCGCCGGAATAGCTGTATTTTTCTCCCGGATCGAATAAGAGCTCCAATTTACCCCGTCGCCAGTTGGGGAAACCACCGGAATGGCTCAGTAACATGCGCGCCGTAATTTTTTTGTAGCGTTCATCGTGTGCAATATCCTCGTACCGCAGGTATTGATATAAGGGTTTATCGAGATCCAGTTTACCCGCATCTACTAACTGCATGACTGCGTAGGCGAATAAGGGTTTACTAAGGGAAGCCGCTTCGAAAATGGTGTTTTGATCAATGGGATCGTTGGAATCGGTAGCTTTGATACCGTGTGCGCAACTGTAGGTAATTTCATTGCCTTCGACGATTACGGCGGATAGCGCGGGTACTTCGTGCTTTTGTATGAGTTGTTGGAAAAATTGATCGGTTTGGGCAGATGGTTGGGCGAAGAGCGAAAATGGCAGAATGAATAGTAAGACGGTATAGTTTCTATGCATGATTGTTGTTTTTTGAAAAAGACAGTGATGTAAGCGTTGGGCTGCTTAAAAAGGAGTATAAGTAGTCGAGCAACACTAATTTACACTTTTTGATGGGCCCTTTTTCCGCTGATCGTCGTTGCAAAAAACTCACAGAACCCCAGCTATGCTCGCTTTTTGCGCCTAGCTCAGCGAAAAAATTCCCTCGATCAAAAAACGCAAATTAATATTGCTCCACTACTTACTTTTTCAGTGAGAAAAAGGTTACCGAAGCCCCATCAAAGCAGCGACGTTGCTCGGAGCAACGTCGCTGCTTTGATGGGGCAACCAAATAACACTCATAACCAGGTTAATTATGAATTAAAAAGTTCAATCCTAAGGATTTTCCTTTAAAGTGACAAAGTGGTATCACTTACTCTACCACCAATCAATCCGATACCGCGCCTGCCAAACACTGGAATCCCGCACCGGCACTTCCTGGAAAGCACCGCCCGACCATTGTCGCAATCCCATACTCCGGCGCTCGATATTTTCGGGTTCATTAGACGACAATCGGAGGTAATGTTCGTAGTAACTGGTAAATAAAGTAGGAGTGGTATTCAAGTCAAACAAATAGCTTTCACTCAGGATTTGGCCACCGTCACCACCGTAGAAATAGGCTGCCGGTATCAGGTTGACAAAGCTTTTGGTCGATTTGGAATAGAGCAACAAATACTTGAACTTGAACCATCCTTGTTTGATGTCCAATAGGCAAGCTTCGGTCTCTTCGTCTAGTGGGATTTTCCAGTAGGCTCGTCCCTGAAAGTCAAAGGTGTCGGGTTCGTAGATCATTGTTTCGATCAGGATGGAGTCAAGTGCGGCTAAAAAATGCTGCGGGGAAATGGCCCGTCCGGTATCAGCGCCTACGGTATCTAATGGAATGGGGAGGGTATCCAGCGGGGCTATAGATTGAAAATCAGCATACAGCTCTTCAGCGGGTGTGGGCTCTTGGTACTTACAGCCGTATGTGGCGCAGAAGATCATGGAAAGTATGGTAAGAAGAAAGGCGTATTTAGGCTCCATGATTTTAGTGTTTTGAAGTGGCAAAATAATATTTAAAAGCGAGAATCGTCGAAACTCTGTGGCCTTTTCAATCAAAGCAGCGTCGCTGCTTTAATTGAAACATTTTCTCCCTAAACTTAAGTATTGGACTTTTGACGCTAGACGCTAGATTTTAGACAACAAAACGCTGATATTCAATGGATATCAATTTTTTAGAATAAATAAATTTCCCTTGATTATCAATTAGTTAGAATTTTTTGTCTAACTTCTAGAGTCTAGCGTCAAAAGTCTAGTTAAGTAAGAAAGCAGATTTAACCTGCCGGCCGCTGGCACAGCCACGTAGGGCCCGTCTGGGCAGGCGGACTGGCGGTAACGGCAGGCGGGGACGCCAGACTGCATGAGTTTGAGGATTAGTCCTGACGGTACCGTCAGGAGTGTGTGAACATAACATAAAATAATTCTGCTACACTACTTACTACTACTTTGTCATCTTAAATGAGAATCAGTTGATTGTATTGAATATTGTAAAGTCAGCTATTGGTTATGTGGTTATGTGATTAGTTTAAAATCGCCTGAATTTCAT
>CAZHNG010000445.1:0-4819 GCA_964533785.1 uncultured Saprospiraceae bacterium | reverse complement strand
AACTTGACCTTGGCCGGCCACTCGCCGGCATAGGGCTCCTCGATCACCTTGCGCCGGAGCGCATGCGCGTGGAGGAGATGCGGCACCCCGTGCTTCTCGGTGAGAATGCCGCAATGGCAGGGATAGGCGGCATCGGCGAAGACCAGCACGTCGCCGGGTCCGGCCTCAAGCAGCTTGATGCCGTCCATGGCAGCGCGGAAGTGCTGGACGAAGCCCTGGCCTTCGGGTCGGCGGCCGTAGGCATGGGTATCGTAGTCGGCGAGGCCGAGCCCGCGCCCGACCAGGACCACCAGCCCGGCGCAATCGACGCCCTGCCGGGTGCGGCCCTGGTGGCGCCAGGGGACGCCGAGCCAAGTTCGCGCTGCACTGACGATGTCTTCCCTTTTGCGATGCAGGTGGCTGTTCATCTTTCGGAGATTCTTCGCTTGCTATGGCGTAACAGAGGCGGGCACAAGTTCAACGGTCCCATGACGATCTGAATGATCGCTTGGAATTGCACTGATTAGGGAGCCCGCTATGAACCTGTCAGGCGATAGACGTGACCTATTCCTGCATTCGAGCCTGCGGGAGCAAATCCTTGAGCACTTGTTTGTTGGCAAAGCTTTGCAAACGATGTGGAATCTAGGCCACCGCGACATGGAAGTCTTGCGCGGCGAGATCGACAGTAGCGGATTCGACGTGGTTATGGCGTCCGGTCGTATCATCCGGCACATCCAGCTTAAGTCGTCCCACCTGGAAGGTCGCGCTATTGATCAAAATGTCAACTTGGCGTTGGCGACCAAGCCGAGTGGTTGCATAGTTTGGATGCGTATTTGTGCGCAAACCCTTGAACCCGCCTCTTACCTTTGGTTTGGCGGAAATCCTGGGGAACCGTTACCAGATGTCAGTGGATTTCCAGCCGCGCGCCACACCAAAGGAAACGCCGAAGGTCTCAAGAAAGATCGACCAAACATCCGAAAAATCTCCAAGAAGCATTTCAAGGAACTCGCTTCAATGCGCGAGGTCATCCATGCCTTGTTCGGTTGACTACATGCGGTCTCAGCGGGCGTCAGGGTAGCGCATCATGGCGTCCTGGCCGGGCACGTAGGGCTCGCCCCGGAAGTTGAGGACGTTGGCGAAGCGGTCGATGCACGTGTCGAGGCGTTTGTCGCAGCCGGGGTGGATGCGGAAGAGATCGCCGCTCTCGATGGCGTAGCCGATCGGCAGGAAGAGCTCGATCTCACCTGTGGCCTGCGTCCAGGCCTTCACCTCGATCGAGCGGCCGGCATTGGACCCGGTCTCCCAGGTCAGCACGCCGCCGGCGAACCAACCGTCGATGGCGCGCGGCTCGTCGACCTCAGCCACGAAGACGGCGCGATCGGTGACGTCGGTCACGAGACCGGCACGGCTCCAGGCTTCCTCGACCTCGAAGACGGCACCGCCGTCCGTGGTCTGGGCGCCGACTGTCGTGTCGAAGCTCGGCGCCTCGAGCGCTGAAGTCCCAGCGACGACGCATCGGTAGAGGCGGTTCTCGAAGTCGGCTGAGGTCGGCACCGATGCCGTCGTGTCGGTGACGGTGGCCGCGATGTCGTTGAAGGCCGCGTTCGACTGGCTGCCGGCGACGAGCTGGTGCAGGAGACGGATCCGCAGCGCTCGTGCGCCCGAGGGAAGCTGGGCCTGCGAGACACCACGTTCGACCCAGCTGTCCTCCGGCACGATGGCTTCGAAGCCGGTATCGAGGATGGTGGCGAGCACGTTCGCCGATCCGTCCAGGGCTTCGACGATGACGCGCCCGAGATCGTCGAGGAACGAGTTCGCGCGGCTGAGGGAGACATCCAGCCGATAGGCGTCGGCATCGATCTGCGCCGGATCGAGACCGCCTGCGACCAGGTCGATGGTCTGCGCCAGCTCACCCGAAGCCGAGATGCCGCCTTCCAGGTAGAAGCCGCTGGCCGCAGGCGCCAGCTCGCCGTTGCTGGCGTCATGCACGTCCCAGTCGCCAGAGACCAAGCTCCAGCCGGTCGGCGTGAAGCCGGCACCGTCACCCGAGCCATCCGCCTCGAACCCGCCGTTGACGATCGGCAGTGCCATGCTGAACGGTGTGCCGGTCGTCCGCACGCGCACCACGTCGCCCACGGCATAGGCGGTGTCGCGGGCGATCTCGGGCGGCAGGATCGGCACCCGGCAGCGATGATCGCCGAGATCGGCGCGGCATTCGGGGCTGTAGAGCTCACCGATCCGTTGCTGCAGCGCCTGCGTCATGCCGCGCAGCTCGGTGCGGAAGATCCCCTGCTCGCCGAGTATCACCTCGCCGAACCAGCCCCTGCGCATGCGCAGGCTACCCATCGACGGGCCGGCCCAGTTGACGAGGAAGATCCGCACCTCGGCCCGGTCGAACAGCCCGGCTCTGAGCTCTTCCTCGGTCACGGCCGCGCTGTCGAACACGCCCTCGATATCGAGATTGTCGACGCTCAGGCTCGAATCATTGGCGATGGCCGTCCGGGAGTAGCCGGAGCTGGCCTCGTAGACGTTCCCCTCGAACAGGAGGTCGCGGTCGTGGTCGGTGAAGAAGAGCTCGGTTCCGTCCGAACGCGTGATGCGCCAGCAGGTGGCGAGCGTCGTCACCGGACCGGCGAGATGCGCAGTCAGAGTTGCAGAAACTACCTTCATGGCTCAATCACCGTGGGATTGGCTCGCGCTTCTGCCATCATGCGAACGTCGGCATTGATCATACCAGGGTCGTGGAACTCGTGCTCCGGCTGGCCGACCAGATGTTCACTCGTAATCGACGAAACGGGCTGCGGGTTTCTCGCGCGATGTTCCCCGAACCACGGCAGCAGTCGGCCCGATCTGAAGCCGCACAAAGAGAGGTCGCCGCTCGAGCGAGCCGACGCCGAGTTCATGGACAATTGCATTGACAATGGCTTGACGTTCTCGAACCCTCGGACGGGCAAGGCACAGGTCGTAACAGGGGAGGTTCGCAAGTCATGCGCATCGAAATGGGGTATATTGTCCTTTGTGGGGTTGGGCTGGCGCTCGCCGCAACTCCGGCTCAGGCACAGACCACACTGACCGTGGGTGCGTTCGGCAACGATGCGAACGTGCTCGATCCGCATCTCTCGGGTGGTGGACAGGACCGCGCGCTCTTCGGCTACATGTTCAACGGTCTCATGCGCTTCGCTCCCGGCAGCATGGAATTCGATGCGATCGAGCTCGACCTCGCGACAAGTGTCACGCCCGACGCGGACGGCCTCGTCTGGACCATCGAGCTTGAGGAAGGCGTGCAATTCCACCACGGCTACGGCGTGCTCACCGCCGAGGACGTGGCGTTCTCGCTGGAGCGTGCCGCCAACCCTGAGACCTCGGCCTTTGCCGCCACATTCTCCGTGATCGACACGATCGAGGTGGTCGATCCCCTGACGCTGGTCATCACCCTCGAGGATCGGGTGCCGAGCTTCGAGGGTGTGCTCGCCGATCCCTCCGGTGGCCTGATCATCTCCAAGCGCGCGGTCGAGGAGCTGGGCGACGCGGTCGAGGCGCCGCTGATCGGCACCGGCCCCTTCCAGTTCGACAGCTACACGCCCGGCAGCCGCACCGTCCTGACCGCCCATGAAGACTATTTCCGCGGCGCGCCTGCGATCGATCGGATCGACTACCGCTACGTGCCATCGGAGAACGCCCGCGAGCTGGCCTTCGCCGCCGGTGAGATCGATCTTTTCTACGGCCGGCGCGAGCAGGACTGGGTCGACCGCATGCGGGCGCAGTATGCCGAGACCATCGAGATCGACATCTTCGCGCCCAGCCAGTCGCGGATGCTGCATCTGAACCAGAGCGTGGCACCCCTGGACGACATTCGCGTCAGGCAGGCGATCGCCCACGCCATCGACCGTGAAGAGTTCCAGCTTCTGGTCGGCCCCGACATCACCAAGCAGCTCGAATCACCGGTGCCGAGCGGCTTTTTAGGCCAGACCACCGATGTGCCCCGCTACCCACACGACCAGGAGAAGGCGCGCGCGCTGCTCGCGGAGGCCGGCTATCCGGACGGGCTGACGCTCGCCGTTCAGACCTCCGAGATCGGCAGCCTCAAGGTGCCGTTCGAGCTGGTCATGGAGCAGCTTCGCCGCGTCGGCATCACGCTGGAGGTGGATTTCGTCGATCACGGCGCCTGGCATCAGCTGATCCGCCAGAACGAGAGCCCGCTCGTGATCTATGGCGCGGCACCATTCCCCCAGGCCGACGCGTTCCTCTCGCCCTTCTTCCTCGCGTCTTCGATCGTCGGCACGGATACGGCGCAGACCAATTTCTCGCATTGCGATGTCGCCGACGAGGAGATCGATGCCGCGCGCTCGGCGACCGATCCCGACCAGCAGCTCGAGCTCTGGGCCGAGGCCCAGCGCAAGATCATGGAGGAGGTCTGCGTCGTGCCGATCTTCGAACTGATGCAGGTGTGGGGGCGGCGCAGCACGCTCGATCTCGGCTACGAGCTGACCGGCACGCTCAATCTCGGCCCGCCGATCACCGAAACGACCACCTTTCGCGACTGATCGACGCCGGTGTCACCATCGCCGCTGCGGACGCTCGCCCGCCGCTTTCCGGGCGTGATGTTCGCCGCCGAGCGCATCCTAGCGGCGGTGCCGACCCTGTTTCTCGTGGTCACGGTGGTCTTCTTCGCCATTCGCACCCTGCCGGGCGATCCGGCCTATGCGATCCTCGGTGATTCGGCCTCGGCCGAGGCGATCGCGGCGCTGCAGGCGCGGCTCGGTCTGGATCGGCCCATCCTCGAGCAGTACCTCGTCTTTCTCGGCGACCTCATGGTGGGCGATCTCGGCCAGTCGTTGGT
>CAZHNG010000444.1:0-4825 GCA_964533785.1 uncultured Saprospiraceae bacterium | reverse complement strand
GGACAAAAATCCGGTGGTTCAAAACACTAAGAAACTTATGTTACAGTGTACTAAAATTGGTTAGTCTGTAATTTGTGTAAGAATAACAGGAATTTGTGTAAGTAAAAACCTGTGTAAAACATGAACTTAGCAATGATATATTTATTTAGTGTTCGAAGATGTCTTCCACAACTGAATTCTGATCAAAATGAAAATGCAAAGTACGCTTTCAGCCTTTCTAATTATCATAATAACCGGCTTAACCATTGCCTCTAGTCCGGAAGAATACGACCTTAAAGTTGAACCTAACGAACCAAAAGAGGAGGACAGCTCAATTGCAAATGAGAGTCTTATCGCCTTTAATAAGATGATGAAGGTGCTGACCCATAAGAGATGTATAAACTGCCATCCATCCGACAACGTTCCCAAGCAGGGAGAAGATAGTCATCCTCATCGGTTTGGAATCACTCGAGTCAATGCTCAGGAGGCTACTAACTGCAACACTTGTCACCAAGCCTCGAATAATGATTTCTCGGGTGTGCCGGGAGCTCCTGAATGGGCACTTGCACCTCATTCTATGCGGTGGGAAGGGCTCACTCCTATTGAAATTGCCAAGTCCATGATGAACCGCGAAAATAACGGCAATAGATCTCCGGAAGAGATTATGCATCATCTTACTGAACACGAGTTGGTGCTATGGGCATGGGAACCTGGTGTTGATGCGGCAGGGAATCCGAGGGAGATCCCCCCTGTACCGAAAGAGGAGTACATTGCAGCGGTGAAAAAGTGGATTGAACTCGGTGCCCTCATTCCTGAAGAATAAGCCTAAAAAAGAAATAATAGATTATGCAAATATCATTCAATATCAATGGAAAGCCTGAAACGGTAGAAGTAGATGGCAATACTCCCCTGCTATGGGTCATCCGCGATCTACTTAACCTGAAAGGAACCAAGTTTGGCTGTGGAAAAGCAGCATGCGGAGCCTGCACCATACACGTTAACGGCGAAGCAGTCCGGTCTTGTTCTTTTGCCGTTAAATATGCCGAAGGAAAGGAGATCACGACCATAGAAGGTCTTGGAACAAAGGAAAGCCCACACCCCGTTCAACAAGCCTGGGTAGAAGAAATTGTACCGCAGTGCGGATATTGTCAACCGGGATTTATCATGGCAACCGCAGCTCTTCTGAACAAAAACTCCAATCCTACCGATGAGGATATTGACAGGAATATAGTCAACGTATGCCGTTGTGCCACCTATTATAGAATGCGTAAGGCTATCCACCGGGCCGCCGACATCAAATTGAATTCATAAGCTTTTATACCAAAAAATAATGAGCAAAAGAGTATCAAGACGAAAGTTCATCATAAGAGGAGGCCTGGGAACCCTGGGCTTGTTAACCGTAGGGACTTATGTATTTAGAAATCCTATCAGAAGAACATTATTCGAAAGCCTGGAGACAATGGTGCCGCCCTACAGCGGTACTGGTACGGAAGCTTCCTTATGGTTTGAATTAACAAAGGAAAATAAAGTGATCTTCCATTCTCCTAAAGTGGAAATGGGGCAGGGAATTTTTACCGGCTACGCACAATTGATTGCAGAAGAAATGGATATAAGTCTGGATCAAGTAGAAGTAAAGGCAGCCGCTACCACTACCGGAGTTATTGATGGGATGAGTACCGGTGGAAGCCTTTCTATGGCTGCATTATGGCAACCCCTACGAGAATTGGCGTCCACAATGCGTGAAATGCTAAAGATCCAGGCGGCTAAAAAGTCGGGTATTGAAGCGTCCTCACTGACTACCAAGGATGGAGTTATTTCAGGTCCAAATATATCCATGACCTACGCCGAAGTTGCCGAAGGAGTAACGGAATGGGAAGAGCCCAAATCGCTTCCGGATCTAAAAACTCAGGATTTCAAGTACATCGGCAAACCCGTTGAGCGAGTAGATCTGAATGCCAAGGTATTCGGTGATCCTATTTTTGGTTTGGATGCAGAAATGCCGGATATGCTACACGCAGCGATCATCCGGCCTGGTTCGGTTGGAGCAACCTTTAAAAGTGCAGATACCAATGCTGCAGCGGAAATGCCAGGGGTTGTTAAGATCGTGCAAATAGACGATTGGATTGGTGTGGTAGCCAAGAGTTATTCCGAAGCACTCGCTGCAAAAAACAAAATCAAAGTGGATTGGGACATCCCAAAGAAATGGACGGAAAAGGATCTCCGCGAATTGCTCCAGGTAGGAAAGGGCGATCGAATGATCACCCAAAAGGCAGGGAGGGCACTGGATCCGGATGATGAGCAAGTGTTTTCTTTAGAATTCACCAGTCCAATTGGAGCCCATGCCCAATTAGAGCCAAATGGGGCCATTGCTGATTATCGGGAGGACAAAGTGACGGTAATACTCTCTACACAGGTAGTCGGTATTACCCAAAGGCAAGTAGCGGAGGCGCTTGACTTAGCATCGGAAAATGTCAACATCATTCCTACTTATTTAGGTGGAGGGTTTGGCCGCCGTTTAAATACCAATCATGCCATTCAGGCCTGTCAATTATCCAAGGCCGTAGGAAAACCGGTCAAATATATCTTTACCAGAAAAGAAGAATTCCAAAATGATCAATTCCGGCCACCCACGCATCATATCGTGAGAGGTAAGCTTGGAAATGACGGATATCTTGATGCCCTAGAACACCATTATGCGAGTGGTGATGTGGCTATTAACGCGCCCCTTTTCCCCGCAGCTATGCATTCCGTTTTAGGAACCGATGTGGGAGCCATGCGGGGTGGTAATATTATGTACGACCGGATTCCGAATCACCGAGCGGTACAATGGCATACCACACTTCCTTTTGCGACCAGTTGGTGGCGAAGCTTAGGCTTATTAGCCAACACCTTTGCCATAGAAAGTTTTGTAGATGAAATGGCCTTGCGTGCCGGAAAGAGCCCCATCGACTTTCGTATCCAAAGATTAGGCGATGACTCGTATTCATTGCGAATAAAAAAGGTCATTGAAGTAGCAGCCGAAAAAGCCGGCTACCGCGACGGTGCATCCAATGAAAGAGCAATGGGATTTGCGGCGTCCATAGATGCCGGCTCGCCTGCCGCACAGGTCGTAGAAGTTTCCATAGAAAATGGAGAGATCAAAGTGCACAAAGTAACCTGTGCCTTCGATTGTGGCTTGGCCGTCAATCCTGACCAGGTCGTCGCTCAATGTGAGGGCTCTATCATCATGGGAATGAGTGCGGCTATGTACGAAAAAATGGAACTGACAGATGGGGAGTTGACACCAACCATTTATGGTCCCTATCAAATGGCCTTGATGAAGCATGCCCCTAAAGAAATTGATGTTCACCTCATTCAGGGAGCGTCTGTACCACTTCCAGCAGGAGAACCACCGCTGGGCCCCATTGGTGCCGCTATTGCCAATGCAGTACGTCGGTTGACCGGCAAGCGATTGACGGATATGCCGTTGAGTCAGGGGTTAAAGGGGTGAATTTAGATTACATTGGCCATTCCTTAGGGTACATAAAACTTGCAAAAATTACTGCGATCAGCAAAAACTTGCCTGTTCAATAGTAGTTAAGGCATTTACACAAATCCTATGATGCAGAACCAGTAATTGCGTATTTATTTAGTCGTTTTTTTCTTATGTGCCATACTAAAAACACTACAATGCCAATGATTATCCCAAATAAGAACGGGAACGCTGGTTTTAGCATCGCAACCATCGACTTTTTACCATCTTCCCCTTCGGCAGAATACCCCTCAGGCATCTGGATCACCCCTACCTTTTTTGCGTAATGCTGGTATGCAGACAACATTTTTTGAAAAAGAACAGGATGTTCAGCTGCGATATCATTCGTCTCACCGGGATCACTAGGCAAATGATACAAATGCCAGGTATTATCTCCTAACGGAATATTGTTCTTTACGATCTTGTACCCATTTAAGAAGTAGGCCGCACTGTTGCCGGATTCCAAACCAACGCCTTCATCCTTGCCGTATATAGGCTGATTTGTATCGGTAATATGAGGTAGCATACTTTTACCAGTAATGGAGGCATAGCCTTCATTGGCTGAAGTAGAAAGCCCCACCAAATCGTAAATGGTGGGCGCAATGTCAGTGAAAAAGCAAAAGGCACCAGACTTGACATTTTGGGGCAGATTTTTCCCGCTCATAATAAATGGAACGCGCAAACCTCCTTCCCCGGTGTAGTATTTAAAATAAGAGAAGGGAGAAGCCATAGCATCAGCAAATTCAGGTCCAGTGGCTCCATAGTATCCCTTGCCTCCGTATTTGTCTAAGTCGCGATGGTATCCTTGTCTTAGCGCCCATTTAAATACAGTTTCATGATAGTCTGCCCCTTCTGGCCCATTATCGGAAGTAATGATAAAAATCGTGTTGTCCATCAATCCTTCTTCGGTCAAATAATTAATATAGCGTCCGATGTGAAAATCCATGGCTTCCAACATACCTGCCGTAACCGCCATATCAATGGTGTAAACCTCCTGCTCCTCTTTGCTTAGTTCCTCCCATTTTCTGAATTGAGGGAAGACGTCATTTAACTCGGCATCTTGAGGAATGAATGCCAATTCTTTTGCCCTTTTATCGGATATTCCTTCTCCATACCAAGAGTCACTCTCCCTTTCCCCCAGTATTTGCGGGGGTTTCGAGCTTTGAGCCTCCTTTTTTACCCTGCGTACATCGCAGATGGAAACTTGAGTTGAAGCAGATCAATTATTTTTTCTTGAGTAGCGTTGAATTTGGAAGGAATAATTCTGACGATTTGTCCGTCCATCTTGTATTGCGAATAATGAATAGCATCCATGCTTTTGATAATCTCTTTGAT
>CAZHNG010000443.1:0-4840 GCA_964533785.1 uncultured Saprospiraceae bacterium | reverse complement strand
AATTAGTTAGAATTTTTAGTCTAACTTCTAGAGTCTAGCGTCAAAAGTCTAGGTAAAAGTAATAGTAGAATGTTTTTGAAACTCTTTTTTTTTGTCAGAAACATCTAATATTACGTATTTTGTCATCTTTCATACTTAGGAACGATTAAATAATAAGTTCATCATTGCTAAATCACTCACATCAAAATCCTGCCTGGATACCAAAAGTGAAAATACGTGCCTGTGGTAACTGCCCAAGGTCAATTCCAAAAGAGTTATTGAAATCAGCTCCCTGGAACACGCTTACTTCAGGATCGTACCCTTCGTAATTCGTAAAAGTCAATAAATTTTGTGCGCTCAGATACACCCTTAAGTTACTCAACCAAGATTGGTCGAGGGTATTAAAGGTATAACCAAGGGTGACATTTTTGATGCGCAGATAATCTCCATCGTCGATAAAGCGATCCGATGCACGGGCATTTCTATTAGGGTCACCAGAAACGGCCCGAGGAACGTCTGTGTCGGTATTCGTAGGCGTCCAGCGATCTAACAAAACGGTTTCTCCATTGAATACCCGGGACATACCCTGGGTCCAGTAGGCATAGGCTTTAAAAATTTTATTACCCCCTACTCCCTGCAAAAACAGGGTAAAATCAAAGTTCTTATACTCCAAAGAACCGGTCAATCCATAAGTGTATTCAGGAAGCGGAGACCCCAGGTTGGTGCGGTCATTGGCATCAATGACTCCATCGGGGCCCGTTGGATTTCCGTTGTCATCAGCAGGACCGGCAATATCCAAAAATTTGATATCTCCCGGAGATGCTTCGTCTTGCGAAGGAATACCTTCACGTAACGTTCCATCAGCGTTGAAGTCACCTTCCTGGAACAGGCGGTCTACCTGCCAGCCCTGGAAATAATAGATCGGCTCTCCTTCCTCCACCCTGGTCAGTACATCTCCTTGCCATCCGCGGCCATTGATCGGATTACCTACTCCCAGTGAAACGACCTCGTTATTTTGGGTCGCAAAATTGGCGTCTATGCTCCATTTCACAGCACTCTTACTGTTTCTTACTCCCAGGGTGAATTCAAAGCCATTGCTCTCGATGTCGCCGGCGTTAGAACGCACGTTTCTGTCCAATCCTAAGGAAGGAGCTAACGGAATAGACAATAAGATATCCTCCGTATTATTTTGGTAGTATTCCGCACTAAAGGTTACCGCATCGTCAAATAATCCCAGATCAAATCCGATATTCGTCATAGTAGTGCTTTCCCATTTTAAGGCTTCGTTTGCCAGACCTGGAATAGAAGCGCCGTTAACCACCTCGCTGCCAGGACCAAAGTTATAGGTAAAGTTTGTTTGCACAGTCGGTTGGTATTCATAGCGGCCCAAGGCGTTATTGTTACCGGTTTTACCCCAGCTCGCCCTGACCTTCAAGTTGCTCACCGCCTCTACTGACTGGAAGAAAGGCTCGCTTGCTACATTCCAGCCCAAAGAAACCGACGGAAAAACGCCCCATTTGTTATTCGGACCAAAACGGGAATAGCCGTCTCTACGAATAGCAGCCTGCAGTAAGTAACGGCCCGCAAAATCATAATTGATCCGACCAAAGTAGGAAACCAGTCCATCTTCAAAAGTACCGCCGGTGAGGTTTTCATTCTCCTGAATGGAACCAGGCGTCTGTAAATCACTGGTTAGGGAATTGGTTCCTTGCCCGCCAATGGATTCCGTTGTAAAATCCTGTACTTCGTAACCCGCAATCGCCCCAAAGTTGTGTTGACCGAAAGAACGATCATAGCTTAGCGTATTAGTCCAAACCGGGGAAAAGAAAGTAGTGCGGTTTTCATTAAAATTAGCAAAATTTTCATTGTGAAACTCTCCATCAAAAAAAGCAGGAATGAAGGTGAAGTTTCTGGAGAAATTCAAATCCATACCAATAGAAGTTCTAAAGTTTAATCCTTCTATAATTTCTACATCGGCAAAAATATTCCCTAAAGTTTTTACACCCTGAGAATTTCTATCTCCTAATCTGAGTACCCGTACCGGATTTTCAGCGTCGTTATTATCAATTTGATCGGGGCCGTTGAATCCGCCCAGATTATTTTCATCGAAAGGTTGAAGGTAAGGAGGGAATTTAGTTACATGCTCAAAGATCGCCCTTCCTCCCTGGTTAGCCACGTTATTCGTTCGGGTATAACTCATGACCAAACTTTGGCCCAGTTTTACACGACCCCAGAGTTGATAATCGGAGTTGATACGGACGGAATAACGCTCGAAATCATTATTTAAAACAATACCTTCCTGGTTCATATAGTTGAGCGAAAGCAAGTAATTAGCCTTATCCGTTCCTCCTGAAATACCCAGTGTATAGTTCATAATGGGTGAGGTACGGAATACTTCATCCTGGTAATCAATACTGGTATTGCGAATGCTGGCATCATCGAACCGGGGAGGTACGGGCAAACCACCATTTTGCTGCTGCTCGGTCATGATCTCGATATACTGATCCGTATTTAAGAGATCCAAACGGTTGGCAGCACTCTGAATGCCCGCGTAGGCATCGAAAGTTAGCCTTGGCGCACCAGTTTTCCCTCTTTTTGTGGTGATCAGGATAACACCGCCCGCAGCACGGGATCCGTAAATAGCGGCGGCTGATGCATCTTTTAAGACTTCGATAGACTCTACATCATTCGGGTTAATGGCATTTAACCCGCCGGCAGGAACACCATCAATTACTATAAGCGGATTATTGTTATTCGGAGTAGTTAATCCACGGATGCGGATAATGGGATCCTGACCGGGCGCACCCTGGTTGGTAACGGTCAATCCGGCGGATCTTCCTTGGATAGCTTGTGCGGTACTGACCACCGGTAAGGTGCTGACCTCGTCCCCTTCTATTTTGTCGATCGCAGAAGTAATCGTCCCCCGGCCCTGAGTACCGTAACCGACCACTACTACTTCGTCCAATGCTGCTATATCTTCGGTGAGTTGAATATTAAACTCCGTCCGGTCTCCGATCGGTACTTCCTGAGTGACGTATCCCGTGTAGGAAAAAATCAAAGCCTCGGCATCATCGGGAACGCTTAAGGTGAATTTACCTTCAAAATCTGTAACTGTTCCGATATCCGTGCCTTTTACGAGGATATTGGCCCCGATCAAGGCAAGCCCGTCAGGATCAGTAACCGTTCCGGATATGTTCTTCTCCGCTTTCAACTCCTGAATAGTGTAAGCAATGGTTTCGAGATCTTTAAAGGGCTGACCGGCACTTTTTCGCTGAATACTCAGATTACCGGTATTTTCCAGTTCTTGGAGTTGTCGAACTTTCCTCTTGACCTTTTTCAAGGTTTTAAGCCCTTTTTTGTCGTCTTTATATATGACGTAGTACTTACTCCCAAGGTGTTCAAAGCCTAAATCGGTCTGTTCGGTAAGGTATCCTACTATTTTGTCGAAACTATCAGCATTAGATAGATCAACATCGACTTTGATGTCCTTTAAAAGTTCGGCGTCATAAGTGAAAAAAACCTGGAATTTTTCGCTAATCTCTTCCAATATCTGGGTGAGTAGCTTTTCCTGGAATTGGGTTGCAGCAGAATGGCGATCATTTGCTGCCCCTTTGATGTTAGCAATCGAGCTGCACAGCAGTAGCCCCGTAAGGACCAATGGCAACCAATTGAGTTGTTGATTAAGCTTCATAGGCTAAGTTGGTTTAGGTTACAGGAATTCTTGTATATCAGCAGGGTCGCCTGCTCTATTCCTTGTTTATTATAATCAAATCGTTTTCTGTTCTTTCAATTTGGATATTCAGGGCTTTTTCAAATGCTTTTATACAGATCTCGAGGTTCTTAGTTGGAACGGCCAGTGTAATTTTCCGGTTGGCAGCCTCTTCATCGGTGAATAGAATTTCCAGTCCGTAGGTTTCCCGAATCTTTTCCATCGCTTTTTGCATACTGATATTCTCGAAGATCAGCGTACCATCCTTCCAGGAAGTGTGTAATTCGGGTCGTACCTGTTGTCTGGATTCGATGATTTTGTTCGATTTGGCAGAATAGCTGATCAGATCGCCGGGAACCATGTTCCTTTGTTTGCCATTGTTTAGATTTAACTTCACCTTACCTTCTTTGAGGACGACCTGTGTTTTTGCGGCATGACTGTTGACGTTAAAGGCTGTTCCAAGTACTTCAACCACCAGATCATCCGTGTGCACCAGAAACTTCGCTTTTGAGGTATCTTTTTTCTCAACCTTAAAGAACGCTTCTCCTTCTAACCAAACTTCCTTGGAATGATTGGAATAATACCGCAATGTCGAATTTGCATTTAATGCTACCATTGTACCGTCGGCAAGCTTTAAGTTGATTTGTTCCCCATAAGCCGTATGGTGGATGACCTCCTGGGGAAGAAAATATCTCTGCAACACCAGGTAGGAGACTAAAATAACCGCTATTGCGGCTGCTATCTTCCACATTTGAAAAGTCGAAGAACGCTCTCTTTGCCGTCGTTGGTAAAAACTACTTCGATTGTCAATTTTATGATTTAACCGGTTTAATGCCCTTTCCACCTGTACTTCCGCGACAGTTGGTGGATTGAAGATTTTGCCCCTCACTAAAAAAGCGGCATCTTCAACTATTTCCTCCATGTGCGGATTATCCTTCAGCCATTGATTCCAGATGGCCGCATCCGCTGCGTCGGTACCCTTTACCCAATTGAGAAAGGAAGGATCGCTGAGAAAGTCGTTGATGTCGTTGTAATTGTCCTTATTCATTCGCCTTTTTAGTTCTACTTTGGCATTGTTAAGAAAACAGTATTTTAATAATAGACTTGTTCGGCGGGATCATCAAACGGCTACAAGTGGCAAATTTTATACTG
>CAZHNG010000442.1:1674-4904 GCA_964533785.1 uncultured Saprospiraceae bacterium | reverse complement strand
GTCCGTATTTTCGTTTATTACGGGGAAGCCAGTGAACAGCCAGAACCCGAAAAAGGAATTTTGACGGATCAATTCCTGAAAATGCAATGGAGGGTGTACAAAATTATTATGAGTCCCGCTATGATGATCACCTGGACGGCGGGTATTGTAATGCTGGTGGCCAATCCGGGTTACTTGCAACAGGGGTGGATGCATGTAAAGTTGCTGTTGTTAGTATTGTTGTTAGGCTATCATCTTTATTGCAAGCGCATTATCAAACAATACGAAGCCGGTATTACAAAAATGGATAGTTTTCAGCTGAGACTGTTCAATGAAATCCCAACCCTGTTTTTAGTAAGTATTGTTTTTATTGCGGTTTACGGAAAAATGGGGGTATTGAATTATTTATACCTTATTATCGGTCTGGTCGTATTTGCCGGCCTGATGTATTTCGGTGCCCGCGCGTATAAGCGCAGACGGGAAAAAGCAGGGGTTTGAAAGTCCAATAAATGCGTAATTTTTGTAATCTAGGGCAGATTTACCTATTTTGTTATAGAGTAGACGAAGATTATAGTGAAGAACAAAAGAACGTAGTGTTTCCGCTTACGCTGCCTATTTTTAACGATATTAGGGGGCATCGTCCAAACCATCAACCATGCACCATACAACAGACAAAACTTTAAAAGTAACTGCTGACCTCATCACGCGCGATTTTGAAATAGAAACGACCGGAGAGCAGTTATCTGAGGAGCAGTTATTTCAGTTACTGGCTGATCAAGTAGCCTACATGATCGAATACAAACTGGACTTTCTCCTGAGTTTAATGTACCGGCTGGATATCGATGAAGAAAAGGTGGATTATGCCTTATCTCCTTATGCTAAAGAACCTGCCAATATTGGCATTGCCAAGCTCGTATGGGAAAGGCAGAAAAAAAGGGCACAAACGAAACTGGACTATCCACCGAAAAAATTAGAGGACTGGGACTGGTAATAGAGTTTTGGTATGTTTCCGGTCAGGACATTATCGCCCTGATTGTAAACGTCGGGAATGTGTACATAGTATAACTTATTATTGTCCATTCATTTAGTATTACTTTGTCACTTAGAAGGAAAACGCTCTTAAAATAATATTACAACTCATTATTAACTTGGTTATGTGGTTATGAAGTTATATGGTTATAGATGACAAAGTAGTATTAGTATTAAAAACAATGGTTATGAAACATATACAGGTTTATACTTTGGTGGTTATACTGGCTCATATTGTCCTAACGGGTTGTACAGAAGAAGTAAGCCGGAGTGATAAACATCAACAATGGTCCAGCTATTTAGGTGATGAAGGCCGTACTCATTATTCCAGTCTGGATCAGATCACCAAGGAAAATGTACAGCAATTAAAGCCGGCGTGGACTTATAATTCCGGAGATGCTAATGAAAAAACGAGGGTACAGTCTAATCCCATCATGGCTAATGGATTGGTCTACGTTGTAACGGCGGGCCTTGATATTGCGGCCTTAGATCCTGGTTCGGGCGAAGAACGCTGGCGATTCAAACCCGGTGAGCAGGAAGGGTATAGTGAATGGACGGGGATCTCTCGAGGAGTTTGCTATTGGGAAGAAGGCAAAGATCATCGCATCTTGTATGCAGTAAGAGACCGGTTATTTGCGATCAATGCCGACAATGGACAACTCATTACGGATTTTGGTAATGGTGGTGTTGTAAACCTACGGGAAGGTATGGAAGAAAGCATTGGTGACCTGACTTACTCCGTTACTACCCCCGGTGCTATGTATAAAGACTTGATCATCCTAGGCTGTTTAGCGTCGGAAGGTTTTCCTTCCGCCAAGGGGCACGTCCGGGCTTTTAATGTAAAAACGGGTGTGCAGGAATGGATTTTTTATACTATCCCCGAACCGGGAACCGAAGCGGCCAAAACCTGGGAAGACGGAAGTTTGGCTACTGCCGGAGGTGCCAATTGCTGGGCCGGTATGACGGTGGATGAAGATCGTGGGCTGGTATTCGTTCCGACGGGCTCTGCGGCAGCTGATTTTTACGGGGGCAACCGCAAGGGAGACAATCTATACGCCAATTGCCTACTAGCATTGGATGCTAGCACCGGTGATTTGAAATGGTATTACCAAACGGTACACCATGACCTATGGGATCGGGACTTACCCGCTCCGCCTACCTTGGTAACCGTCGAACAGGAAGGGAAACAGATCGATGCTGTCGCCCAAACCACTAAGTCCGGATTTGTCTATGTTTTTGACCGGGAAACGGGAGAGTCCTTGTTCCCCATTGAAGAACGGGAAGTGCCTCCCACCCAATTGATAGGAGAACGGGCAGCGCCTACCCAGCCTTTCCCCACATCTCCACCGCCGTTTGCCCGGCAATTTTTTGATATTGAAGAGGTAAATCCGCATTCCAAGGACAGAGATTCCCTGCTTGCTGTTTTAAAATCGATCAATAATGAAGGTGCCTTTTACCCGCCATCGGTCGAGGGCACGATGATCTTTCCCGGTTTTGACGGAGGGGGTGAATGGGGTGGTGCCGCTACTGAACCGGGTTCGGGTATTTTATACGTCAACAGCAATGAAATGCCCTGGATCCTGACCATGGTAGATGTCAGCGGCGACGCAGCGGGAGGTCCCGTTGCCCAGGGTAAACAACTGTACCAAATGCACTGCATGAGCTGCCATGCGGCCGATCTGCGGGGAACTACTTTCCACGGTAATGCCGCATCTCTTGTCGATCTGAATCAAAGGATGGATGCGGCGCAGTTCACTACATTGGTTAAGAAAGGTAAAGGTTCTATGCCGAGTTATTCTTTTCTGGAAGAAGCTGAAATAAATGCATTGGCGGCATTTTTGCTCGAAATCGAAGAGCCACAGGCAGTAAAAACATCAGCTCCAAAAGAAAAACCGGTGATCTTGTACGGTCATACGGGTTATAATCGCTTTGTCGACTCCGATGGTTATCCGGCGGTTAGTCCACCCTGGGGTACATTGAATGCGATCGACCTGAACAAAGGGGAGATCCTTTGGCAAGTGCCGTTGGGCGAGTATAAGGAACTGGTGGATCAAGGAATACCGCCTACCGGCAGGGAAAATTACGGCGGACCGGTATTGACGGCAAGCGGCCTCCTCTTCATAGCAGCAACGGGCGATGAATTAGTACGCGCTTTCAACGCCCATACCGGCGATGAACTGTGGCGGCATGAGTTACCAGCGGCGGGTATGGCCACCTTATGC
>CAZHNG010000442.1:0-1664 GCA_964533785.1 uncultured Saprospiraceae bacterium | reverse complement strand
GTACCTTTTGGTACCGGCTGGTGGTGGTAAAATTACGGAGAAAAGGAGCGATGCTTTTGTGGCCTTTGCGGTGGAATAATGGATTATTCACCAATTTTTTGTATCGCATCAAGATCGCCGTTACAACCACCGCTCCATCCAAGCAAAAGCATCTTCTTGCATCTCGCGATCGAATTTATGAGGACCGTCGTAAAAGCGGCAAGAATACTTATCGGCTGCACCGGCTTTATTAAAGACTTGCCGCAGAACCTCATCGGCCACTTTCATTTCCGACAGCGTAAACAAACTATCCTGGTTGTTATTTTGCACCATGGTTGGCAATGGGGCACGTAAGCCCAATATTTCCGGAAAATCCAGGTCTTTCGGCAATAAAGGCACGTAAGTCATCCAGGTATGGGTATAGGATTTATGCAGGATCAGGTCTTTCCAGGTAGTCATAAAGCCCATGGCGACGGCACATTTGATCCGTTCGTCCAATCCGCCGAGAAAGACGGTACGCAGACCACCGCCGGAAAGGCCTGCGCAGCCCATGCGATCAGGATCGACGTTGTCTAAAGTCGACAAGATATCCAGTGCGACTTGATCTTCTTTGAAGAATACCCCCGGCCAGGTGGTACCCGCACAAAAGAGAGATTTGGCCATAATATGCTCATGCTCACCTGCCCAGCGGTTGTAGGCATCAATGCTTTCTCTGTTGTCGGGGTCGACGGGGGGCTTACCATCGGTTTTCAATGGACCGTATTCGTATCCCGCCACATCTTCGTAATGTACCCGCCGGCTGCCGAACGTAAAAACATCATGTACCAGCACGACGTAGCCACGTTTGGCGAGTTCATTAGCCCAGGCTTTTCCTTCGTAGGAGAGATTTTGCAGGTCAATCATTGCAGGGTGAGGGTCATCGTTTACGCGGACTATTTTCTGTTTACCAAAATATTTATTGCCGCTGTGATCATGGAGGCCTAATACTGCGGGTAATTTTCCTTTAGCATCAGCGGGTTTAAGCAGTATGGCTTCCGTTGGCCGGCCGTAGGGCAATTGCCAGCTCATTTGCTGGATGGTAAGGCCATCGTAAGTGTATTCTTTTTCAATTTTTGGTTTTGGTGCAGGATCGATAGCCGGTGAGGCCAGGAGGTCGGTTACCCGCTCCCGTGCTTGCTTTCGCCACTTTTTAAGATTTGACCAACGCTCCTGTCGGAAAGACAGGGCCGGGATGTTGGGTAATAAAGAAGCGGCCCAGGGACCGTACTGACCGATGAGGCTTTTGTCAGGCGCTACTGTTGTCATAGCTATTGTGTTTTGATTAAAGATGGTAGCGGGGAACCGTCCGATTAAAGGTAGTCCGCCTAATGCCAGCGAACCGTTTTTGAGGAACTCCCGGCGGGAGGGATGGTTTTGGGTTGGCATGGTTTTGTTTTTTTCGATGAAAGAATGTTCGAGTAATTTAATGAAAATTATGGATTTGATCTTTCCAAGGAGGTTGTCTCATAAGTCAACATCGTGGCGATAAGGCCAAATAATTCACCCCGACTAAGTCGGGCAAAGAAACGTGAAGGAAAAAATTCCCTGCCTGCGATGGCGCACATAGCCGTCAGGTTAAGAGTTAATTTATAGTAACGAGTTAAAGAACGCTTGAAATCTTTGATTTTTCGAGACTTCGTCTCTCA
>CAZHNG010000441.1:0-4908 GCA_964533785.1 uncultured Saprospiraceae bacterium | reverse complement strand
ACTTTTCTGGCTTTTACGGGCTTTATATCTGTTTATGGCCAAAGTGATTCTACCGGAGGTAAAACCAATATCGTATTAATCCTGGTTGACGATTCTGGATTAATGGATTTTGGCGCTTTTGGTGGCGAGGCCCGCACCCCTAATATTGACCGCTTGGCTCAAGGTGGTTTTATGTTTACTAATATGCATGCGTCTCCAGTGTGTGCACCATCAAGAGCAATGCTTTTAACTGGTACAGATAGTCATTTAGCTGGCGTTGCTAATCTTCCGGAAATGCTTCCAGAGGAGTATCAGTCTAAACCGGGATACGGTGGAGAACTTAATGAAAGAGTACAGACCATTGCATCGCGCTTAAAAGAAGCACAATACAATACCTATGCAACTGGCAAGTGGCATTTAGGTCATAATGATAAGACGCTGCCTACCAGAAGAGGCTTTGATCGATCTTACATTCTTAGCGGCTCAGGGGCTAGCAATTATGATTCCAGAGGTTATCTTCCTCAAAAACCACATGCCCATTGGTACGCTGATGGGAAAGAGGTGGAATTGCCTGAAGATTTCTATTCCTCTAAAACATACATTGATAAGACTATTTCTTTTCACGAAGAAGAACAAAACAAAGACAATCCATTTTTCTCATACATTGCCTTTCAAGCGATACATACGCCTGTACAAGCACCAAGAGAGTTTGTTGATCATTACCTGAGAATTTATTCCAAGGGCTGGGACGAAATGCGTCAAAACAGATTTGAAAAAGCAAAGCAACTTGGCCTGATTCCAGAAGGTGCACAACTGAATGAAAATATTCCGAATGCCAAAAAGTGGGATGATTTAAGCAAAAAAGAACAAAGACAGTACACTATAAGCATGGCCGTAACTGCCGGTATGATCGAAGCCATGGATTACCACATAGGCAGGTATGTCGAATACCTAACTCAGAAAGGAATGATGGAGAATACCGTTTTTATCGTAACCTCGGATAATGGACCTGACGGTGGTGATTATACGATTGGTGTGCCTTGGGCTATTAAAAATGGTTACCATAGAGACTTTGAGAACAGGGGAGGTAGAGGCTATTTTGGTTTTATGGGTACTGGTTTTGCAAATGCCGTATCATCTCCTTTTTCCTATTTTAAGTACTATACCGGAGAAGGTGGTCTGCGCGTTCCTTTGATCATAAGTGGCAAAGATATTCCAAACAATACCTCTAACGAATTCAGTTTCTTTACTGATATTGCCCCGACCATATACGACATAGTGGGTATTTCTACTTCAGCAAATGAAGGGTATGCACCCATTACCGGAAAAAGTTTATTTCCTCATTTAAAGGATACCAGCTTAGTTGTTTATGAAGAAAATGAAGGGGTAGGAATAGAGGCTGCAGGCAGTTCGGCTTATTTTATGAATGGGTACAAAATTGTGAAAAATAATATCCCTGATGGAGATAACGTATGGCATCTTCATCATATTGAAAGTGATCCTGGTGAAGCGATAGATCTAGCTGATCAAGAGCCAGAACTATTCAAGAAAATGCTTGCGGCTTATGCCAAATATGCAAAGGAAGTAGGGGTACTTGAAATGCCTGAGGGCTATTCCGCTCAAGGGTTCGTAGCAAAAAAAGCGACCAAAAGTATGGTTAAGGAATTTCTACCCTTAATACTTGTGGGAGTTGGTGCAATCATTGCGCTAATCATTTTCTTGATTTGGCGAAAAAGGAAGAATCAGAAAAATTCAAAAAATTAAGTTGAGCCTTCAGGCAGGTTGTTCCATTCATAGCAATAACTTCTAATTGTTTCAAAACAACAGAATTAAACATGTTGAAATTAAAAATCTATCCATTTGTTTGGGTATTGCTAATCGTTACGAATTGTGGCTCTTTAAAACAAGCTAAGTTACTCCGTTCCTATGAAAATTTAACAGCTAATTCATCGCCTGTGGACACAACAAGTACCAATATTACCGCAAATCGCGACAGAATGGGAAGGCAAGCAACTTTACTTTCAGCCTTTTACGGTCTTGATGATGCCTTGCCCCGTCCAGCAAATAATAGTATTGGTAAAGGGGCTGGTGGAGCAGATGGAATGCCAGTCATCTTTTCACATGAAATTGATCCACGCACCTTGCAGCCTGGTGATTTTAGGATTACCACGGCTTCTGGAAAAATTGGTGAAATCAGTTGGGTTACCCTTGCTCCTGCTGATGATAAAGGCGAGTTTCGGACGGTTTTGTTTGCTGGTCACTACGGCAGTATCAAAGATCAGCCAGTCAAATTTGAAGTTATCGGTAACGTGCTTTCTATTGATGGAAAATTGAATTTTAAAAGAACGAGCATTGATATCACACCACTAGAAGATGGTCCAACTATGATTTGGGCGGAAGTTGTTCCCAAACAAGATTGGGATTTGGGCAAAAAAGCAACAGCACTGGTTTGGAGCGGTAGCAGTGGAGCTCCCGAAGGCACCAAGCAAGTAGTCCGGGTAACTTGGGCTGGAGGGGTCACCAAGCCGGGTGGTAAAGAAATTAACGATGTGGAACGACTGATATACAAAGTTACTGTTCAGCAAGAGGATGGTAGCAAAATTGAGGTAACTCCCTTTGCTATTGCCGATTTAGGGGATGGAGATAACAACCACGAACTTTGTCTGGATGTAACTGGTACACCGCTATCCGTTTACTTTCCAGCGGGGTATCTTACAGATCCTAGGGAAGACTTAAACCCAGCAACAACAATAAATATACCAAGTCATAAGTGATCAGTTGAGTAAGTGGGGTGGGAACTACGCTATTCTGGAAAAGCAGTATAGACGCAGAAACCAAGCTATACCTTAGCAAGAGCTTTTCCACTAAAATGGATGCTGATCCAATTTCTGGAGAAGTACAATACGACACCTTCAAATCTTCCGGTGTGAACCACATCTACTAATGCCGATCCAATTTAATGGATTTGGATTTAGCGTAGGAACGGATGGGGCTGGAGTAGGTGCAACTGCAGGAACCTACTTTTTGCAGGCAGATATTGGTGCCGGGGTGGTCTTTCGATTACCTGGTGGAAATTAAGTATACTCGACGTGTTTTGGAGAGTTATTGAATCAATCAATGCTAAAAAATGAAAATTAAATTGCTAGCTAAAGATTTCTCCTCTTCCTGGCTTGTTATCATATTCTTATTACCGGTCTCTTTTTTAAAAGCACAAGATCCGAATACAAAAATATATAGAGTCAAATATAAGATATCAAATAAACAAAAACACTTAGGTATATACGGGAAGGTAACTAAGCAGACGGATACCCTTTACCTTCAAAGTGATAAGGGAGAAATCAATAGCTTAATAAGAGAACTGGCATCAACCCAAAAGGGCCTTTTGTCAAATGTGAGGTTTGGTGAAAAGGAGGAATCAGATAAACTTCTTGTAAATCCGTTTCTCGTTTATGACAATCAAAAGAAGTCCTACATTGAAAGGGAACAAGTTTACTATTATAAACTGGAGAACCGGCAGTCTGTAAAGATCAAATTCAATCATTTCTCGTTTAAAGCAATTACGGTTCCCCTTAAAGTAAGGTTTGGACGTAATGATGTTGACTTCTCAACCGACGCAAACCTGGGCGTATTTGGTGGGTATTCATGGGGAACATCAAAGTTTACAAGGAAGAAGGAAGTAGGTAATACAGAGATCGAGAAGAAAAACACACTGGGTATTTTATTAGGTACAGAGCAATTAGAGTTCGATTTTGTGGATGATAGCCAACGAACCATTGAAGAAAAGTCAGCCCTAATATCAACTGGGTTGGGTTTCGTTCACTCCTATCAAAATTTCACTGTGGGCTTGACGGGTGGATTTGACTTTGCACTCGGAGAAAATAAAAATAATTGGGATTATCATGCCAGGCCTTGGCTAGGTCTTGCCATTGGGTATTCCATTTTCTCATTTTAAAGAAAAAGGAACTTATTAGTAATAAAACGATTAAGAAATTTAAATAGAGTTAAATGATAAAATCGCTGCTTCTACAGCTGCTTTGTTTAGCTACTTCCGTTGCTTACAGTCAATCCGATGGTGGAACTCATCGAAAAAATGCGCTCAGAATCAATATTGTGCCTCCACTTGTGAGTGCCACAAGTGAAATCTCTTATGAGCGTTTCTTACACCCAAATTTGAGTATTGTCGCAGGAATTGGGGCCAATTTGAGGGGTAATCAATCCGATTTTGTATTAAACTCAGATGCCGACTTAAGTTTTCTAAATCGAGATATTAAAAATCGCTATTTCTTAGCAGAAGTGCGCCGCTATATTGATTTCTGTGATTGTGATCTTGTTCCACCACATGGCTTTTATGCAGGAGGCTTTGTTCGGTATAATAGTGTAGATTTTTCCTCCGATCTGCAATTTGGAAGTAACACCACCAATCTTGATACTAGGATAGAAACAGATTTTAGGTCTTTTAATTTTGGAGCTTTGGTGGGCTATCAAATCAAACTAAATAATTGGCTCATTGATTTTGAGTTTGGGGGCTTGGGCTATTCGCCCAACTGGGTTCAGTTTAATGCCAGTAGTACCTTAAGCAATGATGAACTAGCCAAGTTATCCGATGCTTTAAGTCAAAATTTTGGTATTGGAGGAAATTACAGGGAAATCGAACTCAATAGCTCATCAGCGAAAATCAATTTTTGGTATTGGACATTTCGCTATGCGGTTTCAGTAGGATATAATTTTTAAACTATACTCGATGCATATGGGATTTGGGTTCCCAAAACAATTCAACTTTGGATTATTAATTTCAATAAGGTTATGGAAAACAAAGAAAACACTGTTTTTACCGAAATAGAAATCAACGCTACACCTGAAGAGGTTTGGAGTGTGCTGACGGATTGGAAAAAGTTAAATGAATGGAGCTCTTCATTTGTTGGGATATCC
>CAZHNG010000440.1:0-4935 GCA_964533785.1 uncultured Saprospiraceae bacterium | reverse complement strand
TTTTCAGGCCTGAGATTGGTGTAATGTTCTTTTGGCATTGCCCCAAAAGAACCAATCCCGCAATTTCTGCGGGACTAGGCAAATTCAATCCCTCTGTCTTCGCTAAAGCTACGACAGACAGGTCCGGGGAATTTGCCGGGCAGCCCGCGGTGTGGGATAGAGAGAAGAGTAGGAAATCGCGTGTGCTTATATTCACTTCATTGGAAAAACTTTTGATCATTTCAACTGCATGTAGCGCAATTACTGGTTTTGCTCATTTGAACAGTTGGTTTTTATTTCGTTAATATTTGTTTGTTTTTTTAAAAGTTAAATAAAATTGCGTGTATACAGATTACCTTGCGGCATCGCAGGCAGGGATTTTTTTTCTTCGCGCTTCTTTGCCCGACTTAGTCGGGGTGAATTATTTGGCCTTATCGCCTTAGTGTTGACTTATGAGACAACCTCTTTCATCCTATGGCAATAAGTAAAGGATTTATGCGAAATCCTTTAGAACCGTTTCTGCCCCGAAAACTCCATCGCTTCCCCTTTACCGAAGCCATAACTCAAACCTAATACCACGAAACGACCGCGGAAACTATTATCAAACAAATAAAAATCGTTCTGGAAGGTTTCACTTTCGAATATCCTGGAGGCAAATATATCGCGGACACTCAGATTTAATACCGCTTTGCCCTGCATCATCTTCTTGCGTAGGCCGAGGTCAGCGAAAATGAAGTCGGCCCTTTCACCCTGAACGGTTTGGAAGCTGGACTCATAATTGGTCATGACTTCAAAATCTATTTGCCAGGGTAATTTCAATTTGGTGGTTAGGCGGCTGGTCCATTGATCGGCCGTAAAGTCGAAAGAAGTTCCTTCCAGCTCCCCTTCACGGGTAAAGCCATTAAAATTGAAATCACCATTGAAGGTCAGCCATTTACTGGGGCTGTATTTGGCATTGAATTCGATACCGGTGGTTTTGTTGGTACCGATATTCACGGGTTTGGTGGTACTTACGTTATCCTCGAAGAATGATACCCGTTCGATCACATCGGTCGTGTAGCGGTAGTACACCCCAAAGTTCATCGAGATTTTGTCCAGAATGTATATACCCATTACTTCGTAAGAATCCGTAAATTCGGGTAACAGATCTGGGTTACCTACCCGGATATTGAAGTTGTTACGAATATTGAAAAAGGGATTCAGGTCCCATAGTCTGGGACGATAGATCCTCCTAGAATAGCCACCCTGTAAAGAAAAACGGTCGGTGAACTTATAAGAACTGTGAAAGGTTGGGAATAAGCTGGTATAGTCCTGGTTGCCCTTTTCTCCCGTGGTACGTAACAAGATATCCAAATCCGTATCTTCTACCCTAAGGCCTACCTTGACACCCCATCTATCGCCTTCGTAAGCCCCCGTTGCGTAAGCCCCCAACACTTTTTGGTCGTAATCAAAAATATTGGTTAAATCTGGATTTACCACCCACTCGGTATCGTTGAAATCACTTACCGAAAAATCATTGCTCACATCCTGAATAACGTACTGCGCACCGGTTTCCAAGGTAACCTTTTCAGAAAACGGTTTGATATAATCCGCTTTAAAGGTGTAGGTTGCCTCTTTAAAATCGGTACGTGTCCGCTGATTAGCTTGATCGAAATCGCCAAATAGGGTTACATTGCTAAATTCGGAAGACTGGTCCTTCGCGAACAAGTTGCCCAGTGCGCTGAATATAAAAGTGTGATCTTCATTATCATTGAATTCTCTTTTGTAGTTAAATTCGTACTGGTATTTCGGGTTGGTCGCTTCCGTAACCTCATCCCGCTGCCAGGTTGAAATAATGGTGCCCGTATTATCGATCTGATTGAAGTCGAAATTCGACGGCTGGTCTTCTATCTCGTAGGCAAAATATCCGGATAGGGTGATGATGTTTTTTTGATCGATAAAATAATCCGTTCCCAGAATAAGGTTGTAGAAATTTTCATTCCGGTATTCCGTACCATCGGTCTTGATGGTGGTGTTATCTCTTAGATTGGTATTGATCGTTTCTCTGAATCGGGGCAATTCCCGGTAACCCGCTCCCAATTGGCTGAACAAATTAAACTTTTCGGTCCGCTTGTTTAAACTGAGTCCGACGCTGTGGTTATGAGGAGTACCCGTATTTACGGTCAAAGAACCGTTGACGCCACGTCTTTCGTCTTTCTTCAATACGATATTAATAATGCCGGAAGTACCCGCAGCTTCGTACTTGGCAGAAGGATTGGTAATTACTTCGATCTTTTCGATCATGTCCGCAGTAATGGTACCCAGGGCATTGCCGTCTTCGCTGGCCATTACCGAAGGTTTGCCGTTGATTAGGATCTGCACGCCAGAACTTCCCCGCAAACTGATCTGTCCTTCAATATTTACGGTAACAGAGGGGACATTATTTAATACTTCGAGAGCGCTGGCTCCGGTACTGCTGAGGTCCTGCCCCACGTTAAAAATTCGTTTGTCCAGCTTAAATTCCGTTTGGGATTTTTCTGCTCTGACGACCACTTCGTCCAGGGTTTTGCTGTCCTCTCCCAACTCTATGATCCCCAAATTTGCTGCTCCCTGCTCAATTTCAAACTCAGTAATGGAAATCGTTTCGAAACCAATAAACCCAATCTCCAGATAAAAATCACCGGGATTGGTCTCTAATTTGAAGTTACCATCAAGGTCCGTAGAAGTACCGGTGATCAATTCTTTAGTCTCCGAGTTCAACAGTTTGACCGTCGCAAATTCAAGCGGATGTTGGCTGTTGCTTTCAACGACCGTACCGGTTATTTTTATGCGTTGGTTTTGACCAAATACCGGTTGAAAGCCGAAAATCGCAATAGTTAATAAGATAAGGGTGATTCTTTTTTTCATAATGATGATAAATTATTGATGCAAAAGAGCACTATAATTATTAGATGTAAAAATAGTTTCCTTCAAACGACAGTAATGTTCCCATGAACAACAGGGTAACCAGGAAAGAGCGGTAATGTTTCGTTTAAACCCCTGTCAATTGCAGTTTACAGCATAAAAAATGCCGTTGGACGACTCCAATTTCCCGAAATGATTTAGTATGTGTAATTTTGAATGATGTTCAAAAATTCAAAAATAGTATTGACGACTTCCAAGGAGGTGCTATTCCAAATAGCCTTACACCTTGTCGTATTCATATTTTATTCGTTCGATAAAGAGCAGCCGCAGATCGAGCCTTCTCAGGTCGTTACCTTTCTCAATTATGCGCTGGCTACGCTATTCATCAGTTATGTTTTGCTACCTCGTTTGCTTTATAAAAAGAGACATCTTCAATTCTTTGCGGGTGTTATTTTCACTATTGCCTGTGTTATTCTGGTAGAAGAGCTGATCATAGAAAAGATCTATTTTCCCGATACCAGAGGTCAGGGATTCCCGGGCGTATTCTATTCTTTATTGGATGTATTGCCCGTCATTACCATTCTATCGGGATTTAAATTTGCCTGGGATGCTTTAGTCAAACAACAGGAGGTAGAAAAACTGAAAGCTGCCGTAAAAGAAAGCGAATTGCAGTTTTTAAAATCCCAGATCAATCCGCATTTTTTGTTCAATAACCTCAATAACCTGTACGCACATGCGATTGAAAATTCTCCCAAAACTCCCACCATCATTCTGGAGCTAAGTTCTGTTTTACGTTATATGTTGTATGAATGCCGCGAAAGGTATGTTCCGTTGACCAAAGAGATCGAGCAATTGAGAAATTTCACTCAGCTCTACGAACTGCAAATCGGCGACCGCGGAGTCGTGCATTTTACCACTCAGAACATTCAGCCGGGCTACCGGATTGCGCCGTTGATCTTGATCGTTTTCATCGAAAATGCCTTCAAACACAGTCAGGCCGGCCAAGCGGATAATATTTTTATTGAAATTGATATTCAGTTATCCGAAAATGGTTTGTTAGATTTTTTCTGCAGCAATACTTTTCAACGCAATACCAATACGGAAAAATTAAATAAAGGTATCGGCTTGGAAAATGTAAAAAAACGACTGAAATTGTTGTATCCAGGTGCTCATCGATTGAATATTCAGGAAACGGAGAATATGTTTGAAGTACATTTGTCTTTAAAATTAAACGGCGAGGAGGAGGTTAAGAATGAGGCTATGGAGGGCCTTGTACAACCTCACCCCCTGTCTTAACTGCAATCTCAGACTTACCATGAATTGTATCATCGTAGAAGATCAACCCCCGGCTCAACGTATTCTTAGAAAATACATCGAAGATGTAGAGACCCTGGAACTTAAAGCAACCTTTTCCAATGCGCTTGAAGCTATGGATTTTTTAAAAACCGAATCCGTTGAATTAATTTTTTTGGACATTCACCTGCCCAAACTTTCGGGTATGGACTTTCTTAAGTCATTGGTTCATCCTCCCAATGTTATTTTAACGACTGCTTTCCCGGATTATGCCTTAGAAAGTTATGAATTCGATGTAGTAGATTACCTGCTGAAGCCCTTTTCTTTTCAACGGTTTGTCAAAGCCGTGGCCAAAGTACCCAACGAGAAAGGAAGCATCGACAACCCCAAGGAAACAGCTCCTCATTCACCACCAAAAGCCTTTTTTATTAAGTCAGGATATGAGCATATCAAAGTTCATACCGATGACATTCTCTACATCCAATCTGACGCGGATTATACAGAGATAGTTTTACCCAAAAAGAAACACCTATCTTCAGAATCTTTGAAGTATTGGTTGGATACCCTGAGTGCTAGCCAATTTGTCCGGATCCATAAATCCTACATCATTAATGCGTCCAAAATTGAAAAGATTGCGGGGAATCAGGTTTTCTTGGAACAGGGTCCAGTTATTCCTATTGGGCGGGCTTATAAGGATGATTTTTTAAATAAGTTTCTTTAGAATATTGGACTTTTGACGCTAGACACTAGACACTAGACGCTAGATTTTAGACAACAAAC
>CAZHNG010000439.1:0-4935 GCA_964533785.1 uncultured Saprospiraceae bacterium | reverse complement strand
GTATCGAAGTCTGGAGACTTCGACAATCACAATCAATATTTAATGTCCGTGCCTAAAGTCTCTTGTGAGCATTTATAAATTAGACTTGTTCGGCGGGATCATCAAACGGCTACAAGCGGCAAATTTTATACTGCACTTCGTTAATCCCGCAATTTCTGCGGGACGCTGATACTTTGGTATCACCTACGTTTTTTGCCTCGTTCAGCATAAAATTTGCCCGGCTTTCGCTCGTTCATGACCCACCGAACAAGTCTATTATTTATGTACGTAATAATAGAAACAAATTAATTAACTTAAGCCTGTTTAAAAATTAGAAATTTGAGCAAAAGATGGTAACAGAACATGAATTGAGGTTATTGCTAAAAGAATTAGAATCAGACAGAATCGAAAGGACGACATCCTTTCGGGAAGATAAGCTGGGCCCTGCAATTTGTGCATTTTCTAATGATTTGCCTAACCATAAAAAACCAGGATACATTTTACTTGGTGTCAAAGACGATGGTACTGTAGAAGGTATGAATATTGGGGATCAAGAATTAAAAAAAGTAGGCGATGTTCGTTCTAATGGAAATATCTTGCCTCAACCTTACTTGATTGTGAGCCCGGTTTTTCATTTACCAGAAGGTGATGTTGTGGTTGTTGAAGTGCACCCTGCAGACTTCCCTCCCGTCAGATTCAAAGGAAGAGTTCATGTAAGAATTGGCCCACGAAAAGGGATCGCGAGCCATCAAGAAGAAAGGTCATTATCTGAAAAGAGAATTTCTACGGCAAAGACCTTTGATGAACAGACTTGTCGGGGAAGTAATTTGACCGATTTAAGTGTGGATCTATTTAAATTATCTTATTTACCGTATGCAATTGACGAAGAAACTCTCAAGGCGAATAGCCGAGACACAAAAGAACAGTTAGCTTCTCTTGGGTTCTATGATTTGGTTAAGGGCTGTTCTACAAACGCAGGTATATTACTTTTTGGCCTGGACCCTAAATTCTTTCTACAGGGAGCTTACATTCAATATGTAAAATTTGATAGCCGGGAAATGGATGTTGAAAAAGTCCAATCTGAAAAGGAATTTTCGGGTGCCTTGATGACAGTTCTAAAGAATATAGATGATTTTGTTAGTTCTAATATTATCAAGAAAAGATCCATAAAGGGTAAGGGCTTTCAACAAAAAGTCCTAAAAAATTACCCCACATGGGCATTGAGAGAATTCCTTATGAATGCTATTATGCACAGGGATTATGAATCAAATGCTCCAATTTATTTTTACGAATTTAGTGACCGGATTGAAATAATTAATCCAGGTGGGTTGTATGGTGATGTCAGACCAGAAAATTTCCCAAATACAAGTGATTACAGGAACCCTATTCTGGCTTCAGCTATGAAAATTTTAGGTTATGTTAATCGGTTTAATTTTGGTGTTAAAAATGCGGAGAAAAAATTGGCAGAAAACGGGAACCCACCTGCACAATTTGATTTGAATCTTCAAACAAAGTTTTTTGTTTCTATAAGAATAAATGAAGAGTGGAATAATGCATAAAATTGTATTTTTTAATAATAAGGGGGGGGTTGGAAAAACCACCATGGTGTATAACCTAGCTTATATGTTTGCCGAATTGGGTTATACTGTATTAGCAGCAGACCTTGATCCACAATCCAACTTGTCTTCTATGTTTTTAGATGTGGAGAGGCTTGAGGAAACTTTAGAGGAAAATGCAAATCTTACCATTCTGGATGCTATAACACCTATTGCGGAAGGAGAAGGTTACAAAGGAATTCACTTAGAAGAAATAACTGAAAATATAGGCTTAATCATTGGAAATCTATCTCTGTCGTTGTACGAGGATAAATTTAGTGACGCATGGCTGAAGTGCCTTGACGCAGACGTATACTCATTCAAAGTAATTAGTGCATTTAAAAGAGCAATTGAAGATGCCGCAAAAAAAATTGGAGCCGATATTATCCTCATTGATGTAGGTCCTAATTTAGGTGCTATCAATAGAACTGCGCTATTAACTGCCGATTCAGTTATTATTCCTGTTGCATCTGACCTTTTTTCCCTCCAGGGAATTAAAAACCTAGGGAAAACGCTTTTTAATTGGAAAGAAGGATGGGCGAAACGCAAAGAAACATACCCTAAAAAAGATGATAATAGTATACCGCCAGGTAAAGTACAACCAAAAGGGTATATTGTAATGCAGTACACAGCAAAAGAAAAGAGGCCTGTGAAAGCTTACTTGAGATTTGCTAACCGAATTCCAAAAATTTACGCTGAGTTTGTTTTGCAAAGCCATTCTGATGCGCAAAGAGTAGATGATGATGAGAATTGCCTGGGTTTATTAAAACATTATCATAGCCTCGCCCCACTATCTATGGAAGCTAATAAGCCAATATTTCTTCTTAAACCTGGCGACGGAGCCATTGGTGCTCATGTACAAGCTGTGAAAAAAGCATATCAGGACTTTGAATTCATTGCTAAAACAATTGCAGAAACTTGTAATATAACAAAAAGTGTTTTAAGCTGACTTTTCAGTAAAGTTCAGATAAACCAACTTTTTTATTATTTCATTTCCTTCAATTTACATAAGGTCGGGGATTCCATATTAAGAAACCGGCTTTAGGATACCTTCCAAAATAGCATTGAAAGTTGCACTCGGACGCATTGCCTCAAACACTAAATCCGTATCCGGATAGTAATAGCCGTTAATATCTACCGGATTGCCCTGGGCATCGATCAATTCTTGTAAAATGACGTCCGCTTTTTCAGCCAAAGTTTTTGCGATTGGGATAAATTTTGCTTTCAGCTCTTTATCCTCATTCTGTTCAGCTAAGGCCTGTGCCCAGTATAGGGTTAGATAAAAATGACTACCGCGGTTATCCAATTCGTTGACCTTGCGGGACGGCGAACGGTTTTCCTGTAAATAAGCTTCTGTTGCCTTATCCAACGCTTTAGAAAGCACTACCGCTTTTGGAGCATTGAAATTGGTACCTAAATGCTCAAAAGATATCGCAAGCGCCAGAAACTCCCCTAAAGAATCCCACCTTAAATGACCTTCTTCTAAAAATTGCTGAATGTGCTTTGGAGCAGAGCCGCCTGCTCCCGTCTCAAACAACCCTCCTCCTTTCATTAAAGGCACTATTGATAACATTTTGGCACTGGTTCCGACCTCGAGGATCGGGAATAGGTCCGTATTATAATCCCGCAAGACATTCCCGGTCACGGAAATCGTATCTTTTCCGTCTTTAATGCGGTTCAGCGAAAACCTCGTTGCATCTTTGGGCGACATGATGTGGATCTCCAATCCATCAGTATCGTGCTCCGGCAGGTAGGTATTCACTTTTTTGATCAACTCAGCGTCGTGTGCTCTGGTCTCATCCAGCCAGAATACAATGGGGGTTTGGGACTCTCTGGCTCGCCTTACGGCCAAACCTACCCAATCTTTCACTGCTTCATCCTTTGTTTGACATGCTCTCCAAATATCTCCCTCTTCGACTTCATGCTCAATCAAAACACTACCCACTTCGTCCATTACCTGGACTTTGCCGGGACTCTTGACCACGAAGGTCTTATCATGCGAACCGTATTCCTCTGCTTTTTTAGCCATTAGCCCTACATTGGGTATACTGCCCATGGTAGCAGGATCAAAGGCACCATGTTCTTTACAGAAGTCAATGGTTTCCTGGTAAACGGAGGCGTAGCTACTGTCCGGAATAACTGCTTTAGTATCCTTGGTATCGTCATTCTTGTCCCACATCTGTCCGGAATTACGGATCATGGCCGGCATCGACGCATCGATGATCACATCACTTGGGACGTGCAAATTGGTAATACCTTTATGGGAATTCACCATGGCCAGGTCAGGGTTATTGTCGTAGCAGACCTGAATATCTTTTTCAATGGCAGCTTTCTGGTCGGCAGGTAGTTTTTCAATTTTGCTCAAAAGATCTCCCAACCCATTGTTGACATCTACGCCTAATTCTTCAAAAGTAGCTCCCCATTTCTCGAATACCGGAGCAAAGAAGACCCGTACGGCGTGTCCAAATATAATAGGATCGGAAACTTTCATCATCGTCGCCTTCATGTGTAGGGAAAATAATACGTCCTTTTCTTTCGCGTCCTGCACTTGTTCTGCTAAAAACTGCACCAATTTGTTTTTACTCATCATAGAGGCATCGAGGATCTCTCCTTCCAACAGTGCCAGGTCGGATTTTAAGACCGTTACTGAGCCGTCCCGGGCAATGTGCTGGATCTTAACCGTAGTGGGCTTATTAAGAGTGATCGACTTTTCGTTCGAACGAAAGTCGCCTTCGCTCATAGTAGCTACGTGAGATTTGGAGTCCGGTGACCATTTGCCCATGCGGTGTGGATGTTTTCTGGCGTATGCTTTTACCGGTTTAGGAGCTCTGCGGTCGGAATTCCCTTCTCTTAATACAGGGTTTACAGCCGAACCTTTTACTTTATTGTACCGGGCTTTTATCTCTTTTTCGGTTTCGTTTTTCGGTTCTTCGGGATAGTCGGGAATGGCATAGCCTTTATCCTGCAGTTCTTTAATTGCTGCTTTTAGTTGAGGAACGGAAGCACTGATATTCGGTAATTTTATGATATTCGCTGCGGGATCCTGGGTTAATTCCCCCAGTTCTTTCAAGGCATCATTGACTCGCTGCGTCTCGGTTAAGTAGTCGGGAAAAACCGCTAAGATACGGCTTGCCAAAGAGATATCTCTTAATTCTACGTTAACGTCGGCCGCCGAAGCAAAAGCTTGAATAATAGGTAAGAAAGAATGCGTAGCTAAGAAAGGAGCTTCGTCTGTTTTGGTGTAAATGATGGTATTTGCCATTGGCTGTTTTGTTTGTTTTGGACTTTTGACACTAGACACTAGACACTAGACGCTAGATTTAAGACAACAAAACGCTGATATTCGATGGATATCAATTTT
>CAZHNG010000438.1:0-4954 GCA_964533785.1 uncultured Saprospiraceae bacterium | reverse complement strand
GAAGTGGTTTGGGAATCCAACCCATCTTCAAGTACGGTATATACTGACCGAGGTAGGTTTGGGAAGTCCCAAACTACTTCGCGTCAAGAATAGAATACTGGAAAGATTTGATTATCCTTCCAATATTCTAAAGTCATTTGAGTGTACTAAGCGACCATGATAGTACCAACTTCTAAAGTAGCACCCAAGCCTCTATTTCTGCTGCCGGTTGTCGGCCCGTTGACTTCTACGAAAAATAATGCAGTAACAGTATATAAGCCAGGTTGTAGATCGTTTGCTCCCGTAGCACTAATTGGTATAGAAACCACGTCTTTGTAATTTGATGTCAAATGAACGAAGTCTACCGGCGTAGAGGTAACATTTTTGTCTTTCGAAGCACCCGGTACACCACCGATTTCCTCGAAATTAACCTGACAGACAAACTTTGCATCTGTCTCACTACCGGAGGTGCTCCACAAAAACTCAACGTAAAGACTCTCAGGAACGTGAGGATTAGCATTCGCAACGAGTGCATTTATAATTTTGTCGCTACTGGCATGATCGGGAAGCGGTGGTACACTTGGATCATTTTTGTTGGCAGATTGTACTGCAGCAGTTGTTGGAGACGTAGTACGATCCAGTATCATATCTACGGAAAATGCTGTCAGTTGTAATGGATTATTATACGTTACAACTGGTCTTGGGCTAAATGTTGATGAAGCCATAATTTTGATTTTTGTTAATTTTAAAAATTTAAATATTTACTGCCTCAAAGAAAGGCTCATCACCTAAATAGAGTCTTAAAAATGTCTAAATCAGATTTAAAATTCTTCTTAAAACCCCTTAAAAAACAAGGGTTTTGGTGTTTGGAAGAAAAAAACAGCTCATGGCCTTTTTAATGTAAAATAATAAGGGAACGATTTTGATAGGAATGTGGAAGATGGTTTATCATACCCGGCTGCCCATTTGAATTTTGCGGAATAATTCCTGGGTTTGTTTGGAAGGTTGTATCTCTAATTCTTTTTCCAGGGTCTCTTTACATTTCAGGTATTGCCGGATAGCAAGATCATTTAGTCCCAGGGCATAATAACTTCGGATCAATTTTCGGTGTATTTCTTCCAGGCAGTTGTCTTTCATCAACATTTTTTTCCCGATATTGATGCAGGCATTATATTCATTCCGGTCGTAAAAATAGGTACACACTTGATTGAGTATGAATAAATAAGTCTCAATAAGGTTAGCCCGGATGGGTTCACACCATTCCTCGTATGGCATTCTTCCCAGAAAATCCCCTTGGTACAAGGCTAATGCCTTATTGTAAGCCCCCAGCGCATGTTTGAGTCCTTGCAGATTTTCAATAGACTTTCCTTTTTCGTAAGCAAAATTAAATTGATCAAAATCCGTAAGGATCTCCAATTCGGAATTAATCGCATAGCAATCGTTCTCCAGCAAGATTACCTCCTGATTTTGAAAGAAAGCAGTAAAATATTTTCGAATGTTACAGATCGCTACGTAAAGGGAGTTCCTGGCCGAAACAGGTGATACTTCACCCCAAAATTTGTCCATAAGGACCTCACGATGTATAGGTTTTTGATGATTATACAGTAAATATGCCAAAAGCGATTTGTTTTTCTTCCCTTTTATGGCAGGTAATATTTTACCATCTCTGGTGATTTTTAGCTCATCGAAAAAACAAATATTTAAATCGTAATATTTGCCTTTTTCCGGTTTGGGGCCGGGGAGAAGATTGGAATAATGAGGGTTAACGATACCCAAAGATCGTTGCGACTCTTTTTTTCTGCTTTCGAGTCTAGAGGCTTTCCATCTTTGGAATAGGGCTTTTCCTATTTGTTTTAACCCCCGTAAACCCAACCGATTTTTTCCGGCGGCAGGACCTGTTAACTGCTGAATGGTGTCATGCAATTCTTCCTTGTTCAGCGGCAAAGTGAGAAAATTATCAACTTTTAATTTGATGAGCTTCAGCAGGTCTTTGGGAGTAGGATTCTCCCCAATCAGTATGACGGGCAGTTTAGGAAAATTTTGTTGGAGGGATTTAATTTTAAGGAACACTTTTTCATCATCAGGACTGTACCAAAGAATGGCAATGGTTTTGTTCTTTTTGACATCCCTTTTTCCCAGCCTATGCCCCAAAGGAAAAGTAGCGATGTTCACTCCTTCGGGAAAATAGTGGTACAGCTGTATTTTATGAACGCCAGCACTATAAAATATGACCTTTATTCTGGACATTACGGAGGGGTTAGGTGGTTTTTCATAACTTTGAATAACTAGAGCACCTGAATTAATCAGGGCTAGAAACTACACGATTGCGATCTGTTAAAACCCGTCAAATACGGTTTTTCACTGTAGTTTATATAGCGGAGTGAGATGGTGTACTCTTGCATTCACACCGTTGGATTAGTTCAACTGGATAAAAATCAAAATCAGGTTTTCACTTTGAAAGATTAAAAATGCTAAACCGATAGAAAGCCGAGAACTAACAAACAATAAAAGGTAAATTTGATTCAGCGAGAATGAATTCTCAGAGGATACTGACCATCAAGAAATGCAAGTAAACTTTTCATTTGATCCTTGTACTGTATAAAAATACCAAATAATAGGACAAAAATTGCATCCCGTAAAATATTACTAAAACTATTATGGTTACGCTGCTCAGTTTCCCATAGAAAGATCTCCGGTTTCGTAGTTTATCGTTTCTAAGAAGTCAATTCATTTTTTGTGCGGAATATTTTCCTTTAAACAACCTCAAATTAGGTGTTTAGCTTGAAGGAACCTATTGTTAGGTGGTAGCAGGAATGTTTTTCATGGCATCGGAGAACTTTAAGATGATAAGTGGTGGTGGTGCTATCAAAGCAGCGACGTTGCTCGGAGCAACGTCGCTGCTTTGATAGGCGATGTGCCTATCAGCTTGATACAGATCCTACGTGGTGTACAAAACTGAACCATAGCATAGATCATTATGTATTTTTATTGGATACATTCCATTCAAAGTTATGTTCCAAGTTATTGAAATACAACAAAATCAGTTATTATGATCGTGCGCTTATTATTTACGCTATTGTTGTTATCTAACATACCTCTTAGGTCTCCAGCTCAGACCCAAAAAGACTATGCTAAAATAGATAAGCATGCCATTAAGGCTCCCCAGGAAGTAGGTACAGAGATCAAGAAACTGGCCAATTACCTGCAAAAGGCAACGACTACCGACTTAGAAAAAGTCAGAAGCATTTACGTCTGGATAACCCACAACATTCACTACGACGAACAGGCTTATAAAAATGGACAAAAGCGGATTAATAGAAGCAATGAAGATGTACTGCAAAGAAAAAAAGCCGTTTGCTTCGGCTACGCCACCCTATTTAAAGCGCTCTGTGATGAAATGGAATTAGAGTCCGTATTAATCTCCGGATACAGTCGGGGAACATTGACCTCCTCCCCCACCCTCGACGAACCTGACCATGCCTGGAATGCCGTAAAGATCGAAGAGAACTGGCAACTGCTCGATGCCACCTGGGGAAGCAGTACTTTAAGGAACAACAATGCTTTCCTGCAAACCAACAGTGATGATTACTTTCTTGTTGAACCCCAATCTTTCGTCTTGACCCACTTGCCGCAGGATCCGATGTGGCAACTTTTGGATTGCCCGATCAGCGGTGAGGATTTTCAAGCATCAAAAATAAACTTGACAACGCTGTTAAAAGACCGGGAACCTTGTTTCGATTTCAGAGATTCGATTCGCCAATACCAGCTACTTAGTTCACGTGAACAGAAGATCAAAACGGCCGAAAATGCCCTCCGGTTTAACCCTACAAAAGCAATGAAAGAAGAGTTGGCCAGCACTTATATCGACCAGGCGGGCATTTTGAGCGATCAGGTAGAGGCGTTTGTTGGTACAGATGAACCAGAAAAGACGCAACGGTTACAGCAAGAGATCATTCGCCTGTTTAAAAAATCTAT
The DNA here is from genome assembly GCA_964533785.1 of uncultured Saprospiraceae bacterium. GTDB lineage: Bacteria > Bacteroidota > Bacteroidia > Chitinophagales > Saprospiraceae > JANQRV01. The sequence goes on along the minus strand of CAZHNG010000438.1, from coordinate 1,000 downwards.
CCCTCTTATGGAATTAAAGGACTGGCAGTGGGAATTATACATCGGCACCCTGATCAACCATGCCGTGTTGATTTATAATTCGAGTTCGGCAGCGGAACAGCACATCGCTATTACACAGGCTATTGATTATTTAAAGGCAGCACGCGACCTACTCCCCTATTCAACCAACGATTATTTTAGAAAACAGGCGGAAAGTCAATGTCATTCTTATTTGCAGTTTTTAGAAGAAGCGTTGAAAAATTAATCTTGCAAGTAAGTAAGGAGGCTACTTCAAGTAGCCTCCTTACTTACTTGCAATTCATCTATTTCTTTTACTCTGGATCTTGCAACAACTGTTCCATGGTAACAACTTCTCCATCTTGCACCACCATTTGTATGGAACGAAGATGCCGAATGTCGGCCAGCGGATTTTGATCCAGTACAATCAGATCGGCCAGTTTACCCGGCTCGACAGAACCGAGATCTGCACCAGCCCCAAGTGCGTTCGCGGCATTAATAGTGGCCGTTTGCAATACAGCAAAATTAGAAAGTCCGCCCTCAGCGTAAGCCAGCAGTTCCATATGGAGCCCAAAGCCGAAAGGTAAAATAGGCGAATCAGTTCCGGCTACTACGGTACCCCCTTGCTCGTGAATATCCCGAACCATCTTCATAGCATTTTGAAACCGTGTCACCCATCCCGCAGGATCAACTTTAACTCCCGCAATACGTTGGCGAGCACTCTGCAGACTAAAAGCATTTTCCAAAATCTGTAAGCGACGGTCATTCAACACTTCTTCTTCCTTGGCCAATAGGTAATCGTAGCCAACGTAGATACCAACCGTCGGTGTAAAGGTCATCCCCGAAGCAGCAATTAGTCTACTGACATCACCGTAAGAACGCAAAATTCCCGTGATCTTGGGCGAGTATCCACGGCGGCTGGTTCCTTGTATATGTTCCACCCCATCTACGCCGTATGCCACCGCCGGATACAGCTCATGGGAAGAACCGGAACGCCCAATTG
>CAZHNG010000437.1:0-4970 GCA_964533785.1 uncultured Saprospiraceae bacterium | reverse complement strand
AATTTAGGTTAAAAGTATTATTGTTCTCAAAGAAAGGATTAGAACTACCTTGGATAAGCCCTCCGGATAGGTTATAAGTCCCGTTATTATTGACGATACCAGGAGTAGTAATCGCAAGGGTACCGTCAATATGATTAAAAATGGCGCCCGTTTCAATAGTTAAAGGATCGGATAATGTCTCCGAACCCGAAGCATTAAAATTTAAAGTGGCCCCGTTGGAGAGTGTGGTCGGTACCGATAAAGCACCATCAAACCAATTAAAGGTTGACGTAATATTCAAGGTGTTGGAGGCACCGGTCAGGCTTTGATTCATAATAAGAATAAAGACCGTCACGTCGACATTAACGGTCACGGCATGATTGATCGTTACGGCATCCCCCGGGCCAGGAATCAAATTGCAATCGGCAGGCGATGACAAACAAGTCCAGGTATTTGGATCATTCCAATCGCCAGCGTTCGCCGTTTCATAGGTGGCACTGAAAATGTAGGTTGAAAAAAGAATAAAAGATAGGGTAAATGATAGTATTTTCATGACTTTAACCATTGGTGTTGAGTAAATAAGCCGACCCGCCCTTTAACGGGTCGGCATTTTATATTTCTGTTTGAATATCAAGTAAGGAATACTTGTTTTTTTAGAGTTAATTGCTGAATACCTTCGTCATTCTGGTTTCAACCATTATGCTGTATTGAATTGTAATGGAAAGTTTTGTTTACATAAATTGGTTCTATTGAATTCTAACCTCAACTTCACCAAGTCAGCTCGCTGCTGGTCCACCTTTTTGGGTGGCTCGTCTGTTATCCCCTGGCATGAATCCCAACAGATCCTTCTATTTCAATCTGACCATCCCCTTCTTTCCCTTATAATCAAGGATCAAAGTCCCCGAAGCGTCACACGTCGTAATATCATAGAAAATAAAAGGCAATATCACTCTGCCCGCTACGTCGATAATACCGTAGTAGTCACCTTTGGATACGATCAGTTGCGTATCATTAATGAATATAGGATAGCCATAGATGGGCGGAAGCACCATTTGTCCTTTTTCATTAAAAATGGCGTAATACCCATCCATCCGTTCGGAAGTGAATTTAGGTTGGACACCTGTGTGCTCTGCGATCCTTTCATTTTCTTTTATTTCACGTAATTGTTCGGTTATTTTCCTCCTCCTTTCGAATTCGGCTTCGGAAATAACCATTTCCGTGGAATCCACAATAAACTCCTCTTCACCGAGTTTTACTTCAAATAAACCTTTCAGGCTAAGGTCGGCCCACATCACATCATCATATTTTATGGGCAAGACCGTTTCGCCGAGTTCATTGATCACGCCACGTTTACCATTTTTTTCAACACCACAGTAATACCAACCCATCCATTCCATATAGTCGTATTCTAAATCTGCGAGGCGCGTCCCGTCTAAGCGGTAAGGAATGGCTTTGTCTTCTTTAAAAGCGAGGATTAGTGGTGCCCCTTTTATCTTGATGCGATCATACTGGATGGGGACGATCAACTCTTTTTTTTCTGTATCCATTACGCCGTAGTGCATCCCTTCCTTGATGATGGTCAGGTTTTCCGTTCGATACTCCAGGCCTTCGTATTCCAGTGGCAATATTTCCTCCCCTTGCAAATTAACCAAGCCCCATTGATCTCCAATGCAAAGTTGATAATTGGCAAATCCGGCCGGTTTAATGTAATCGTAAAGAGGCTCTATAACGATATTACCTAAAGAATCAGCAATTCCCTTTTTACCATTCTTTTGGATAAAGTACTGACCGTTCATCCAGGCAATGTCAAATTTATAGTCTAAGGTTCGTAGTTCTGAACCCTTATGATCAAAGACTTTTGCGCCATCTTTTAAATTGGCAAATACTACTTTTTGATCATCAGAAATAAAAATTTTCTCATACTTGAGAGGTAAGATGATGTTTCCAACGTTATCCATCAAGCCGGCTTTTCCTTTTTGTTCGAATATCAGGTAGGTGGAATCAATACAGCTTAAGTTATCATAGATGGTTGGATATAATATCTCTACTTGGGGTACTAATGAAGCTCGTAGCGTATCTAAAGGCATTTGATCAGTCTGTTCAGGCCGGATGAGGTGCATCCCGATCTCCCCGCCATCAGCCCGTTGATAGGAAAGCCATAGGGTAGAGTCTTTCAAAACATGGAAATCAAAAACATTGTAATCACTAGTCCTAGGAAAACGGATAACTAATCGATCGTCCACTACAAACCATTCGCCATCTTCTTCAAACTGACCATGTGGCTGAAAACTGAAATTTTCAAAATGTTTTAAAATATTCAGATAAGTCAAACCCTTACAACTGGGGCATTCCCAACGTAGCCAATCGCCTAGAAAAGCAGGATGGTTTTTATTCAAATCTGTCTCGTGCAGGCCATTAGTGGTCAAAAATCGCGTTTTGAAAAGGGCCATATCTGATGCTGAAAAAGGACGGCTAATGACTCGTTCATCCTGGTAGGAGAAAGTGTTATGCGCGATCCAGTATTTTTCCCTTCTGGGAACGATGAATAGCTTATTATTCTCTTTTTTTAGTTGATACCGGTATATCCGATCCCATCTTGCAGGATCATCAACACTGGCTAATATTTCCACCCAGGGCGGCTCAGCGGATAAGATTTTATATTGATAAAGAAATTGCTTAAGCAAGTAAAAACCGTCTTCATCTTGTTCTATATCAAAATAGCGATCGAAAAATTCGGCGTACTTGTTCTGTATGCAGTTGTCGAGGTAGTCTGCTATAAAATCTCGGGCTTCCGCTGTGGTGATGCTGGATTGGGTGTATGAAAATGATAGGCTTATTGATAAAATGGTTGTTAGAAGCATTAGGTTTTTGGCCATGATTAGAATCCACTGGTTGAAATTTTCAAAAAAAGTTTTCATTTCGGATTTTTTGGAGTTATTGGAAATGGATTTATTCTCGGATAACTGATTAACTATCTTTGAGCCGGAAACTTATATCAAACATAAGATTTATTAAAAATAATAGGTTTTTCCATGGGTTGATCAGTTAAATTTGAGTTGAATTAGTCATCGCAATTGGAAAAACAATCACTCCGACCCCTTTTTGCCATTTCTTCACATTGTTGTCTATCTTCTTCATCTCCAACAATTCTTAGGCAGTCGTTTATGGCTTTACCATACGCATCTGAACATTTTCGAATGCATGGATCTCCCATATATTTTTTGAAGTCCGGAGGAGACACCTGAAAATCCTCCCAGAATTCAGGAGTTTCAAAAAATTGTTTTAATGGTGAATCAAACAGGCTGCTGGCTTTCATGAAAGATGTAATTCCAAGAACTGCGAATGCCTTATCTTTGTTTAGGTCTATTATTTCTTTTTCCCTTTTTGCAAGCTTAGTTTCCAGTTCCTGAATACTAGCCTCTAGCTCTGCAATTTTTTTTGTATCTACCTTGCTATTACAGGAAAAAATAAATAGGGAAAATAAGAGATACGTTACAATGTCTTTCATACCTAATGTTTAAAATTATTTAAAATGAGTTTATTAATTATTGCCAATACCTTTGACATCTGATCCTAACTTCCTACTCCACCCGCTTAAATCGCTCCTTTACCGTAAAATTCTGATATTGCTCCGTATTGAGCTCCCCGATCTGAGTAATTTGATCCCTATCTATTTCTAAGGTAAAATCGTAAGTCTGACCAACAGCGGTGGAGTCGAAGGAAAAGGCGGCGATGTGTTCTGTGTACTTATTGTTATGGAGTTCATATTTACCGAACCCAACACCGTGGTATTTACCGGTTGCTTTTTCCGTAAAAACGAAGTAAAAATGTTGCGGTGTAATGGCTTTAATGGATCGAAGGTTATTTTCCCGGAGGTAATCGGACGTACTTCCATTGCCATCGGCGTATTCCCAAACGCCCATTAATCCATTACCTTTGGTTGCGCTGATTCCATCTTCCACTCTTTCGTAGTATTCATCAATGACATAATTATCGTACTTGTCGGTATTTTTAATCATGCCGGTTTGATGCAATTGGTTTCCCTCAATGGTATAATCAAATTTTTGCTGTGTACCGGCAGCACTATGATCCCAGGAGTAATACTGCAAACTTTCGGTGAAGCTATTATCATCAGCGGTATAAGTGCCGCCACCCGCTCCGGAGACCTGATTGCCATCGATGTATAGGAAAAAGAAGTGCTCTTTGGTGAAGATCTTATAGATCTCTCGTTCAGGAACCTTATGTTCTTCCATATCACCCCATTTGGTTTTTACGAGTTTCCAGGTTCCTTCGATAGGGGTAGTCGCACGCATGTGTTCTTGTAATGATGGTTCATGGTCATAGCTGAAGGCTAATGTTGCCAATAGGCTTACTGCGACTATAATAAGGATTAAGAAGTTTTTCATGGTCTGATAGTTTATTTTGTTAATCATTAATTGTTCTTATTAGCCCTGTACCGTTACGTAAGCATACGCTCCCCGAATTGCTATAGACCGGGGGTTGTTACCTAAGGATAAATTGGCTTTGTCTTCCAGGTCACAAGCCACTCCGGGAGCAGTAAGTGATCCCGTCAGTGATTCCTGGCCGCCGATGGCTTTCCATTCGTCGCCATCGAATTGATAGAATTGCTGCTCATCCAGCACGTACACCAGTAGACACGTACACCAGTAGACCCGTGGCCGGCTCCGGAATAAGATCCCTTTCGGAGGCCGTCATTCGGGGAATCAGCATGCCCTTGTCAGGAGCTTGGATATCCAACATGGCACTGGGATCGGGATCGCTGTTGTCGGTGTTGATGCCTACCTGCGCGGTGAGCCACGACGTTGGAACCAAAACCAAACTGAATATTACTACCCCAATAACGCGTAATTGTGTTGTTACATACTGCATTGACTTCATACAATTTTTGCTATTTCAAATGTTAGATTTCCAATAAATTTGGACTTTTGACGCTAGACGCTAGATTTTAGACAACAAAACGCTGATATTCA
>CAZHNG010000436.1:2044-4983 GCA_964533785.1 uncultured Saprospiraceae bacterium | reverse complement strand
CAGCATAAAATTTGGCTCCCTTTCGCTCGTTCATGACCCACCGAACAAGTCTATTGTTTGATTCTAGATTAAACCTTTTTAATACCAAGCTCCAATGATCACTCCCATTACAAAAAAAGCTACTACCATATATCCCACGTCGATTAAATACAATTGCATCGATTTACGGGCAAAAAGATAATTCACTCCAAACGTTGTCGCTACAAAAAACAAGGCCAAAACAGCAGCGAAAAGCCCTCCGGTAAAAGGAGTAGCACCCATCATCAAAAATATTTCGACAAACAATGAAATGGCTAGAGCAACAAAAAAATTCAGCACAAAAGTCAGCCCGAAAATAAGCAGCATACTACCTTTTTTTAAGTCCTCATCGCTAAGTCCGATCCTGTTTTGCCAGGCTTTACCAAATACTTTCGGAGAATACCAGATGGCTCCGATCAATAAGGTAGAAAGTGCCGCTACCAAAAGTTCCCAAAAATTGAATCCGCTGAAATCCATATAATCAATTGATTTGTTTTTGCTGATATTCCATGGAAACTACCGCCGTAATAGGTTTGCTACCATCATTCTTCAGCACGTAATAGATGTCGTGAAGGCCTTCTACACTCCGAATAGGAATAGTTTGTTCATCCGCACCAAAATCGACCATATTCGTTTTGATCTCCGCCGATCCTATTGGCTTACCATTTGGTGCGTCCAAATGTATGCTAATGCTTCCCCCCGAGAAATACTGGCCGGCTTTCAACAGATTGAGTTTAATCGCACCGATCCCGGTCAAATCAATGTCCTTGAAAACCAACTGAGCATTATTTTCACAGATCAGTACGTCAAGATCTTCGGTAAGCATTCCCTGTGACATTTCGGGGGTGATCGTAAAACGCATTGCTTTAACAACTTCATCGGATTCATGGGCCATGATCATGGGATACCGCAAAGTGATCACCTCTCTGGCGGTTAATGGGCCGATCTTTTCGCCTCCACGGTCAGTATAAGAAGCCGTAAGGATGTATTTTCCCTGAAAATTTCCCGGCTGTTGCTGATCAAAAGTATAGCTGCCCTTATGCGAAAGGCCGGCAACCAGGTCCTCCCTGCTTCCCGCCAATGACAAAATATACTTGGCCATCTGCCCGGCTTCGCTTTCCGATAATTGCGGATGTGCGGCCATTACCGTTTCTCCCCAAATACCCCCTCCGCCGTTGATGATTTTTCCGGCTAAGTAGCCGATGGCATCAGCGTCCTTTTCGTATTTTTTGGCTACTTCAAGGTAGGATGGACCGACAGATTGCTGCTCCATCTGATGACAGGTGCTGCAATCGGATTGCTCCATCAGCTTTTTTCCCAATAAAAATGCAGATGCTTCCTGCATCGCCGCATGCCCCATTGCCGCCTCGTTGGCGTCGTATCCTTGAGCCAAATAATCAATACTGACATTAACTTGTCCTGCATCGATCCCATTTCCCAAATTACCATCTTCTTCATCCTTCACCATCACTTCGTACCCCATCGTTTGATCGTCCCAGAAAAAAGTACGATTGCCTTCAAATTGCCAGGACAATTCGGGTAAAGCATTACCGACCAAGATCTCCATTTTAGAACTAGAAGTAGCTCCTTCCGGATCTTTTACGACCAGATTGATCTCATATTTTCCTGGAGAGGAAAAAGTATGGGCAGGATTGGGTACGGTAGCATTAACTTCCCCTTCATCCTCAAAGTACCATTCGTAGGTTAATTCGTCGCCATCATAGTCTTTGGTGGCTTCCGCATTAAATTGAACCGTTAAGGGTGCCGCTCCTACCCTGGTATCTGCATCAAATTGTGCCACGGGCTGGCGGTTTCCGGAAATGTATTTCAAATGAACCAACCTGGCGTCTTCATTTTGGGAAAACCAAATGGTTCCGTATTCAAGCAGGAAAATATCTCCATTTGGGCTGAAGACCATATCTACTGGATTGCTGAAACGGTAACTAGGTAAAAAGCGTTCCATGCGTTTAAAAGCTCCGTTTTCCTCCATTGTCACCGCCATGATCCACCCGCGCATCCAATCGTAAGTAAAAAGTTTACCATCGTAATATTCAGGATAGCGGCCTTCATTTTCAGTATAATCATCAACGTAAAAAACCGGTCCCGCCATTGCATTTCTACCGCCATCACCCACTGCCGGAAATTCTTTGGAAGCAGCGTAGGGATAGTAGATAAAAGCGGGATTAGCCGGGGGTAAATTTTCCAACCCGGTATTGTTAGGAGATTGGTTAACCGGTTCTTCGGGATCGTGCGGATCACCTGCCACTCGTGTAGCGAAATCGTACCGATGATAAGCCAGGTTATTGGCGATGAAATAGGGCCAGCCGTAAAAGCCAGCTTGCTGTGCCTGATTTACTTCATCGTAGCCCCTCGGACCTCGGCCCGTGCTATCGGTTCCAGCGTCCGGACCTACGTCTCCCCAATACAAGTACCCGGTACGTTGATCGATGGAGATGCGGAAGGGATTGCGACAACCCATTACGTATATTTCCGGGTGGGTATTCGCTTCGCCTTCAGCAAACAGGTTGCCTTCCGGTATAGAGTAAGTGCCGTCTGCTTCTGGCTTGATCCTTAAAATTTTACCTCGCAAATCATTTGTGTTGGCCGATGATTTCTGAGCATCCCAGGGCATCCGGCCTTCCCGTTCATCGCTGGGAGAATAACCATCCGATGCGTGCGGATTTGTATCATCACCCGTAGCAATATAGAGTAGTCCGTCGGGGCCAAACTCCATACTTCCCGCAGAATGGCAGCATTCCTCCCTTTGGGTTGGAACGGATAGGAGTACTTTTTCAGTCGATAGATCGATAGACATAAAATCCGCCGCCATTGTAAAGCGGGAGATATTTTGCCGGGAGACTTCCGGATCCGAATAAAATAGATAGACCCAAAAGTTCTCTGAAAAATCAGGATCTAAAGCC
>CAZHNG010000436.1:0-2034 GCA_964533785.1 uncultured Saprospiraceae bacterium | reverse complement strand
ATCCCTAAAAGTCCGTCTTCAAATTCCGTAAAAACGTTCATCTGCTGAATAACCTTGGAGCTGTCTGCTGCAGGGTCAAACACTTTTATATTTCCTTTTCGTTCGATGAAGATCATCTTTCCGTCCGGAAGTATTTCCAGCTCCATCGGTTCATCGAGGTTATCTTCTAAAACGACTTTGTTAAAACGATTCTCCTCTGGTGCCACATTGGCATTATTGTAATCGACGGGCTGTCCTTCACCAGCAACGTAATTGATGCCTCCCAGTAAATGTTCGAGGAATAACGGGTCGCTAAAGGATTCATCGGTATGGCCCAGGCCGGTATACCAGGATCTGCCGCCATCAAACTCATGGTACCAGGCAATAGGGTGCTCCTCCCCGTTGGTCCCTCCTTCGTAAGTGGACTCATCCAAATTCAATAAAACATTGATATTGGGGTTAATATCCTTGTAATTATACCACTCGTCGCTGCGGTGCCAGCGTTCCGGCAACATTTTTGTGGATATATGTGTGCCATCAACCAATTCAATATCGGCTTCCCGAACATTCGGGTCATTAGGGTGGCCGTTAAAATAAGCCCCTACTAACTTACCATACCAGGGCCAATCGTATTCTGTATCCGCCGCCGCATGAATGCCCACAAAGCCACCTCCAGCCTGAATGAAACGATTAAATTCTAATTGCTGGGCATCATTTAGGATGTCTCCCGTAGTATTTAAAAATACCACCACATTATAGTTTTGTAAAGATCCTTCTTTGAATACCGAAGCATCTTCCGTTGTATCCACTTTAAAGCCATGCTTTTTCCCCAAGTCCAAGATGGCCTTTTTGCCCGTTGCAATGGATTGATGCCGAAAACTTTCTGTTTTTGAAAAAACCAACACGCTTACAAACCGCTCTTTTTTAAAGAAAAAAGAATAAGCACCTACGCCTAATGCCAATAATATTACAATTCCAATTAAAGCCTTTTTCATAAATATGTTGTGATTGAATTTTTATGGAACGATATGTAAACCGATCTTTCAGAACTTGCCGTCCTGTCCTCCATCACCCATGACCACATCACTCTCCCGCAGCATACCGAATCCCGCCTAATAGATGTTCGAGGAACAAGGGTTCGCTAAAGGATTCGCTGGTATGGCCCCCTCCTGTAAACCAGGCTCTTCCGCCATCGTATTCGTGGTACCAGGCGATAGGATGATTGTCTCCGTTGGTTCCTCCTTCGTAAGTGGATTCATCGAGGTTGAGGAGAACATTTATGTCAGGATTGATAGACTTGTAATTGTACCATTCGTCGTTGCGGTGCCAGCGCTGGGGCAGCATTTTGGTAGAAATATGGGTACCGTCAATCAGTTCCAGATCCGCTTCCCGTACATTGGGATCACTTGGATGGCCATTGAAATAGGCCCCTACCAATTTACCGTACCATGGCCAGTCGTATTCCGTATCCGCTGCTGCGTGAATGCCCACAAAACCACCACCGCTTTGAATGTACTTTTCAAAGGCCGTTTGTTGGGCGTCATTCAAAACATCCTGAGTGGTATTCAGAAAAATGACGACGTCGTACTTGCGTAGGTTTTGGGGAGTAAACAGCGAAGCATCTTCCGTTGTGTCAACGTTGAAGCCTTGTTCAACTCCCATTTTAAGCAAAGCTACTTTCCCCGCCTCAATGGAAGCATGGCGAAACCCGGCCGTTTTTGAAAAAACCAGTAAATCAGTAGCATTATCCCTTTTTTTAGGTAACGTATTACATCCACTTAAAAAAAATGCAGTAAGCAGGACGAAGATGATGTATCTTTTTTCCATGTTGCGATTGAGATTGTATGATGAGAAAATTTTGAATTCAAAAGGTTTTAAGACAGGAAAAACTGAAAACGCTTTTATAAAGTACTTTTATTCCTTAATGCTATAGAGGATAAAAATGGTGAATTATCAGACTATTACCAAAAAAAAATCAATTTTGCGATGAATCCATTAATTACACTGTAACATAAGTTTCTTAGTGTTTTGAACCACCGGATTTTTGTCCAAATC
>CAZHNG010000435.1:0-4985 GCA_964533785.1 uncultured Saprospiraceae bacterium | reverse complement strand
AAACCACTTCAACGTCGGTATAAGTCAATTACATATTGTAATGAATTAGTGTTCAATCGTGAAATGAACACCTTAAAATCTGAACGGACGCTTATTTAATTCATCGTACAGATTCATAGATTTCTGTCCAGTCTGTTCTGATGAATGCCGGAACCATGAAATACACCATTATAGAAATAAGGATTTTTTCCTAATTTCAACCTCGGTTTCAATTGTAGTTTTGAAACGATTTGCTGCCGGAAGAAAAACAAACTAAACATTATGAAGGCTTTTACAAAACTCTATTTGCTAGCAGGCACCCTGTTACTTGTTTTACCTTTGTTATATTCCCAAAATACCTCTAACCACGCCAATAAATTCGAACAATTGGGTACATTATTACCGAGTCCCAATCAATACCGTGGGATGAACGGCGCACCCGGTCCGGAATACTGGCAACAACGCTGTGACTACGAAATTGAATGCACCCTAAATACGGAAGAACAGCGGCTCGACGGCACGGAATTGGTCACTTATTACAATCAATCTCCCCACCCTTTAAACTACTTGTGGTTGCAACTGGACGAAAATCAACACGCCGCAGATGCCGATAACCATCGCTTTGATCCCAGTACCATCAAAAACACCATGAGTGAAACGGACCTGCGTCAACTCGAGCGTTGGCGGGAACAAGATAAATTCGGCTGTAAAATTCATGAAGTCACCGACGCCAATGGTGCCGACCTACCATACACCATCAATAAAACATTAATGCGCATCGACTTGCCGGAGCCCTTACAACCTGGAAAGACTTTTTCTTTTCGCATCAAATGGCATTACTATCTGATCGACCGGATGAACAGTGCCAGTTGGGGAAGAGGCGGTTACGAATATTTTGAAAAGGATGGCAACTATATTTATACCATCGTTCAGTGGTATCCTCGCTTGTGTATGTTCAACGATGTGACAGGGTGGCAAAATAAACAATTCACCGGCCGCGGAGAATTTGCGTTGACCTTTGGTAATTTCGTGGTAAAAATGACCGTTCCCGAAGATCACATGGTCGGTTCCACCGGCGAATGCCTCAATTATTCTACCGTACTCACGCCCACCCAAATGGAACGCTGGCAACGCGCCAAAGAAGCTAAAACACCACTGGAAATTGTGACGCTGGAAGAAGCTAAAGCCAATGAAAAGAAGAACAAATCGACTGATACCAAGACCTGGATTTTTAAAGCAGATAGAGTACGGGATTTCGCCTGGACCGCCAGCCGTAAATTCATCTGGGATGCTCTGCCGCATACTACCGAAGAGGGTAAACAAGTGATGTGCATGAGTTATTACGGCAAAGAAGCTTATCCCATCTACAACAAGTTTTCTACCAAGGCAGTAGAACATACCCTTGATATTTATTCCAAGTATTCGATACCCTACCCCTATCCGGTCGCCATTTCGGTAGAAGCCGCCAACGGTATGGAGTATCCCATGATCTGCTTCAATCCCGGGCGGGCCGAAGAAGATGGCACCTATTCCGAAAACACTAAAATAGCGGCCATTTCCACGATCATTCACGAAGTGGGGCACAATTATTTCCCGATGATCATCAATAGCGATGAACGTCAGTGGGCCTGGTTTGACGAAGGACTCAACAGTTTTGTGCAATACCTGGCGGAACAGGAATGGGATAATAATTACAAAAGCTGGTTCGGACCGGCACCGCAGATCGTGGAATATATGAGTCGGCCCAAGGACCAGTTGGAGCCCATCATGACCAACAGCGAAAATATTGTCGATTATTTCAATAATGCCTATAGCAAACCTACGGCGGGACTGAATATTCTCCGAGAAACCGTGATGGGTCGAGAACTATTTGATTTTGCCTTCAAAGAGTACTGCCGTCGCTGGGCTTTCAAACATCCCGATCCAGCCGATTTTTTCCGCACCATGGAAGATGCTAGTGGTGTTGATCTGGATTGGTTTTGGAGAGGCTGGTTCTACAGCATCGATGCCGTAGATATTGCTCTGGACACTATTAAATGGTACAAAGTGGACCTGGAAAATAATCCCGAACCACAAACTGATACTGTTACCTGGACCGTGCAAAAACCCTTTGATGATATTTCAAAGATCAAGAATCAGGAATCAGGTATGCAATTTGCCGTGGAAGAAGACCCAGATCTTCAGGACTACTATAACAATTACCGCCCATGGGAAACGGAGGATTCTATTCAAACCCAAGTCATGAACTATTTTGATGAAACGTATACCCAGGAGGAGAAAACAACCCAATTCGGCAAAAATAATTACTACGAATTGACTTTCACGAATAAAGGTGGTCTGGTCATGCCGATCATTCTGGAATGGACCTACGAAGATGGCAGCAAAGAAATAGAACGGATACCGGTAGAAATATGGCGTAAAAATGAAAATACCTTCAAAAAGGTCTTCGTCAAGGATAAAGTCGTTACCGCTATCGTGCTCGATCCTTTTAAAGAAACAGCCGATATCGATGAAAGCAACAATAACTGGCCCGTCAAGGAATTACCATCCCGCTTTCAGGTCTTTAAAAAGCATAAATTGGAAAAGCAGCTTAATCCGATGCAGAAGGCGAAGCAGAAGAAGATTAAGCCTTGACCGGAGTAGTTGAGTACAGGCTTCCTTTTCCATATTTTTTTGATTGAGACTAGTTTTTAACTTCAAATAAGGAGGGTTAAACAACCTCTTTTACTGCAAAAAGTATATCATTCTAGTTCTCCCCAAGATTTTTCCATAGTATTCTTCGAATTATTATCTTCAAGTTACTCATCAATATCTGAGTTATCGTGATAAAAAGGATTACTGCATTGTTGCGCGAGCCATACCCGCAAAATGATGGCAATAAAGCGATTGTCACAAACGGTGCGATTACGGGTTTAATTGTAACCTTTATTCTAGTGGTGTTCAGACCATTTGGGTTTTCGGAAGCCCCTTTGGAGGAAGCCCTATATTTTGCCATCATTTTTGGATTAATCAGTTTTGCGGTAATAATAGCCTATGAATTTTTCCTGAAATACGTGGTGAAAATAAAGCGAGATCATCCCAAGTGGACGTTCTGGAAATGGTTGGTGAGCAACCTGGGAATTTTGGCAGGCATCACCACGGCCAATTATTTTTTTACGGTTTACACCTACGGTCTTCCTCATTCAGCAAGACATTTTTTAGGTATATTGTACAGCGCATTAAGTATTGGTGTTTTTCCGATCACGCTATTTGGATTGTTAATCGTGATTCGCCGCTCTCGGAATAACGATAAAATTGCTGCTGCGATTCACCTCCAGGAAAAAGTGGATAAAGAAAATCAGCAACCCAATCTTGTTCGCATCCCTATTCATCAATCGGATCAGTATTTCGAGGTGGATACCCATCAGATCATTTGTATTGAAGCCATGCAGAATTATATCCAGGTCTATTATCACCAAGGAGAGGAAATAGTAAAAAAGATCCTACGCAATACCCTTTCCAAAACAGAACAAGCTTTATCGGGAACAGATATCCAAAGAAGTCACCGCTCCTTTCTCGTCAATACTGCCAGGATTGAACAGATTTCCGGTAATGCCCAGGGGCTAAAGCTGGAGGTTAATCCCTCTCCGGGATTTTGGGTTCCTGTCTCCCGAAAATATATCCCTGCTTTTAAAAAATAGGGCTTGTCATTCGTCCCTAAGCCTTACCATTCGTCAATGCGCTTTGTTTTTTATCCCTTGGCTATGCTGCTGATCATTCTAGTAGGAATGAATTAGTAGGTCAATTGATTAACACCCCATCCATTTGGTATCCTTTTATCGTTGTCGGCCCCGCTATGCTTTACGCAGGTTTGGCCACTCATGCCTGGAAATTTATCCTAAGTCATACCCTCAGCGCTATCATGACTATTGGCGGATCTTTTGTAATCGGTTTGGGCCAATTGATCTGGAACGATATGGTCATTGTTGTATTTGGATTTGTGGTCTTTTCAATAGGACTGGTGCTTTTAGCTTATAGACAGGAAATTTCCGAGAGATTCAATATCAAATACCAAATAAAAAAGAATAAATCTTATTTAATTGGGGCTACCTTACTATTGGTAGCGGTTTACGGTGTTTGTCGAATTGCTTCTAACCGGATCAGTGAGCGGAAACACCAGGAATGGGTGGAAAGCCTAACCTCGACCGCCTCAAAGCATGTTAATTTTCAAGGAGCCCCTATTTACGTCCAAACCGTAGTTGTCTCAAATCCAAGGATATCTCCTTCGGGAGTTAAACCAACAAAATAAACGGGATATTCAGAATCATCGCGCGCTCCATCGAGTCCAACAACAATATGCGTGATGTGGGTGAGGTGTTCCTCCATAAACTGATGGAGCGTTTTAAACGACTCTAAAGCAGCTAATTTTTCGTATTCTTCGTATAATTCAAAAATCCACTCATAATTAGACCGGCCTTGATGCCAAAACTGAATAGCTTCTGCTTTATTAGATGGATCCAGGCTCAGGGCAGCACTAAAGTTTTCCGGGGTCAATGCCTGTAAATCGGCGTCTTTTCGGAAAACAGACAAGTAGGCATCGGCTTCATTGGCCCAAGCCGGAAAGTATAGGTCATTCCCTAATTCGAATAGGCTATCATAGAGTTTATCGGTAGTAACCTCTTCCTCCATCTGGTCTTGCAAAATGGCGTACCGCACTGCCAAGCGGGCAGTTGCCGACATTTTCGCAATCTCAGCAGCGGACAATCCATTGTTGTTCACGTCATAAGCATCCACCAACTTATCTTTGGCGTAAGCCAGGGTCTCATCGATATCTTTTTTGGTAATCCTTGCTCCCGGCTTGGCATCCCGGTTGTCCATGAATCGATAAAAAATACCTGTGAGTTGTTGTTCGGTACCTTCTAATTCATTGAGTTTTTTTCGTATATCCTGGCGGCTTACGATCGGATCATCACCCGCGGCATCAAGGATGTTTTGTGCTGCTTTTTCTAGTGCAGCGTGTACTTTTT
>CAZHNG010000434.1:0-4991 GCA_964533785.1 uncultured Saprospiraceae bacterium | reverse complement strand
TTTACTTTCTGTGTCCGGCACTACGCTACAGGCTGACCAGAATTGAATTGTTGATGTGTTTATTTTTTTAATCCATTGATCCATTTGAGAGGATTTTCGCATCAACAATTAAACGTATAAACAAATATCCATCATAAAATCAAATTTATGTCAACCTTATTATTCCTTTCTTTTTTAACCCTTCAATCTTTCACCCTTGATATTCAATTAGAGGGCTCCTGGGTCAATACCACCAGAAATGGTGAAACCCATGTTCTATTATTCAGCGGCCCCTACTTTACTCACACCACCTACCAAACCAAAGACGGCGCTTTCATCATGACCAAAGGAGGAATGTGGGAATTGTCCGGTGATGAATTGAGCTTTACTTATGAATTTCACACGGTTGATTCAACGCTGGTGGGACAAACGGAGAGCCAGGAATTTGCAGCCTCCAATTCAACTTTTAAGCTCAAAGGAGGCTGCAGGCCCCGCGGCAAATGGCATGCCTTGGATAAAATGGCAAAAACAGATTTAAGCAGTGCCTGGCTTTTCTCCGGCCGTAAAAGAGACGGTGAAATTTCCCGGAGAGATACTGATCGCCCCCGCAAAACCATGAAAATATTGACTGGCAACCGTTTCCAATGGATCGCTTACAATACGGCTACCAAACAGTTTTTCGGTACCGGCGGCGGCACCTACACCGCTAATAACGGGGTCTATACGGAGAATATTGAGTTCTTTTCCCGTGACGACAGCCGCGTCGGCGCTTCCCTGCAATTCAACTACGAAATGATCGACGGAGAATGGCACCATAGCGGAAAAAGTAGTAAGGGGGATCCTATGTATGAGATCTGGAGTAGGAGGAAGTGAGGTAATAGGCTTGCGAGACTTCGTCTGCTAAGCATTTTTTGGAAACGTAGAGGACATTGAAAAGCATGGAGGTTTATTATCGCAACATTTTAAAAAACCGGCAAGAAAATAAGAGAGGAATCCGATCTTCTGATCATCTCGAAATGCTTACCTGACTTCAATACAGGTAAGCATTTTTTATTTGCGATACCTTATATTTGTTTCGTAAATATTCACTGCTTGAACCACCAACTTCATGTTAGACGAAGATAAACTACGGCTGATTGAACAAATTAAGGAGCTGATAGCTAAAGACGAGCTTTCACAGGCTTGTGAACTTCTTAAACAAATCTCAGATATAGGCTACCAGCTACAGGGAAGTCTTACCGACCTGAATAAGAGGAGTGAACTAAACGTCATCAGCTTTGATACCTACAAACTTGAAAAAAACCGCATCCGTCTGGCCATCCTCAATGAGTTAAAAATTTCCCAAAAGAGTAAGATAAAACAGCCGCACGATGGCTTGAAGGCGTCCCAGGAAGAAGTAAATAACTGGAAACTGTTATTCAGTAATACTGATGCCGATGATGATCATCAAAGGGCAAAGTTCATCCTGGAAAAATGGAGCCGAAATCGCGATTATCAAGAGATCGGCCATCGCAAGTGGCGGGAAATTAACCTCCGGGAAAACAAAGTTGGTTACCGCTTCTGGGGGCTATACAACATCAGAGCCCGCAATGATAAATGGGTTTGGATCGCATGGGATAGCCAAAAGGAAAATTGGTTATCGTAAAGGAAGTCAATCCCAACTATATTGACAGGGAAGACAGAGTGAGCCAAAAAATATCATGGGAGATCGGTAGTTTTAAAAAGTTGAAGCAACTCAATGTAAAAGGCATTATCAATATTATTGATAGCGGGGAAAAATGGTTCGCTTCTTCGCTCGAAATTTACGGCAGCCTGAAGTGGCACTTGGTCGGCATTGATGACTTAACGGGCTCCCACTTAGGAGAGATCCTGGACCGGCTTTACATGGATATCAAAGACCTCGACCGCCCAGTTGACCAGCAAAACTGGCCCGTTTACCAATCTATTTTTGTTCAATCCTTAAATATTTTATCGGAGTTACACCAAAATAATTACGTCAACAGAGATCTCCACCGGGACAACATTTTGGTTTCCTTTTACGACGAACAGTCACAAAAAATAGAAGTCAAGATTTGTGACATGGACAGTTCAAGAAAAATAGATGGTAAGGAACCCCCTTTCTTTCTGGACGAACATTTTAAAGGCAGCTATATTGCTCCTGAACGCTACCAGCGTCCTCGCAAACCCAATGAAGATGCTTCAGACGAAGCCTGGAAAAAATATTACGAGGATCTTGAAGCTTATCACGGTCTACCAGCCGGTGATGTTTACGCCATCGCAGCCATTATTGCCAATATATTGCTGAGAAAAAGCAAGAGTATCGGCGGTGAAACCTTGCGCAAAGCGATTATAGATCAGGCCCATTGGAAAGATAATTTCAAACAATTCCTGCTCAAGGCTTTGAGCGGAGCAAAATTTTATCAAGACCGTCCCTCTGCAGAGGAATTTGCTCGATATTTGTCCAATCTCGCCTTTAATGATATAGAGAAAAAACAACGCCGGGAAAATAAGTGGACGCCGCTCCTGGTCTTTTTACTATCAATCGCCGGTATCGCCGCAATCATTTTCTTTGCCTTTAATAATGGCACCAAAGAAAACCTGATTGAACTGAGCGGTATTCTTAAAAAAGAACAATTGCAATGGCGAAAAGAGCAGGTATATCAAATTATGGACGATGTATATGTCGTCAATGACACTTTGGAAATTGAAGCAGGAACCACAGTATACGTAGAGGATGGAAAGGGAATTTATATCACGAGAAATGCTCAAATCCAGGCGGAAGGAACTCAGGATGCTCCGATTACCTTTACCAGTATCTCTGTTAAAGGAATCGACCGGGATACCATTGACCGGGTAAAGATTAAACCCTGGAAGGGCATTAACATCTACGGCCAGGCCACCATTAATGGAGACCCTGATTCCACCTTTACTCAATATATTGATGAGTTCAACGGCAACAAATCCGAAGGTTTTCTCCATCGTGCCGGGGGAACCTACAACGAGCATTCCAACGGGACCTTAAGGTTTGTTCGTATTGAATATCCTGGTTATAGCCTGGAGAGAAATGTCCAATTCAATGGATTAACCTTACTCGGTGTCGGCAATAACACTATTATTGAGAACATCCTTATTGCTGATGCTGAGGATGACGGCATTGAAATCATTGGAGGCTCGGTCAATCTAAGCAATATCATTATCCACAATTTTGAAGACGATGCCATCGATTGGGAATACGGCTGGAACGGGCGGGTGCAAAATATTCTGGTACTTGGCCGCCCCTTTGATATTAAAAGAGTTAATACTACTTATTCAGCGATAAGAGCAGATAAACCCCAAAAAGAAAGGGCTGTTTTCAATGCTGGTAACGGCCGGGATAATACCACAGAAGATGATCGGCTTATTGAAAATCCAAATTTGGGAAATCCTATGCTCAAAAATATTACCGTTTATTTAGCCCCATTCCCAGATTCCATCCGGAGGTTTCCTTTTTTAAGATGTGAACTGGATTACAACCTTCCTGTCATAGAAGACGCTGTTATTGTTTCTCCGGACGCTCCTCTACCCGACAATTTACTCTCTGCTTTATGTCGAGACTCTGTTAATGTCAAAAATATTTATGCCCCTCCAATCAACCAATTTGGAAGATACGGCGAAGAGGATTTTTATAAACCCGTAACAGCAATCCCTTCACCTTTTGATAGCAATAGCTTCATGGGTGCATTTGAAGCTCGTGGTAAAACGAATGACTGGGATACCGGAAAATGGGCATATCTTGGCTTCGGAAAAAAGGATGATTAATTTATTCAAGCTACCGAGACACTTTAAACTGCGACATGCGAATACTGAAAAAACCGTTTCTGCTTTGGCTCATTTTCATTCTGTTGATCCAACTGCTTTACTGGTCAACCAGAGAAGCGGGTTTCGTAACTGACTTTGTCGGCACTGTTGAAAGACTTCAGGATGCCAGCCTATCCGATGTTTTTCTCAACACCTTTGGTTTTTACGGTTTGCAACAAATCAATTATTTTTTGCTGTTTATTTTTTACCAACTTTTTGGAACGACCTACCTTTTGGGATGGCACCTGGTTTTCACGGTAACGCACGCTACTAATGCGCTGGTTATCCTCCTCCTGTTTAATTATTTATTCCAGAAAGGACGATTACAGCATGGAACTTACATCGCACTAGGAATCAGTTTATTGTGGCTCACTTCACCTTACCATACCGAAGCGGTTGTCTGGCGGGTTTGTTACAGTTACCTCATTACTACCTTAATGACTTTTGCCATATTGCTTTTTACCAGCTATTGGTTAGATGGTAAGGGTAGGAAATACCTGTTTTTCAGCCAGTTGCTTTTTCTGATAGCCCTTTTCACTTTTGAGAATAGCTTTGTCATTCCCGGCTTGACCATATTATTACTGGCTGTCTTTTACCCAAGCGATCGCATTTTCAAGCGCGAAATATTGATCGGTTTAGTAGGCATACAGCTGGCTTTATTATTTCTTCGATTAGGCTTGAGTAAGCTGTTGTTTGATTCCTGGTTTGCCCATTACGGAGATGATGTTCATCTCAACCTAAGTTTAAAAGAATGGTTGGGCGCTCATTTTAAATACGCTGCAAAATATTTATTATTTACGCGTTACCAGCCCGGAAAATTTGAGAATGGGATCATGCAGTTTTTCAATACGGCCTCTGGTGTTTATTGGATTTCAGGATTTATTACCAGTCTCATGGTTATCGCAGTAATTTATTGGCAGCGGATCTCTTTTAAAGTCAAATTACTGATCTTTTTCATCCTGGCTTTTGTGGGAGCGCTGTTACCGGTGCATAACTTATACATGGTCACATTAATGCACGTAGAAGGAGACCGGCTGGGCTATTTTGCCTCCGCTTTTTTCTTTGGTATACTCCTAATATTGGTTTCCTATTTGCCGCGCTATTTAAGTATTCCGGTATTGTTGGTTTTCCTGTCCTGTAATATCTATTATTTACACCAAACCAATCAGATGTGG
>CAZHNG010000433.1:0-5082 GCA_964533785.1 uncultured Saprospiraceae bacterium | reverse complement strand
AATATCAGCGTTTTGTTGTCTAAAATCTAGCGTCTAGCGTCAAAAGTCCAATATTAAGAGCCTGTTTGGGATTTATGATTTTGTGCATACACCTGTTTATTAGTCTGTTACCACGTAGTTGTCGTGTTGCATAACATACGGCTTCGCGGCCATAAATCCCAAACCAAGCCATGAGCAACGCTAGTTTTGATTTTTTGGGCATTTTTGCGTTACGAAAACATAAAGAATATTCGGAATTGATTAAAATCATCACCAGGTATTCTCATAACATCGCTCAAAAAATCAAAACATCCTCTAAACGAGATGTCTGCTATTCACTTTTCGTATCATTCCCCATTTGGTTCTCCTTATGCAAGCGGTCGAACAATTCATTCAGCCGATAAATTTCATCGAGGGTATCATCCAAATATAGGGCGATGTCAGGAATGCGCCGTACGTGCTTTCTAATTCGACTGGCCAAACCCTGGCGTAGGCGGACGACATTTTCATCCAGTTCTAGCATCACTTCCTGTTTATGATCCGTATTGTATACACTGAGATATATTTTGGCCAGGCTAAAATCCGGTGTCATTTTTACCGAAGTAACGGTAACGAGAACTTCATCGCCGTATATATAGGATCCTTCCTGCTGCAAGAGTAGACTGAAATGTCTTTTTACCATTTCAGCTGTTTGTTTTTGTCTTACCGATTCCATGTTCAAATATTCGTTGATCCAAGATTCAAAATAATAACCGAAGAACAAAATAAAATTAAGATCAGTTTCCTGTTTTGACGATAATATTGGTATAATGGTAATTTGAAAATGATCCAATCGTCTATTTTTGATCATTTTTCACCAACATTAAGCCCAGGTGAGTTGAAGATGGGGGTTTTAAAATCTCACCATAAATTTATATTTTAGTCAAGAAAAACGAAAAGTTTGAAGTAGGGGATGAATAAACCCGTAAACATATTAGAAAGTCCGATTGAATATTTAAAAGGGGTAGGGCCGAAACGAGGTGAATTGCTCAAGAAGGAACTGAGTATTTTCACCTTTAAAGATCTATTGCAGCAATATCCTTACCGATATATTGATAAGACCAGTTTCTACCGGATAAAAGATTTGGATGCCGACAGTGGAAATGTACAATTAAAAGGTATTTTGAGACGGTTAGACGTATTGGGGAATGGGCGGAAACGGCGGATGGTGGGCCGGTTTCGCGATGAAAGCGGAGCGATCGAGCTGGTTTGGTTTACGGGCATTCACTGGCTGCAACAGAACCTGCAAGTCGGCAAAGAATACGTCATTTACGGTAAGGTAAATGCCTTTCGTGATCAACTTAATATTCCGCATCCGGAAATTGAGCCTGTGTCTACTGAAAATACTCACTTAGCGGCGACCTTTGCCCCGGTTTACCCCAGTACGGAAAAGCTTAATACCAAAGGACTGGATGCAAAAGTGCGCAGGAGGATGATCAAATCATTATTCGAAAAGATCCATCCTGCTGATCTGCCGGAAAATCTTCCTGAGAATATTATCCGGCAACTAAAGCTCGTTTCTCATTACGAAGCCATTAAGGCCATTCATCTGCCGGTGAATCAAACAGAATTGAATGCCGCCCAAAGACGATTGAAGTTCGAGGAGTTGTTTTATCTGCAAT
This sequence comes from uncultured Saprospiraceae bacterium, assembly GCA_964533785.1. GTDB lineage: Bacteria > Bacteroidota > Bacteroidia > Chitinophagales > Saprospiraceae > JANQRV01. Next base: position 3,442 of record CAZHNG010000433.1, on the reverse strand, counting down.
TGCGTATTCTTCAGTCCAAACACAAGCGAAAAATAAATATCAAGGGGTACCTCTTTCCCGAAATCGGGGCTTACTTCCACCAATTTTACAAAGAGAAATTACCTTTTGAACTGACGAACGCTCAAAAACGGGTTATAAAAGAGATAAGGCGTGATCTGGGAACCGGCATTCAAATGAACCGGTTATTGCAGGGTGACGTTGGGAGTGGAAAGACCATCGTTGGTTTAATGACGATGTTGATGGCCATTGATAATGGTTTTCAGGCCTGCCTCATGGCGCCGACGGAAATTCTCGCACAACAACATTATCAATCTATTTCCGACTACCTTGAGGGAGTGGATCTCCAAGTGGGTTTCCTCTCCGGGAGCATCAAAGGAAAAAAGCGCAAATCCATACTAGAGGGGGTAGCTGAAGGAGCGATCCACATCCTGATCGGCACCCACGCACTTTTAGAAGATAAGGTGGTATTTAAAAACCTTGGGCTCGCGATTACTGACGAACAACACCGTTTTGGAGTAGCCCAAAGAGCCCGGTTGTGGAAGAAAAGTACTCCGTTGCCCCCCCATATTTTGGTGATGACGGCTACGCCTATTCCACGAACACTGGCCATGACCCTTTACGGAGATCTGGATGTTTCGGTTATTGATGAATTACCGCCTGGAAGAAAACCGGTGAAGACCATCCACCGTACCGAAAACCACCGGATGCGGGTCATTGGTTTCATGAGGGAAGAAATTGGGAAAGGTAGACAAGTCTACGTCGTCTACCCATTGATTGAAGAGTCGGAAACCCTGGACCTGCAGAATCTGGAAGAAGGCTACGAAGCCCTGCGAAGGGAATTTCCGGCGCCCGAATACCAGATCAGTGTAGTGCACGGAAAAATGAAGCCGGCAGATAAAGATTATGAGATGCAAAAATTTGCGAGTGGAGAAACTCAGATTATGGTAGCCACCACGGTTATTGAAGTAGGCGTTAATGTTCCTAATGCTTCTGTTATGGTTATCGAAAATACGGAGCGATTTGGTTTGTCGCAATTACACCAGTTGAGAGGGCGGGTTGGCCGTGGTGCGGACCAATCCTACTGCCTCCTAATGTCGAGTTTTAAGTTGAGTAGTGAAGCCAAACTGCGTATCCAGACGATGGTCGGAACCAATGATGGCTTTGAAATTGCCGAAGCGGATCTTAAATTACGGGGACCTGGCAATATCGAAGGTACACAACAAAGTGGGATCATGAATTTACGTCTGGCGGATCTTGCCAAAGATGGCCGCATCCTGCAAGCCGCACGTCGGTGGGCGCAACACCTTTTAGAACATGATCCGGAATTTTCTTTACCGGAACACCTGCCGGTCAAAAAACAAATGGACAAAATTGGAAAGAAAACTAAGGGATGGAATTTGATCAGTTGAGCTCAAACAGCCATCATCCGGATACCAGAGAAAATGGAAATCAGTAATTCTTCAAGTTTAATTTACTCGAAATTTAGTAATTTTGAGTGCAAACTTTTCTCCAGTAAATAAGGTGGAACTTTTACCCCCACGAATTTGTTTTAAGTATTTAATTGTTTGAACGATTATGTATGAAATTCTGTTAATAGTGTTTCCATAAACAATTTTAAAGTGTAGTTAAACCATGATCTATATCTTAATATTTTATACCGTATACACTTACATCAAAGATCCTGAGAAAGGAAAATTGATGTTTAAGGAATTGCTTGCTAAAGTTTCGAGAAAGAAGAATTGATAAAGACCTTTGTTTCAAAAAGGTCTGTAGAATAAAAAAACGGACCATTAAATGATGAAGTACTTCCTGATATTTGCTTTATTTTTCTGTACTACATACGCACACGGTCAATTACAAAAGATCATCCACGAACAATTTGAAATGGATACATCTACCACCATCGTACAGTTGGATTTGGTGGGAGAATATTCTGTAGAGCCCTGGCCGGGTAATAATATCCTGGTAGAAACAAAAATTAAATTGTACGGAGCATCAAAAGGTATCATGGACTACTTTTTAGAGAAAGGACGTTATGATATTGAGGGATTGCTCAATGGAAACAGATTAACTTTAACGGCAAAGGATAAAAAGCGACAACCCATTCGTTCGAAAAACGGGAATTTTCACGAAGAAGCCGTCGTTAAAGTGTACATTCCGGATATATTTCACGAAAGTGGGGCTGAGGAATGGATGAAAGTTGAGAATTAGCCAACCTGAAGGGAATCATAAAAACTTAGCATCGGAATTTGAGGTTGATGGAAAAAAATGTAACATTAAGACTACTCCCTGCCCAAGCTGCTGACTTTGAATATGTGAAGCACAAAGCATTATCTAAGGCCCGGATAAAAAAAGAAAAGGAGCCCGTAGTAAAGATCCTCAGAAAATCGATCGATGCCCGCGGCAGTCGTCCGGTCGTCCAGTTAAAAGTCGGCATCTATTCCCCGGATTCCTGGACAGCAGAGCCTGCTCATCTCGAACAATTCAAGGCTATAAAAACAAGTGCACCAACGGTAATAATTGTTGGGGCCGGGCCAGCAGGTTATTTTGCCGCTTTGCAATTGATTGAGTCCGGTATCCAACCTATTGTTTTGGATCGTGGAAAAGATGTACGCAGCAGACGTCGTGATTTAAAAGCTATCCAACAATACGGGCAGGTGAATCCCCACTCCAATTATTGTTTTGGAGAAGGAGGTGCAGGAACCTACTCCGATGGTAAATTGTATACCAGGTCCCAAAAGCGAGGAAACATTTTAAAACCCCTCCAATTGTTAGTGGAGCACGGTGCGCAACCCGATATTCTAATTGATGCTCATCCGCACATCGGCTCGAATAAGTTGCCGAAAGTGGTCGCAAATATTCGAGAAACGATCCGCCATTTTGGTGGAGAGATCCATTTCAATAGTCAGGTTACTGATTTTATACTTCAAAAGGAACGCATATTGGGAGTAGTGGTCAACGAGGAGAAGGAATACCGGGCCGATGCAGTTATTTTAGCCACCGGACATTCAGCCAGGGATATATTTTATTTGTTGGAGGATAAGGGTATTCGAATTGAGCCGAAAGCATTTGCTCTTGGCGTGCGTATTGAACATCCTCAGCCTTTGATCGACCGGATACAATACAATCAATCGCCTCGTGAAGAGCATTTACCCGCTTCAAGTTACCGGATCGCGTGCCAGGTGGATGAAAAAGGCGTTTATTCTTTTTGTATGTGCCCGGGAGGCTTGGTTGTCCCTGCCGCAACTGCTCCGGGAGAAATTGTGGTCAATGGGATGTCCATGTCTCGCAGGGATTCTCCATTTGCGAATTCAGGCACGGTAACTTCCATTGAAATGGATGATATTGCGGAAAAATATGGCCGGCATGGCGTATTCGCCGGGCTAGAGTTTCAGAAAGCCGTAGAGCAAGCGATATTTGATGTTGGTGATGGGAGTCAACA
>CAZHNG010000432.1:0-5089 GCA_964533785.1 uncultured Saprospiraceae bacterium | reverse complement strand
CAATACTTTGGCAGGCGGGGGAGCAACAAAGGCCCGCAGGAAAAGAGGCCGCGAATTGGGCCGGTTATTTAGTTCCCGAGGCACTAGATCCCGATAGCTATCGGGAGACGCCAGGCTGTGTGAGTCTGGGATTGTGAGATGGTGTGAAGGGATACTCATAGGATTAGGAGGAGGACAGAATAAAAAAGCAGCTACTCTCGATTTGGGATTTAAGCTTGAAAATAGGCCGTAACTTTATAGGCTGGTCGAAATATTGATATTAAATGTTGCACTATGAAATAGTCCCAGAGGGACGAAATCTTGGTAAGCCCGGGGATAAAAAGACGCTTACTATGAGCCCCAGCGGGGCGACACCAGTGCTTTGCCGTTGAGACTACTTTTAGTTTCAAAACTAGGAATATAAGTTTGAATGTCAATACAGCCGCTCCAAAACGATATTAGTGTAATGAGAAGTATGGATGGAAGAGGACTTTATAAAATCATCTGGAGAACAAGATAAACCTTAGTACTAATTTTGATCACCTTTTTTAAATTAAAACTTTACATAATGAAAAATACATCTAGAAGATCAACATTCAAAAAATTGGCCGGCATCACGGCCGGCTTATTCGGTTTTGGCGTAGCTAAAGCCAGTTCATCAAAAACAGCAGAACCAGCCGCTAAAGAAGTGGTAGGTGAGGTCGTCGAAGACCAGAACGGCACCCCTTTGTTTTCCAGCGCTATAAAATACGGCAACCTCTTGTTTTTAGCGGGTAAGGGCGCCCACTTTGAAGGAGACATCAAAGCACATACCAAACACGTTTTGGATGAACTGGAGAAGGAACTGAAAAAACACGGTTCTTCCATGGATAAAGTATTAAAAGTAAATGTCTACTTACATGATTTGGCAGATTATCACGCCATGAATGAAATGTACCGCGGCCGTTTCGGTAAAAAGCCTCCGGTACGGACTACGGTGGCCACTTACGGCGGCGTACCGGGTGATTCTTTGGTGGAGATCGATTGTATTGCGGGGCTGGATTGACAATGAGCAATGGGCAATGAGCGATGGGCAATGAACAATGAACAATGAGCGATGAACAATGAGCGATGAACAATGAGCGATGAGCGATGGGCGATGGGCAATGAACAATGAACAATGAACAATGAGCGATGAACAATGAGCGATGAGCGATGGGCAATGAACAATGAACAATGGGTGACAGGACAAGGTTTCCGGTTTGCATTCGTGAACAAAAATTGCTGATGAAAACAACCAGAACTCTTTCATTCCTTTACCCATAGCACGCTCTAAACCGCTCAACCCGTTGAACTCATCTCCCCCTTCTAGCACAACACTTTTCAAATCATCAAAACTTACAAATTATGTTAAAACGAAGATCCTTACTTAAACATATTGCAGCTTTACCGCTGGTTGGGGCGATGATCCCAACGGAGGTAGTAGCCCGATCAAAACCACTAGCATCCGCTTCCAGGAGAGATTATTTTAAAGAATTGGGGGTTCGTACCTTTATTAATGCAGCGGGAACCTACACCTCAATGACCGGTTGCTTGATGGTGCCGGAAGCCATTGAAGCCTATCAGTACGCAACCACCCAATACGTTAATCTCGATGACCTTCAAGATAAAGTCGGAGAAAGAATTGCGGAATTATTGGGCGTCGAAGCAGCAACCGTCACTGCGGGGGCTTTTTCCGCGATCACTTTAGGTCTGGCCGGCGTATTAACTGGGATGGACCAGCAAAAAGCTTCGCAGATACCGACCGATCTTTCCGGCATGAAAGATGAGGTTATCCTGCAAAAGTCGCATAACATCGGTTACGCACACGCCTTACGCAATTGCGGAGTAAAAATTGTAGAAGTGGAGACCTTGGAAGAACTGGAAGCAGCCATCAATGAACAAACCGCCATGCTTTGGTTTCTGAACTACGCCAATCCTACCGGAAAAATCCAGTACAAGGAATTCATCGCTATGGGTAAAAAATACGGTATCCCAACGATGAATGACTGTGCCGCTGATGTTCCACCGGTTGAAAACCTTTGGAAGTATACGGATATGGGCTTTGACCTGGTCTGTTTTTCGGGAGGTAAAGGATTGCGCGGCCCCCAAAGCTGTGGTTTATTATTAGGCCGTAAAGACCTGGTTGCCGCCGCCCGGTTAAGCGCCCCACCACGTGGCGATACGGTCGGCAGAGGCATGAAAGTGAACAAAGAAGAAATTCTGGCTATGATGGCCGCCGTCGAAAATTATCTGGAACGCGACCATCAAAAAGATTGGGCGCTTTGGGAAAAGCAAATTCAACACATCAGCGATAATGCGACCGCGGTTGATGGGGTTGAAAGCGAGATCCACGTGCCGGAAATTGCCAACCATGTTCCTTCTCTCAAGATCAGTTGGGATCAGGAAAAACTAAAAATTTCTCCGGCAGAAGCGCGTGAAGCTCTTCGTTTAGGTCACCCTTCCATTCAAACCGTTGGTAATGATGAATACATCGGCATTACCACCTGGATGATGAATCCTGGTGAAGAACGGATCGTGGCGAAAAGGATTCGGGAGATTTTGCACGGGGCTAAGGCGTAGCTTTGTTTTTTAAGTAAGTCGGCACTGCTTTGACTGTTTTTTAACTGATTGGATAGTTAAAGAAAGTTCATTTAACCCTTATTAAGATGCTGCAACATCCCGAACAAAAATTATACTACATCAGAATCATTCATACCATCATTTGGGTGTTCTTTGTCACCCTTATTTTCTACGTTTTGTATTGTGGTATTATCGGGGATATCAATCGTTATACCTGGATAGCGATCGGTCTGGTATTCCTGGAGGTGTTTACCATCGTAGCTTTTAATTTTATTTGTCCGTTAACCTTATTGGCACGGCGGTATTCAGATTCGCGGGCCGATAATTTCGACATCTTTATTCCGTGGTGGCTGGCAAAATATAATTAACCCATTTTCGGCACTATTTTCACCGTTGCACTTGTATTGGTCTTACTAAGGGTATTCGGGGTATTACCAGGAGGTATATGATACTTCCAACCGTTCTCAATCAAAAACGAATTTCCGCACCTCTACTACCCCTACGACAGTAAAGAATAGTCCTAAAACAATGCTCATCACATCGTGGCTGCTCCACCAACCCCATGCCTCCAATTGGATGGCTCCGTTATAGTCGGGCATAAAAGAAATGGGATAGGCATAGGGATTAACCCACTGGAAAGGGAAAGCGGGCGTCAACAAAGTCGTTAGTACAAAGCCAATGATGCCGATGGTCAATGGTATGATGAAATATTTAAACCGTACACTGATCCACAGGTGCAGTGCAAATAATGCCAATACCGAAATACAAGTCTTAAAGATCAATTGCAAGACCATAATCATGGGAAAATCAAAAAGGGATAGTTTGAACTGCTCATTCAAAAGGCCGGTTAGCAGCCCGGTAAAAAGCATCCCAATAACAAACAAAAGGTGAGCAGCCACAAACAGTAATAATCCGAAGATCAGTTTGCTGAGATAAATATTAGTCCGGGTAATGGGCAAACTCATGATCGAGGTCCAGGTACCGGCACGGTGCTCCATAAAAGTCAACAGCGTAGCAAGGATAATAACGAACAAGGGCAGCATCATAAAGGCAATACCTTCGTAATGATTCAGGATGTAGGCTTCCCAGGCCGAGCCACTGCGTGGCATCGTATGTGCCCCCAGATCGAACCAACTGAGCAAAAAGAAAGTAACAGCATTAGCTATCGTGCCCGCCAGGGATAACCAAACAGCCAAAGAGCGTTTAGACTTGAGCATTTCTGCTTTGATTGCACGTACTAAGGAAGACATATGGTAGTGTTTTTCGAGGTGACACCTACCGATAGGTTACACCTTGCAGCAGGTATCACCTCGTCAGCCTCAAATATAAACTTTCCAGATCATCTTCCATTTTCTTGAACTGAAAAAGGTTGAGTTGATTTTCCCGTAAATGGTCGATGACCTGATTTACTTCTGCTCGTTTATCGAGGTAGATATTAAGGCCGTTCGGCTGTTGTCCCACAACTTCGACATTCATTGTTTTTAATAGCTGATCGGCTCTGACCAAATCGTCTGTCTCAACAAAATAGCGATGACCAACCTGGTCTAAAGCATTCATGCTGCCCTGAAAAACGAATTTGCCCCCGTATAAAACCCCTACGCTATCACATACCTGAGCTACTTCACTCAAAATATGGCTGCAAAAGATGATGGTTTTATTGGTATTGGTATTCAAGTCCTGGATGAGATTGCGGATCTCAACAATACCCTGCGGATCCAAACCATTCGTCGGTTCATCCAGAATAAGGAGTTCCGGATCGTGCAGTAAGGCGATAGCAATGGCGAGTCGTTGTTTCATTCCTGTCGAATAATGCCGCACCAGTTTATCCACATGATCCACCATCCCCACTTTGGCGATCACCGCCGGCATTCTTGTGTATGGAATATTGTGATAGGTGGCAAACAGTTTGAGATTATCATTACCCGAAAGGTGTGGATATAACCGGGGCGCTTCAATGAGGAATCCAACCTTACGCAATATTTGGGACCGAAGGGTGGCCAATGATTCCTCAAATACCTCCACTTCGCCCTTTTTAAAAGGAATCAGACCTAGAATAATCTTCATTAGAGTTGATTTCCCCGCTCCATTGGGGCCCAGGACACCAAAAGCCGTACCGGAAGGGATATTCAGGTCCAACCCACTGAAAAGTGCAGGTTGGCCGGAATAACCGAACTGTAAATTTTGAATGCGGATTACGCTGTTCATAACCATAAAGTAAATAATCAATGACTTTTTCCTCCCCCAATTATGCCACGACAGGTCAATTATACACTGTCTGGCTTTGTTATGGGGTATATGGGAATATCGATAAACATCACAAACTAAACATAACACCAAATTCACGAACATTACACCCAACGTCTAGCTGTATTTACCTCTCAACTTAGGGGCACCGTCTGGAAAAACTTCCGAGGTTCGTAGTCACCGATATTAAATATTGATTGTGATTGTCGGAGTCTCCAGACTTCGATACAATATCAATCGGTCTCTGACCGGAAAATGTGAGGTT